>DAOURA010000005.1 GCA_030625325.1 Marinosulfonomonas sp.
CCAGCCCAAGAATTCGCCGGCTTCCGGGCCAAATGGCACGGCCGCAAACAATGACGCGGCGTTCATCTTACCCTGCCAGTAACCGGCAGTCTGGAAACCCGCGTCAACGGCGCCATCAGAAACCGCGTCCAGTGCTTCCAATGCAGGGACAAGTTTGCCCGGATCGAACTGTTCAAATTCAACTTCGCTGGAAATCAGATTGACCTTAGACACAAAGTCAGTGGCAGCCGTACCAAGAATTGGCAGGTTCTGTGGAAATGCAGATGTCATTTCCAGTGCTGTCTGTGCTGACGCTGCACCGCCCATCAGGGCAAGGCCGGCGGCGGCTGTAAGTAGAGTGTTTTTCATATTGTCCTCCCAAGAACATTAACCGGTGCAAGTCCGGCAAAATTGGCAACTGTTATTGCCGTTGAAATGGTAAACTTCAGTTACCAAAATCCATAAGTTGTTTGACGCAGCGACTGCGCGGTGTCCAGTGCTTTGTTCTCACCAATTAGTCACCACAACAAAGAAAATGCATTGCATACAAAAACCAACCATCGGGCAATGGCCCCTTAAGGCACAAGGGCGACTATGTCACAATGCGCTGAAGGCGGTTTATGATTGACAAATACCACCGGCCCCCCAAGCTGAAAGTCAGGCGTTCAACAGATTGTGCAGAGGTTAATATGAGCATTAAACCGACAACCCGATCTGCACCTTCCGGGAAGGTGTCAAACACCGACCTGATCGGGCTATACCGCGAAATGCGGCGGATACGCACCTTTGAAGAACGGGTGGGGGAACTGTTCGTTCGGGGCCAAAGCGCCGGATCGATGTTGCACCTGTCCATTGGTGAAGAATCTGCCGCCGTGGGCGTTTGCTCTGCCATGAAAGGCGGCGATACCTTTACCACCCACCATCGCGGCCACGGGATTTTCCTTGCGCGCGGGGCGGACCCCAACCGAATGATGGCCGAAATTGCCGGTAAGGATACCGGCTATTGTCAGGGCAAGGGCGGTTCCATGCATATTGCCGACCGGGGCCTTGGGCATCTGGGTGCAAATGCCATTGTGGGCGGCGGCATACCTGCGGTTGTCGGGGCCGGCCTGGCCGCAAAGCGGCGTGGTTCTGGTGCGGTTTCGGTTGCATTTTTTGGTGACGGGGCGATGGGACAGGGCATTTTATACGAAAGCATGAACATGGCCGCCCTTTGGTCCCTGCCGGTGGTTTTTGTCTGCATCAATAACCAATGGGGCATGGGAACAAGGGTTGATCAGGCCACGCGCGCCACGGTTTTGCATGAACGCGCCCTGGCCTTTGGCCTGAAGGGGGACACTGTTGATAGCATTGATGTGCTTGATGTGGTGGCGGCAGCGCAAGGCACAATTGACGCCGCCCGCGCCGGTATGCCCGGTTTTCTTGCCGTCGATTGCTATCGTTTTTTCGGTCACGCGCGCAAAGACAAAAGCCCCTATCGCAGTGAAGAAGAAGAGACCGACGGGCGTAAAAAAGACCCCATTAAACAGGCGCACACTGAATTGACCCAAGCCGGCCACACCCAACAGGAACTGGATGCCATCGACGGGGCAGCCGCCGCTGAAATGGATGCCACGATTGATTTTGCCATTGCGTCAAACCCACCGGCGCAAGACGCGATGTTTCGGGATGTGTTTGCCCCCGGCGAACCAGAACCAGAGCCACTGCGCCAGCGGCTTGATCGTATATTGGCAAGGGATTAGTCATGGAAAAAATGACATACCGCGATGCCCTGCGTCAGGCGCTGCGTGATGCAATGCACGAAGATGAAGACATTTTCATCATTGGTGAAGAGGTCGGCCGATATGGCGGGGCCTATGGTGTCACCAAGGGGCTGATTGATGAATTTGGCCCAGAGCGTTTGCTTGATACGCCGATTTCAGAACCCGCAATTGTGGGGGCGGCTGTGGGGGCGGCGATGGCCGGGATGCGCCCGGTGGCCGAATTGATGTATGTAGATTTCATCGGAATGACGATGGATCAGCTGTGCAATCAGGCGGCCAAGATCCGCTATATGTTTGGGGGTCAGATCGGCGTGCCGATGGTTTTGCGCACACAGGGCGGAACCGGGCGGTCGGCGGGGGCGCAACACAGCCAAAGCCTTGAGGCATATGTGATGCACACACCCGGCCTGCGTCTGGCGATGCCCGCCACGGTACATGATGCCTATCACCTGTTACGTCAGGCCCTGAAACAGCCCGACCCGGTGGTTTTCATTGAACACAAGGGGCTTTATGCGCTGCAGGAAGACGTTGATCTGAACGCACCACCACCGGCATGGGGCAAGGCCGCGGTTCACCGTCAGGGTGATGATCTGGTGATCGTAACCTATTCGCGTCAATTGCATTACGCGCTTGAGGCCGCAGAAATTCTGGCACAGGACGGTATTGAGGCAACGGTGATCGACCTGCGCACCCTTAACCCGCTTGATTTTGAAACGATACGCCACGCAGTTGAACAAACCGGTAAGGCGATGGTCCTGTCCGAAGGGCCATTAACGGCGGGTGTTGCGGCCGAACTGGCAGCCCGGATTTCAGAGGAATGTTTTGATTTTCTTGAAAACCCGGTGCTGCGCCTTGCCGGAGAGGACATCCCCATTTCGGTCTCTGCCGGGCTTGAGGCCGGATCAGTGCCCAGCCCGTCACTGGTGGTTGAATATGCGCGCAAGCTTATGAAATGACCAAGGGCATCCTGAAAATGCCGCGCCTTGGCGAAACCATGGAACAGGGGCGGATTATCGGCTGGTTGGTGGCGCCCGGTCAGGCGTTCCACCGGGGCGATGCGCTGGTTGAGGTGGAAACCGACAAAACGGTGGTTGAATTTCCGGCTCTTGGCCCCGGCACCCTGATCGAAACCCTTATGGATAAAGGGGACATGGTGGAAATCGGCACCCCGATTGCAAAGGTCGACACAGGTGATGGGCCAGACTGGACCGTGAACGCGGATTCAGACGGGTCAGACGATGTGATCAGTGCCCAGGATACCCCTGTGCCCCCTAAAGTTTCATCTGCCGTGGCCGCCGAAAACAGGGCTGAAGCACGTCCGCGCGCCACCCCGGTTGCGCGACGCCTTGCACGCATGGCCGGTATTGATATCGCAGAGATTACCGGCACCGGGCGACGGGGCCGGGTTGAACGGCGCGATGTTGAACAGGCACTGGATGAAATGACATCAGGGCACGACGCTGTTTTGCACCAAAACGGTATCGCCTATGTTGACCGGGGGGCCGCAGGTGGGGCGCCGGTATTATTGCTGCACGGGTTTGCCGCCGATCACACGATATGGTCGGGGTTGATTTCGGGGCTGATAAAGCGCGGGGCACATGTGGTCGCGCCCGATCTTCCAGCGCACGGGGAAACCCAGGTTGAGGCCGTGCAAACAGGCGATCTGGCCGCTGGTTTGGCGCCATTTACCAGTTCCATTTTTGGCGAAAAACCCCTGCATCTGGTGGCCCATTCCCTTGGGGCTGTGCCTGCGGTGGCCCTTGGCGAACACCTGCACTTACGCTCGCTTACCCTGATCGCCCCGGCGGGCCTTGGCACGCAAATTAACGGGGGTTTTGTGGACGGTCTGGCCCACGCGAAATCCCCCGAGGCCGTCGCCACTTTGTTGGGCCAGATGACTGACGGGGCGGTGGCACTGTCACCATCGGCCATTGATCGGTTTTATCACAGCCTGCAAAAAAACCGCTTAACCGGGATTGCAGCGGAACTGTTGGGCAAAGACGGCGGGCAGCCCCCCGACATCAAGCCCGCGCTTACCCGGCTGGCGGAACAAATTCCGGTGCGCATCATTGTCGGGCACCGGGATCAGATTGTTGGCTGGTCTGATGCGCCGGGCGTGTCACCACGCATTGCTGTGCACCACCTGCCCCAAGCGGGCCACATGCCCCATTGGGAAGAATTGCCGGCAGTTCTGGACATTCTGAAGGGTGTAATAAACCCGGCGGGCTAAGTGGAAAGCATTTGGGTGCAGGGCACCGTTCTGGTATGAATACTGGGCGTTGCGGCACAGTTGAAAAGGATATGTCATGGCCTATTTTCTGACGGCAGACGGCGGAACCGAAAGCCTGCGCGCGCGTATCTATGACCTGAACGGTAAATGCATCGCAAGCTGCGCCGTGCCCTATGAGACATCATTTTCAGCCGGGGCGCGGGCCGAACAAATGCCCGCCGACTGGTGGGCCAGTTTCGTTAAGGCAAGCCGTGGTGCGATTTCCAAAGGCGGAATTGACCCCGGTCAGATTGAGGCAATCGCCTATGCCACCACCAGTTGTTCAGTTGTCGCGCTGGATCAAAATGGCGATGCCCTGCGCCCTGCATTGATCTGGATGGATGTGCGCGCCCACGCCGAGGCAGACGCGGTGCTGGCAACCGGTGATCCGGCCCTTCAACTGAACGGTGCCGGTCAGGGGCCGGTTTCAGCCGAATGGATGTTGCCCAAGGCGCTATGGCTTAAACGTAACGAACCTGAGGTGTTTGATCGGGCATACCGGATCTGTGAATATCAGGATTTCCTGACCTATAAGTTGACCGGCGAATGGGCGGCCAGCCTGAATAATGTCGGCCTGCGCTGGCATTTTCGCAATGACGCGGGCGGGCGACCTGAAACGTTGCTTGGCGCGCTTGGCCTTGAGGCCCTGCTGGACAAATGGCCACCACGGGTCGTGGCACCGGGCGAAGTAATCGCAACCCTGACCGCACAGGCCGCAACCGAACTGGGCCTGTCGCGCTCGGTTAAGGTGGTACAGGGCGGGGCGGACGCCCTGATTGGAATGATCGGTCTTGGTGTGGCCCGGCCCGGTCAACTGGCGCTGATAACCGGGTCGTCACACCTTCAGTTTGGGGTGACCGAGGCCGCTTTGTCTGCGCCGGGTGTCTGGGGGGCGTATGCTGATATCGTTTATCCGGGGCGCTATGTGGTTGAGGGGGGGCAAACCTCAACCGGATCAATTATCAATTGGCTGGGCCGCCTGACAGGTGGGCTGAATTACGATGAACTAAATGCCAGGGCTGCGGAACTTGAACCGGGGTGTGACGGGCTGATCATTCAGGACCATTTTCAGGGCAACCGCACGCCATACACCGACCCGTTGTCGCGCGGTGCCATTTTGGGGCTGACGCTGGCCCATGAAAAGCACCACATCTTCCGGGCCATCATGGAAGGCATCAGTTTTGGCACACGGGCGATACTGGATGCGTTCGGGCGGGCCGGTTATACCAGTTCTGAAATCACCGTGGGTGGCGGCGCGTCAGCGTCAGATTTGTGGATGCAAATACACGCCGACACGGCGGGCCTTACGATCAAAATTCCGGCGTCAGCCGATGCCCCATCAACCGGGTCTGCCATTTTGGCCGCCCACGGCGCCGGGCGTTTTGAAACAATCGACGATGGTATTGCCGGCATGGTCCATCCGGGCCGCACCATTGACCCCATCGCGGCAAATGTCGCAAAATACGAAGAAATCTATCAACAATACCTTGCCCTTTATCCGGCTGCAAAAACTGTGCTGGAAACCTGACCGAAATTTGCACAGACTAACGAACATAACACCTGGAGGATAAGACATTGGAATACAGAACACTTGGCAAGACCGGGCTGAAAGTATCGGCACTTACCATGGGCACCTTTACCTTTGGCGGTGAAGGCCCATTTGGCATGGTTGGCAATCACGGCGTGAAAGAGGCCCGCAGATTGGTTGATCTTTGCATTGATAACGGGGTGAACCTGTTTGATACGGCCAATATGTATTCCACCGGCCGGGCCGAGGAAATTCTGGGCGAGGTTCTGGAAGGGCGATATGACGATATCCTTGTGACATCCAAGGCGCGAATGCGTATCGGTGATGGGCCAAATGACGAAGGCACGTCGCGCTGGCATTTGATCCGGGAATGCGAAAGAACCCTGAAAAAGCTGCGCACCGATCATATCGACATCTATTACATGCATGCATGGGACGGCGTGACCCCGGTCGAAGAAACAATGGCCGCACTTGATACATTGGTTCAGCAGGGCAAGGTGCGCTATGCTGGCTGTTCGAATTATTCGAGCTGGCATGTGATGAAATCACTGGCCGCCGCTGATCGTCGTGGTGGCACGCGCTTTGCCACGCAACAGATCCATTACACAATTGAGGCCCGCGAAGCCGAATACGAACTGTTGCCGATGTCTGTTGATCAGGGATTGGGTGTCCTTGTCTGGAGCCCACTTGCCGCCGGTTTGCTAAGCGGCGATCACCGCCGGGGACAGCCCGCACCGGAAGGGTCGCGTCAGGCCGTGGGTTGGAACGAACCACCAATCCGCGACGCCGAACGCCTGTGGGATATTGTTGATTGTCTGGTGGACATTGGAAAGGCCCACGATGTGGCCGCCGCACAAATCGCGCTTGCCTGGCTGCTAAGCCGGCCAGCGGTTAGTTCGCTTGTTGTTGGTGGGGTGAACGAAGACCAGTTCCGCGATAATTTCAGGGCTGTGGATCTAAAGCTGACGGATGACGAATTGCAGCGCCTGAATGATGTCAGCCGCCTGCCGCTGATCTATCCCTACTGGCATCAGCACAATTTTGCGCGCCCCCGCTTTAGTGCCGCCGATCAGGCCTTGCATGCCGATTATCCTGATCGCCACTATGGCGGCGAAGACCCCCTGATTTAGGCGGGGGTTACGCGCGGGGGCAATCAGCCCTCGCGGTTGGCCAGTGCCTTGATGATGCGGTTCATCGCCAGCATACCGGGGTCGTCCATGCCCACACTTTTGTCGGCAAAAATACGGGCGCGGCCAATGGTGGCCTTCTTGTCGCGCAGGGCGTCCAGTGCATCATCAACGGCTTTTGATGCGGCGTCGGCCACTTCGGCTGTGCCGGTTTTTCCCGCGGTGGCCCCGGCAACAGCGTCAAGACTGTCAAGGACGGTTTTGCCGCCAAGGTCTGCCTTGCCACGCGCCTGCATCTTGTCACGGGCGGCGGCGACCAGTTCAGACACCTGCCCCGCCGACACTTCACTCTGACCCTTCACCGATTTGGCAATCGCCATCAGACCGGTGGCCAGCAATGTCCCATAGGACGAGCCAGAGGTTTTGGTGAACGCCTGCGCGCATTGCAACAAAGCCAGCCCCAGGTCGTCCGGTATGGTGGCCGAATTTTCCGCCACCATGCGCATACCGCGCCGCATCGTGATCCCCAGATCACCATCCCCCAGCGCCCCATCGGCGGTGTTGAGCATATCAAAGTCACGTTCCATCGCCGCCGCCAGGCGCTCGATGGCCGTGATGACAGACGCTCGGTCGATATTACTCATCCAACTCTCCAAAAGGCGCAATCGCAGGGGGCCTTCAGCAGGTCTTCAAGCTCAGCATCCAGTTTGCACATGGTAAAGGAAACGCCAGTCATTTCCATTGACGTGGCATAACGGCCAACAAGGGGCATCACAATTTCAACGCCCACGCTTTCAAGTCGCTGTTTCACGATACGATAAAGGATATACAATTCTTCCGGCGGGGTTGCGCCAAGACTGTTTACCATGATCGAAACACGATCCCCGGTTTTCAGGGGCATGTCGTCCAACAGACGGTCCATCATTTCACCGGCGATCTGGTCGGCGGTGCGCAGCTTGCCGCGCCACACGCCGGGTTCACCATGGATGCCCATGCCCATTTCCATTTCGTCATCGGCGATTTCAAACGTTGGTTTTCCGGCCTGTGGAACCGTGCAGGGGCTAAGGGCCGCCCCCACTGAACGACAGGCATCGGCCGCCTTTTGTGCAACGGCCGTTACAGCGGCAAGGTCCCCCCCCGCTTCGGCGGCGGCACCGGCCAGTTTGAAGGCATAAACCATCCCCGCAACACCGCGGCGCTTTTCATGCTCGGCCGGGGGGGCGGACGCAACATCGTCTGCCAACAAAACCGTGGTGCATTCGATATCATCAAATTCAACCAGATCACCGGCCATGTCAAAATTCATGACATCGCCACCATAATTCCCGTAAAGGCGCAGCACACCGGCCCCCTGATCAGCGGCGCGGATGGCATCGGCCATTTGTTCAGCTGAGGGTGAAGAAAAGACATCACCGATAGCGCAGGTGTCCAAAAGCCCCGTACCAACATACCCGGTAAAAACCGGAAGATGCCCCGACCCGCCGCCCGTTACGATCCCTACTTTGCCGTCAACCGCCTTTTGGGCGCGCGCAACAACCTTGCCGGTATCGCCGTGCAGGCGGTAATATTCCGGATGGGCCGCGACCATTCCGGCCAGCATTTCATCGACGTAATCGTTTGGGTTATTTAGAATTTTCTTCATGGCGTTCTCCCTGTGTCAGCCGGATTTGTTACTATTTTTACGACCCTGCCCCAGGCTGGCCCAATCAATGGTATTGATCAGCAGCACGAAAATCAGCAGCCCGCCCCAGATCAGTTCCCGTGCAAAATTTGAGATTTGAAGCATATTCAGCCCGCTTGACAGGAACTGCATCGACAGAACGGCCAAAACAATGCCAATCGCGCGACCATAGCCCCCATAGGGGTTCACCCCGCCCAGAACCGAAATCAGAACCGCAAGCAAAAGATAGCTTGATCCGTAATCGGCTTTGGCTGAATTGGCGCGGCTCATGATGATCATGCCTGCAACCGATGAAAACATGCCTGCAATCACATAGACCCGCAAGATCAGCGCCGTGACGTTGATGGCGGCAAACATCGCCGCCAATGGGTTGGCACCATACATCGTGACCCGAAGCCCAAAGCCTGTTTTCGTCAACAGGATGTGCAGCCCAATCGCCAACAGCACAAAAACAATCAGCGGCACCGGCACCCCGATAAGTTTGCCGTTGCCAAGCCATGCAACAATATCAGGAAACCCCATAACTGCACTGCCGCCGGTCATGGCGATGGCCAGCCCGGTAAACACCAGCCCCGACCCCAGCGTCGCAAGGATAGGCGGCAGGCCGAAATAAGCCACCAGTGCCCCGTTCGCCAACCCCGCCAGCGCCCCCACCAACAGGGCGGCGGCAAAGGCAATCAAATACCATTTCATCGCCACGCCAACGGACATGTCCGGGCCGGCGTATTGCGTCAGGATCGTCGCCGCGACAACAGCCGACAGGTTCGCCACGCCAACCACCGATAAATCAATACCGCCGGTCATCATTGTCAGCATCACCGCCAGTGCAAGGATTGCAAATTCAGGAAACTGAAACGCCATCGATGTCAGGTTTTGTGATGACAAAAACCGATCCGGTGACAGGACCGACATCAACACAAAGACCGCAAGGGCGATAATCGCCAACCGAAATTCCGGTGAATGGATAAGGCGGGAACTGATCGTTGCTTGTTTCATACTGCCCCCCTTATGCCGCTTTAGCGGCGGCGCGTTTCGCCTGATACGCAGGAATACCGGTGCCCACCAGAATAAGCATGCCGATGGTAACGGATTGCCAGGTTGATGGTATGCCCACCACAATCAGGCTGTTTTGAACCAGAATGATCAACGCAACCCCAAGCAATGTTCCCGTCAGGGTGCCATACCCCCCGATCAGGCGGGCACCCCCCAGCACCACAGCCGCAATCACCGATAATTCCAGCCCGACCAGTGAAAATGGATCAGCCATGCGCCCCATTGAGGCGTGAATAATACCCGCCAGCCCCGCCAGCGCGCCCACATAGACGTAAACAAAAAACTGCACGGCGCGCACGTTAATACCGACGCGGCGCGCACTTTCAAGGGAGCCACCAATGGCAAAAATTGACCGGCCCAGCACTGTCTTTTGCAGGATGAACCAAGTCAGAACCACCACGAAAACCAACGCCGCAACGGCCCAGGGCAACGAATAAAAACTGCCGCCCTCGGTGGTGCCCCGCGCAATCACCATCCGCGAAAAGCCACGCATTTCGGGGGGCAGTGCGGATATTCGCTCAGACCCAACAAACGTTAGCAAAAACCCCCGGAACACCGACAGGGTGCCAAGGGTCACGATCAGTGTGGGAAGGCCAAACAGGGCGATTAAAACACCGTTGATCGCCCCCAGACAGGCCCCCAGAAATATTGATATGGTAAAGATCAGATACCACGGCATATCTGGCCAGAACCCAAGGGAAAAAACCGTGGTCATATACATGGCCGACACCGCGACGGCCGTAAAACTGACGTCAATTCCCCCCGACACCAGCACCAGCATGGCACCAATTGCAAATATCCCCAGCACAATAGATGCGCGCAAAAGATCACTTACGGTTGTGACAGAAAAGAACAACGGATCAGACAGGGTGGCGATCGCACAAAAGGCGATGATCACCACCGCGACCAGTGTTTCGTTACTGGTAAAAAAGCCTTTGGGGAAAAGTTTGATTATTCGGGTCATGATGCCAGCCTGTGCGCAAGTTCTTCTTCGCTGATTGACGCGCCTTTGATTTCGTCCGTGATCTTACCATTCCGCATAACCAGAATGCGGTGACAGGTCGCCAGCAGTTCCGGCAGGTCATCGGAAATCACGATCACGCCAATCCCGGACGCGGCAAGTTCACGTATGATATTGTGAATATCGGCCTTAGAGCCAACATCAACACCAACACTTGGCCCATTAAGGACCAATACCCGCGGCGCACGGGCCAGCCATCGGGCCAGCGCCACCCGTTGCTGATTGCCACCCGAAAGGGATTGAACCGGTGCTTCGATATCGGGGGCCTTGACCTTAAGACGATTAAGCCAGATGTCGGCCTCGGCATTCAAAGATTTCATATTCAGAAAGCCATACCGTTCATGCGCGGTCAGTCGGCCAACCGCCACGTTACGAATGATCGACTGGGTCAAAAACAGGCCTTCGGTCAGCCGGTCTTCGGGCACATAGCCTATGCGCGCCGTTGCCGAGGCAAGTGGGTCCCCAAGGGGGATCACTTTCGCATCCATAGTGATCCGCCCGCTGTCGGGTTTCGTCAGGCCGAACAGGGCCTTGGCAAGCGGTGTGCGACCACTGCCTAAAAGGCCGGTAATCCCCAGAATTTCACCGGCGCGCAGTTCAAAATTGATGTCTTCAAACACCCCGGCCTTGGTCAGGTCTTTCACATGCAACAGCGTTTGCGAAGTCTCTGAAATTGCGCTTACCGTAACTTGGGGCAGATCGCGGCCAGTCATGTGGCGGGTAAGTGACGCAGCATCAAAGTCGGTCGCCGGACCTTCCACAACGTTCTTGCCGTTTCGCAGGATAAATACCTTTTCACTTACCTCAAGCACTTCGGCCAGTTTATGGCTGACAAAAACAACCGCGACGCCGTCCTGTTTTAGGCGGCGGATAATTTCAAGAAGTGAATGCACCTCAAGTTCGGTCAGTGCGGTTGTTGGTTCATCCATGATGATCAACCGCGCTTCACATGCCAAAGCACGGCAAATGGCGACCAGTTGTTTATGGGCGACCGGCAGGCTTTCCACCCGCGTGTCCAATGGGATATCAACACCAATACGCTGTAAAACTGATCGCGCCAGATCACGTGCATTGCGTTTTTTGAATAGGGTGTTTTGTTTGCTTAGCTGTGTTGAAAAGGCGATGTTTTCCGCAACGCTAAGATTGGGGAAAAGTGAAAAATCCTGAAAGATCACCATCACACCAGCGGCAGAAGATGCGCGCGGGTCAAGGTTGAAACGTTGTTCGCCATTGATGAAAATCTCGCCATCAGTTGGCTGTTCAACACCAGAAAGGATCTTGATCAGGGTTGATTTGCCTGACCCGTTTTCACCAACGAGACAGACGGCTTCACCCGCGTTTACGGAAAAATCGACCCCGTCAAGGGCCGTAACGCCGGCATAACGCTTGGTTATGCCCTTCATGTCGATGAATGCGTGGGGATTTGCCGAGGCCATGGAGCTTCTTCAGATTCACATTTTGAGTATAGAAAAAAGGGGCGGCAAGCGGCCTGCCGCCCCAGTGTTTTTTGTGATCAGAACGGGTAATCGGCCATATTTGCGGCGTTCACATTCACCCAAGCCTGACCATAAAGGACTTTGCCATCCAACGTGATCTTCTCGTAGCCCGGAAGGCCAAGATCCATCCCATTGGTAACTTCGACACCATCCATCACCATCTGGGCCAGCTTATTCATTGCATAGCCAGCAACCGATGGATCCCAAAAGCCGATGCCATCAACAGCGCCGGTTTCGATGTATTGTCCGGCGATCGATGGAAGCGACGTGCCAAAGACGCATGTTGCGTCTTCCATGCCACGTTCTTCAATTGCCAGGCCAATGCCGGCAACATCGGTTGAGGCCGACCCTTGCATACCCTTGACGTTAGGATAGGCGCGCAGAACTTCCTGAGCCTTTTCATAGGCCTTTTGGGCGTCATCAAAGGTTTCGTTCTTGTCACCGACCATTGTCATGTTCGGATAATTGGCCAACTGGTGGGCAATGCCGCCATCAACCCACTGATTATGGGTCTGGGATGTCAGCGAACCAACAAATACCGCATATTCGCCTTCACCACCCATACAGGTGGCCATCTGTTCCATCAGGTTGGCACCAAAGTCTTCGTTCACGAATGCTTCGATGTCGTAGTTGATGTTTTGCTGGCTGGCGGCTTCATGTGCGATGACAACGATGCCCTGCGCCATAGCGCGCGCCAAAACCGGCTCAAGTGCCTCGGGGGACATTGGAACAACGGCAAGTGCATTAACCCCCTGGGCAATCATGTCTTCGATCAGTGCGGCCTGCTGCTGTGGGTCAGCCTGTGCCGGGCCAACCTGAAACGCGTTGGTTCCGGTGTCCTTGGCGTATTGATTGACGCCTTCTTCCATGCGGTTAAACCATTGAATCCCGGCGATTTTTACCACCGTTGCAATGGACGTATCCTGTGCGATTGCCGCTGTTGCGCCCGTAAGCGCGGTACTGGCAACAAGTGCTCCTGCAAGAAGCTTAATTGATTTAGTCATCGTTTCCTCCCGTTTGCTCCGCAATTGGAGCCATTGATACCGGGGTTGTGTTCGTTGGCCCCGATCACTTCAAAAGCACCACCGGCAAAGGCGGGCGGCACGAAGCAGCGCATTCAACTGCACTGAAAAATCATGCCTGCTTTTGGTCACGCTGCAACACTTGTGCAGACTGCGCACCTATGTGACTATAGTTGGGCAAAAAAAACCGTCAAGCGATATTCACGGAATTCGTTTGGGGGAAATCCGCCGTGGACAGGGGCCGAAATTTGGTTGGCAAGCAGCAAAATGACGGGATCGCACAGGTTGCGTGGCTTTACTATGTTGGCAATCTGAGTCAGCAGGAAGTCAGCGCCAAGCTGGGCATTTCACGCTTCAAGGTTTTGCGGATGCTTGCGGATGCCCGGCGGCTTGGGATGGTGCGAATTTCGGTTGAACACCGAACATCACACACCCTGGCACTGGCGGACAGGCTGGCCAAAGCCTTCAATCTTAAAGAAGTTCAGGTTGCACCGGTGCCGGTGGCCCAGGACGATTTTGACTATGCCCGTAAGGCGGTTGGAATACTTGCCGCCGCATATCTTGCGCGGATCGTGGCAGGAAATCAGCCGCTGACAATTGGTATCGGTTGGGGGCGGACGTTATCGGCAATGGCCGACAATCTGACAGGCACCACAAACCGCAACCTGACATTTGTTTCCCTTACCGGATCAGTCAGCCATGCCAGCCATACTGCCCCAGGTGATGTCTGCATGCGCCTTGCGGCCCAAACCGGCGGTCGGGCGATGTTGTTGCCAGCGCCGTTTGTGACGGACGACGAAGCCGCCTGCGCCCTGATCCTTGGGCAACGGCTGGTGGGGCAAACCCTGACCATGGCACGCAACGCAACCCATGCCATCATGAGCGTCGGAGAATGCCGCAAAGGCGCCGTCCTTTTTGAAAGTGGTTTGTTCAGCGACGACCAGATTGATCAGTTGCACAGTGGTGGGGTGGTCGGTGATTGTTGTGGGGTGTTTTACACCGCTGATGGGAAAATCGCCGAAATACCCCTTAACCGCAGCACGCCATGTGTACGGCCCGGTGAAATGGGCAATATGGATACCGTGATCACGGCCGCTGGCATCACCAAGCTGGCCGCGACCCTCGCGGTCTTGCGGGCCGGTTTCGTGGACAGGTTGTTGGTGGATGAAAACCTGGCGCGCGCCCTGTCGGACACATTATAAAATGGACCATCAGCGCCGCTGATTTTGCCCCCCCTGTCACCCCTGCCCAAGGCGCGGGCGCAGCATCCAGGGGCCAACCTTGAAGGTCACCAGACCAAAGGCCGCGATCCAGATATAGCCCGCCAGTGTTACCAGCCAGCCAAAGTCAGGCATCACCGCGCCAAGGGCACGCACCAGTGCGGCCAGCGCAATCAGCACAAATATCGCAATCAGCCCACGATCCGCCGCCAGCGGGCGCCCGGTGTGGCCCAAGGCGGCGCGCAGGCTGACAGCCATGGTCATGCCGCCAATCGCACCGACACCAAACAGATGCATCGCAGCCGTGTTGATCTGCGGGTCATCCAGTGCCACGGCCAGACCAAGGGTCACAAATCCAAGGGGCACAAAGGCATAAAACACATGCAGCACCACCAACAGCGGGTTGGACATACAGCGCACCCCGGCCCAGCGCCACAGGCGCACAATATGCAACGCCCCGGCCCCGATCAGCAGCGCACCCAAGGCAACTGAACCCGGTAAAAACACCCACCAGAGCATGCCAAATACCGAAACCCCAATAACCGTGGCATCAAAGCGGTTGAAAGGCACCGGCATCCGCCCCGGTGTCTGACGCACCATCCAGTTCCGGGTGAAACTGGGGATCACGCGCCCGCCTATCAACATGATCAGAACTAAAATCGCCGAAAACCCAAGGCGAATGGCACCATCCGCGCCCCCACCCCCGGCAATGTCTGCGTGAAACCAGATATTGGCCCCCCCAAGCACCCCAATGGGTATAAGAACTTTCAGGTTTTTCCAGTTGTGCCCGGAAATGATTTCACGCCCGATCACCGCAGAAAAATAAAGCAAAAACAGGATGTCCAGCACCGCCAGCAGGCCATAAGATGCCCCCCCCACGAACAACATCGCCACCCGTCCCAGAACCCAGATCAACGCCAACGTCAGCAACGGCCAGCCAATGACAGGCAAACGCCCGGTCCAGTTGGGCACCGCCGTCAGCAAAAACCCGGCGATCAACGCCGAAGGGTAGCCAAACAACATTTCATGGACATGCCATTCCAACGCGCCAAGGCCCGCCGGTTCAAGCCCGCCGCCACCAAGAACCAACAGCCAGTTGATCATCGCCAACAGCGCAAACAAGGGGCCGAACAGGAAAAATGGCCGAAACCCATAGCTAAACAACAGCGGGCCTGTCCAGTTGCGTTCGCGCTTTGCGCCGGTGGACTTTTTGATATTTCGTGCCATGTTGGGGACCTTTGGGATATTTGTCAGGCGGATAATGTTTAGCGCCAAATATAAACGACCGCCATGATTTAATAGAATTGACACAAACGTGCTTGGGAATGGGTCACCCCGCCCTAAAACGCCTTGAACGTCAGTGTGGTAAGGGAACGTTCAATCCCGTCGATATCCAGCAGGTTGTCATTGATAAACATGCCGATGTCCTGATCTTTTGGGATATACAGCTTTAGCATCAGATCGAAATCGCCGCTGGTGGAATACAGCTCGGAATGGAATTCGCGCATCGTAATATCATTTGCAACGCGATAGGTGGTGCCGGGGCGGCATCTGATCTGGATGAAAACACATTCGCTCATGTCTTGGGTCTCCGGGTGGTTTGCATTTGTCCCTGAATGGCACAAACCCGGGCGCAGCGACACAGCCAAATTGGGGCCGCGCCCCGGCAATGCACATTCAGTTCAGGGCGTCGCAAACTGACTAATGCTCAAACCGCGCCACAAGTTCGCCAAACCGCGGGTCTTTGCGCACCGGGGCCAGGTCATGATCCGACACTTTCATGAACTGAAACCATTCATCCGAGCGCCCAAGAATAAGGCACCTTTCCAACGCGGCAAGGGATTTGTCGATCTCACCCAACTGGGCATAAAGACAGCCGATATTATACATCTGCGTGCCATCCTCTGTAACCCCGTCCTGCGCAATCTCGGCCCAGCGGATTGCCTCGGCCGTTTCACCCAGATCATTGTGCGAAAATGCGATCATCATCGCCGCCGCAACATGGTGCGGATCAATGGCGATGATCTTTTTCGAGATATCCAGAACCTGCCGGGCATAAAATCGCAGTTCTTGCGGGTAATCCAACCCCCGCAGGCAAACCTGTAACATCATGCAATTGGGAATGGTACGATCGCCCAGTTCATAGGCTTTCTTGAATGACACAAAGGCTTTTTCGGTGTTTTCCTCAATATTAAGGTAATATTTCCCAAGGCGGAAATGGGCCTCATCCAGCATTGGGTTTAAAAGTATGGCCTTTTCATAATCCTGTTTGGCGGCGCCCGTATTCCCCATAATCTGATAGACGTGCCCGCGCGCGGCGTAACCTTCTGCAAGGGTTGGGTTAATATCCAGCGCCCTGTTGCAGTCTTTCAGGGCTGCATCCAGAATATCCGATTTCATTTTTGCGTCAGCCGTCAGGATCGCAGCACAATTGCCAAGGCCCGCGTAGGCCTGCGCATAATCTGGGTCCAGGTCCACAGCCCTTTGAAAAAGCTCATAGGCCAGTTGGTAATTGTCGATCCCACAAATACGAAATACATTCCTGCCACGCAGGTAACATTGATAGGCCTCGGCACTGGTGGTGGCCGATTTTCCGGCCCGCTCAGAAATCAGTGGTGTCAGGTTAATATCCAATGCCATTACAATGGCCTGTGATATTTCACTTTGCAGCTCGAAAATATTGTCGAACGTGCGGTCAAACCGCTCTGCCCAGATTTGACGGTTGTTTTGTGCATCTATCAACTGCGCCGAAATACGAACACTGTTGCCAAATTTGCGCACGCTGCCTTCCAGCAGGTAATGCACCCCCAGATCCTGTGCAATTTGTGATGGCGACACATCAGCCCCCCGATACACCTGCCCCGCACTTCGTGAGGCCACCGACAATGTGCCAATCCCCGACAGGTCGGTGATGATGTCCTCGGTAATGCCATCCGCGAAATAGTTTTGTTCCGCGTCGCCACTCATATTTGCAAAAGGCAGAACCACGACAGAGGCCGCGTTATCCGCGTGAAACAGGGGCTGTTGGGTTGGGGCCGTTACGGGGCGGGGCTTGGATTTTGCCGTCTGATAGACCGATGCAACCCGTTGATGTTGCGCCGGGGTGGCATCCGGGTTTTGCAGGGCAATACTATCGGCCAGTGCCTGTGTTTCAGGGCCCGGGGTCGTGTCCAGTTCGTGCGACAACAATTCCGCGCAGGTCTTGAACTGCGTCAGTGCCAGCGCCCGTTCACCGCTGGCCACATAAAGGCGCATGATGGTCCGGTGGGTTTGCTCCCTTAAGGGTTCCAGCGACAGGCTGGCGCGCATCAGATCAATCGCGCCCCGGTTTTGCCCGACCTCCGCCAGCCGATCAGCGTTATTTTTCAGCAACCCAACAGCCAGATCATTGCATTCGGCGCGAAGGGTGCGCAGCCAAGCCATGAACAGTTCGCTGTCGTGTTCAAACCCGGCCAGAAAGTCACCACCGTAAAAATCGTTCAGTGTGGCAATGTCTTTGCCCGTTTCTACCAGCCCCCTAAGGTGGTCATAATCAGTGCACAAACAGCCGGGGCGCAGGCTGATCATGTCCTGATCAACAATCAGCGCGTCATCCCCAATCGCGCGTCGTATTCCCGACAGCGCGGTGCGCAGGCTGGCGCGCGCCTGTTCGTCCTGTCGATCGCTCCATAACAATGCCGCCAGTTGATCACGGGTGCGCGCCTGCCCGGCCGGCACCGCCAGATAGGCCAGCAACTGTCGGCTTTTGCGCGCCTTCAACTCAATGGGTTGCCCGGCGCCATCGCAAAGGGTCAGCCCACCCAGAACATTAAGAACCGGGCTCAGGGGGCGGTTATGGGTTGAAACCATTTTTTGCATAGTAGTGACCTGAATTATTCAAACTATAGCACCAACGATGACAATAATTCACCGAAATCCTGTGCACCGGGACACAAAGCCACGCTTGCCAATAATAATCAAGTCAGCCCCAACCGCGCCTTGGCAAGGCCACACCCGCCATCCTATAAGGCAGCTAAATTCTGACGGAGGCCCCCATGCGGACGGCAAAGATCACGCGCAAAACAGCGGAAACGGCGATCACGGTTGAACTGAACCTTGATGGAACCGGCCAATATGACAACCAGACCGGCGTTGGTTTCTTTGACCACATGCTGGACCAGTTGGCGCGCCATTCGCTGATTGACATGAATATCCGCGCCAAGGGCGATCTGCACATTGACGATCACCACACCGTGGAAGACGTTGGTATTGCGCTTGGTCAGGCGCTGACACAGGCGCTTGGCGACAAAAAGGGCATCCGGCGCTACGGCGAATGCCACCTGCCGATGGACGACGCACAGGTGCGTTGCGCGCTGGACCTTTCCGCGCGCCCGTTTTTGGTGTGGAACGTCACTCTGCCCACCGCGAAGATCGGCACGTTTGACAGTGAACTGGTGCGTGAATTTTTTCAGGCGCTGGCCACCCACGGCGGCATAACCCTGCACATTGACCAGTTGCACGGGCTAAACAGCCACCACATTGCCGAGGCCGCGTTTAAGGCCGTGGCGCGTGCATTGCGTGTGGCGGTGGAAACTGATCCACGCAAAAGTGACGCAATCCCGTCCACCAAGGGGGCGCTTTAGGGGTGACCACGGTTCTTGTAGATTACGACAGTGGCAACCTGCATTCCGCCGAAAAGGCGTTTCAGCGGATGGCGGCGCAATCAGACGCGGGCAAGGTCATTGTCACATCTGACCCTGATGTGGTTGCACGGGCGGACCGTATCGTGTTGCCCGGCGACGGGGCGTTTCCGGCCTGCAAGAAACAACTGGCCGACTACACCGGCCTGTTCGAAGCAATTGAGGACGCCACCCGCAACCGCGCCGTGCCATTCCTTGGTATCTGCGTCGGCATGCAGATGATGGCCAGCGTCAGCCGTGAATACGAAAATACCGACGGCTTTGGCTGGGTCGGTGGTGAGGTTGTGAAAATTGAACCCTCTGACCCGGCCCTAAAGGTGCCGCACATGGGCTGGAACGATCTGGTGATTGACCACCCCCACCCGGTATTAAACGGCATCAACACCGGCGATCACGCCTATTTCGTGCATTCCTACCACATGCGCCTGACAGATCCGGCGCACCTGCTGGCCCATTGCGATTATGGCGGGGATATCACGGCAATCATCGGGCGCGACAATATGATCGGCACCCAGTTTCATCCAGAAAAAAGCCAGAGCGCAGGGCTCCGGCTAATCTCGAACTTTTTGGGCTGGCGACCCTAGGTCACCAGCCAATGGGTGTTGGTGTTACTGAACCCGTGTCCAGGTTTGTTTCTTGCAGATCAAGCCACCTGCAACACAACCGGCAACCTTCAGAACATTGCCTTTCAACGTCATTTTTGACATGAAAATCTTGTCTGTGGATGGCTGCCAAATCTTGCCACTACCGTATTTGCCGGGGTTGCTTTTGGGATGCATATCCCAAACCAGATTTTTGCCGATATTTGGTGATTTGTATTCACCATCATCATTAAACGTTCTGGTAATCACGGCACAAAGTGCAGTGCCACATTGGGCCATTTCAACAAAGGCAAAGGCCCCGTCGTCCACCTGGGTCTTCCAAGTGCCTTCAACCGGGTCAGCCGCAAAGGCCGATGTTGAAAACCCCAACGCAAGGGCGGTCATCAGTACAAACTTCTTCATTCTTCTCTCCCTGAATAATTGCACCACTATGCGCTGGCACCACATTGATGGGCAAGCCTGACGTTGGGTCGCGCACACTCTTTGCAATTCTTCACGCATTCTGCCAAAGACCGGGGGAATACTAAACAAAGGCAAACCTGATGATCCTTTACCCCGCAATTGACCTGAAAGACGGCAACTGTGTGCGCCTGATCAAAGGCGACATGGAACAATCCACCGTGTTCAACAACAGCCCCGCCACACAGGCCCGCGCCTTTCAGGATGCGGGCTGCGAATGGCTGCATCTGGTGGATTTGAACGGCGCCTTTGCCGGTGAACCCGTAAACGGCGCCGCTGTTGATGCCATCCTGGCCGAAACCTCCGTCCCGGCCCAACTGGGCGGCGGCATCCGCGACATGGCCACAATCGAAGGCTGGCTAACCAAGGGGCTGGCGCGCGTCATCCTGGGGACAGTCGCCGTTGAAAACCCCGATCTGGTGCGCCAGGCGGCGCGCGCCTTCCCCGGTCAGGTGGCCGTGGGGATAGATGCGCGCAACGGCAAGGTCGCAACCAAGGGCTGGGCCACGGAAACCGACGTGATGGTCACCGATCTGGCCCACAGCTTTGAAGACGCAGGTGTGGCCGCAATCATCTATACCGACATCAACCGTGACGGCGCAATGCAAGGCCCCAACGTCGCCGCCACCGCCGCCCTTGCCAACGCCGTTTCAATCCCGGTGATCGCCAGCGGCGGCGTGTCGTCACTGGACGATCTGGTGGCCCTGAAAAACTGCAATGCCCCGCTGAATGGTGCAATTTCCGGGCGCGCACTTTATGACGGGGCGCTGGACCTGAACGCGGCCATTGCGGCCCTTGCTGACTAATGTATCTTCTGTTCGAAAATATCCTCGGGGGGCTTGGCCGAATGGCCAAGTGGGGGCAGACGGCCCCCTCCTCCGTCAAAATCCGGGAAATACCATGCTGAAAACCCGCATCATCCCCTGCCTTGACGTCGCCGAAGGGCGCGTCGTTAAGGGCGTCAACTTTGTTGACCTGATTGATGCCGGTGACCCGGTTGAAAGCGCGCGCGCCTATGACGCGGCGGGCGCGGATGAACTGTGCTTTCTGGACATCATGGCTACCGAAGAAAACCGTGGCACGATGTTTGATCTGGTCACCCGCACGGCCGAACAATGCTTTATGCCGCTGACCATCGGCGGCGGGGTGCGCACGTCTGATGATGTGCGCGCGCTGCTGCTGGCAGGGGCAGACAAGGTCAGCTTTAATTCAGCCGCCGTTGCCAACCCCGATGTGGTGGCCCACGCCGCCAACCGCTTTGGCAGCCAGTGTATCGTTGTGGCAATTGACGCCAAAACCGTAAGCCCCGGCAAATGGGAAATTTTCACCCACGGCGGGCGGCGTGCCACTGGCATTGATGCGGTTGAATTCGCGCGCACGGTTGTGGCCAAGGGCGCCGGTGAAATCCTGCTGACCAGCATGGACCGTGACGGCACCCGCGCCGGGTTCAACATCCCACTTACCCGCGCCATATCGGACGCGGTCAGTGTTCCGGTCATCGCGTCCGGCGGGGTTGGCACACTGGACCATCTGGTGGAAGGTGTCACCCAAGGTCACGCCAGCGCGGTGCTGGCTGCTTCAATATTTCACTTTGGTGACTTCACCATTCGCGAGGCCAAAGACCACATGGCCGCCGCAGGTATCCCAATGAGGATGACATGACTACACTTGAAAAACTAAGCCGCACAATTGAGGCCCGAAAAACCGCCGCCCCCGACAGCTCATGGACCGCGCGCCTGCTGGCAGCAGGCCCTGAAAAGGCGGCAGAAAAATTTGGCGAAGAAGCAATTGAGGCCATCATAGAAGCCGTCAAAGGTGATCGCGCCGCCCTAACCCGCGAGGCGGCAGATGTCCTATATCACCTGTTGGTCATGCTGGCCGCGTGTGACGTGACACTGGACGACGTGCTGGGCGAACTGGAACGCCGTCAGGGCACATCCGGGATCGACGAAAAGGCCGCGCGCTAACCGCCACCCATCCCAATAGCGGTTGAGCTGGAAACCTTGTCACCCATCTGCGTGGTGCGCTTCACCCAGAAATTCAGGTCCGGCGCGATCCACCATTTTGTTTCAACCTCGCGCTTTATTTTCTTCGCCCCCACCATCGATGTGGACAGTTCCCGGTAACGCACCACATAGGTGTCAAAATACCCCAGCGGCACATAGATTTGTTCAGTTTTTTCCACATAAAGACTGTAGTCCAGCGTCCCCATATGCACCTCTTTCATGCCAATGCGACAGCCCAGAACCATCGATTCAAACTGGAATGTTTTTGGGCACATCAACAACAACCGACCGTGCCCGACCACTTCTTTGCCAACCTCAAGGGGCCACAGATCTGCCGGGTCTGCCCCTTTGTGGGTGATCTGAAAGATCGGGCCCTCAACACCGCGGGGTCGAAATTCACTGGTGAACAGACCGCGAAACGTTTCCACACTTTCGGGCGGAATGGCACCGGGGGCCATGAATTTTTCCATGTTATATTCCGCATCCGTTTTCAGCCCCACAGTCACCCTGTCACCATCCGTGCGTAGGGTCCGGGTGATCATCGCTTTGGCCTCTGGCATGGCTTTGGCTTCGGGCTGAAACCAGTCGGCAATCCCCTGAATGGCCAGTTCCATTTCCGAGCGGGTTTCACGCGGCAAAATCACCTGCAAAAATTGCACCGACAGGCCCTGTCTGGGCGCATTATAGGCCAGCGGGGCAAGGGCCGGGACCTGCCCCAGTTGGATCAGTTCATTTTTGCGCCCCTCAGAAACCCGAAAATTCGGATCAATGGTTTGGGCAATCAAAAAATTATGGCCAGCCAGCCCAATATCCCCGGCATTATAATGGGTTTTATACAGCTCCCTATAGGGGCCTATCAAAAGGGGTTCCAATTGTTTGACACGTTCAAAATCGACCACGGCAAGTGCGCTGTCTTTGGCCCGAAGATGCACAAAGGCACGGTGCCACCATGGTCGGTAATAATCGTCTTTCTGGGAAATCGATTTCGTGTAAAATTCCTTGGCTTCGTCGTCCCGCCCCATGCTGGCCAGAACCTTACCATAAAAATACGTGTTCCAGTATTTGTCCGGGTCCAGTTCCAACAGGCGCGCGGTGTCCGCCAGTGCCAGATCATAGTTATTCAGGCCATAATAAATCAGCGCGCGCCCCTCTAGCGAGCGCCAGTGTTCAGGGTCAATTTCAAGGCTGCGGGTGAATTCAGGGATTGCCTTTTGGTAAAGCTGATAGTCCTTATAGGTGTCGCCACGCCGCTCAAAAAACCAGGCCTGATCGTCATATTCACCGCTTTCCAGCAGGGTGTCACAATCACGGATGCGCTCGATATAGGGGGTTTTGCTGCTTTTGCAGCTGGCTTCCAGTTTGGCGTCTTGCGCCACCGACACACCCGCACTAAGGGCAAAAATAACAACTGCTGCAATCATTCGCATGGCACAATTCCCGGTCAGGTCCAATCCTGACAAGATAGACGGTTGGGCAGGCAACCGTCCAGCCCACCAAAACACTACAGCTTTGATGAAATAATTCCGGTGTTAAAGCCACCCATCCGTAATTCAGAAAACAGGCGCTGATATTCGATTTTCGGGCATCTGTCCTGAATGACATCCAGACCGTTTTCTTCGGCCTTGGCGGCCGCCACGGCGTGTTCAACACCGATCTGCATCCAGATGGTTTTCAGGCTTGGCAAAACCGCAAGTGCTTCATCAACAATTGCCGGAACCGCATCGGGGCGGCGAAAAATATCCACCATATCCACGGCCACCGATTTGGGGATATCCGACAGGCTGGCGTAAATTTCCTGACCAAACAGCCGCTCACCTGCATGTCCGGGGTTAACCGGAATGACCCGAAACCCCTTTAACCCCAGATAACGCGCCACAAAATAGCTGGGGCGTATCGGGTTCATTGACACCCCGACCCCCGCGATCACCTTGGTGCGCTTAAGAATTTTCCGAAGATGTGCATCTGAATAGTCCATGCAGACGACCTATCACCCCGTCACAAAAGAAAAAAGCGCCCGATCTTAATGACCGGGCGCTAGTCACGGAACGAGGGACAGTGAAGTTGAATGCAGGAGTTCCATGCCCACACCCATGATATCAATCTAGGGCAGGTTCAGGCCACTTAAAGGCATGGTAAGCAAACTGTGAACAGGGTGTCAGTTCTGGCTTGCCGCATACAGGGACACCGCCGCCGCGTTGGACACGTTCAGCGAACCAAATCCCCCGGAGGGCGAGATTTTCACCAACTTGTCACATGTTGCGCGGGTTTTTTCACGCAGTCCCGGCCCCTCGGCCCCCAGAACAAAGGCGACAGGTCGTCCCTTAATTTCTGACAGGGCTTCTTGCAGGGTTTCTTCGGCTTCACCTGTAAGGCCAAGAACGAAATACCCCATGTTCTGCAACTTGGTCATTGCATCCGCTAGGTTCCTGACCCGCAAATAGGGCTGACGTTCCAGCGCGCCAGACGCGGTTTTCGCCAATGCCCCGGTTTCGGGCGCTGCGTTGCGCGCCGTTGCGATCACCGCGCGCGCGCCGAACACTTCTGAAGACCGTAGGATCGCGCCCACATTATGGGGGTCTGTCACCCTGTCCAGCAACACAACCACCGGCACCTGCCCTTCGACGGCAATACAGCGTTCTTCCAGGCTGCCCCAGTTCAGCGCCTTGACCTCAAGTGCTGCGCCCTGATGCACCGATCCCGGATCAAGGGGGGCGGCAAATTTGCGTGGGTCCGACAGTTCGGGTTCAAGCCCCGACCCGGGCAGCGAATCAGCCAGCTTATCCAGTGCATTTTTGGTCACCACCAGCCGCAGTTTCGTGCGCGCCGGGTTTTCCAGCGCATCACGCACCGCATGCAGACCAAACAGCCAGATCGTTTCAGCCGCCGAAGCCCGGCGGTCCTGTTCTTTTTTTACGACCCATTTGGGTTTTTTCATCTTACTTTCACCGTGTTTGTTGCAGGCGCTGGACAATGGGCTTTGCACGCGCCCGGCGCAAGGGAATTTCGCCTTGACGCACCACTTGGCGACAGCTATTCCCCCCCAGTGTTGGGCGTCAGGCCGCAAGGTGTGGCAGGGGACTGTAACTCCCTCGAGGCGACTCACGCCTGGTTCGATTCCAGGGTCGCCCACCACTTATCCTTCTTTTCCACACAAGCCATAAACCGATGATCGGGTGCCCCCGGCCCCCAGATACCTGCGGTGTTCATGTTTTTCTGTCTGTTTTTGAAACCAACAGGCAACAGCATGCCGTAATTCGTATGCTTGCATTTTGGGGTGTAGGATATTTTGATATAGCCGAACACATCCTGCCCCGGCAAAGCCCTTTTGGGCTGTGAAACATAAATTGGTGCGGGTGAAGGGACTCGAACCCCCACGCCTCGCGGCGCCAGAACCTAAATCTGGTGCGTCTACCAATTCCGCCACACCCGCATCTGGCCGCCTTCTAACAGGGCTTTTTGGCGGATGCGACCCCTAAAGCACACCCCCCAGAAACTACTTTGTATTGCCCGCTGATTATCGTATTGTGTCAAAAAAAAGACCGAGGCAGAAATCATAATAAGGGGCAGCCCAATGTCATTACGGACATCCGGGCGCAGCGCAGGCAAACGACCTGTGCGGCGTCATTTTCTATATAAAACAGGCCTGTGCGAAGGCACCACCATCCAAACCCAGCAGGGTGACCTGCCGGTTGAATACCTAAGCGCGGGGGACAGGGTGATGACCCGACAGGGCATGCGCACCGTCCGCCACATCACATCGCGCATCCTGAAAGATTGCCCAATACAGGTGCGCCGCGACGCATTGGGGCCAAACCGCCCAGCCCAGGACATGTACCTGGCGCCAGATCAGGGCGTGCACCTGCAGGACTGGCGTGCGTTGCGTTATTTCGGCTCGGATCAGCCATCGGTGCCGGTCTCGCGCCTGCACGACGGCGAACGCATCCTGTGGGGTGAACACCCGGGCGATCTGACCGTCTATGAACTGGAATTCAGCGAAGAACAAATCATCTATGCCGAAGGCATGGAAGTGATGAGCGCACCTGCCCCGGCAACGCCCGTCAGCAGCGCATAATTTAGCCCCCCCGCATCTCAGGGGGTGGGGGGCACTATTTCTGATTTAGGGTCAGGTATCTGATTATAAGGGGGCAAGAAAACTGCTGGATGATTCCCCTGCGGCCAAACACCGTCCGGCGGATCGGGGGTATGATGCTGACTGGTTCAGGAACGGCCTGCTGGAAAAGGGGATCACGCCCTGCATCCCCCCAAAAAGAACCGAAAACGCCAGATTGATTATGACAAAACCCTGTATAAACAGCGGCATAACGTGGGAATATGTTTGGTAGGCTGAAGGATCTCCTCTCAGCCATGCTATGCATACCCTGCCGGGCAATGGGCAGCGTATATCAACCCGATATGACCGCTGTGCCCATACATTCCTCTCCGCAATCGGCATCACTGCTTTTGTGATCTTCTGGATTTAACGTATCCTGAACCTAGTCAAATTTTTCGGCAATCTGCGTTTCGATCAAATCTGCGCCGTCAAACAAACAGTCGATCCGATAGCTCAGTTCTAGGTCAAACGCATTTCGTGCCGTAAATGACGAAACAACACGGGCGCGACCTAATGCATGTGGGATATAAGCCAAGTCCCAAATGCGTGAGAACTTCACGGTCGAGGGGAGTGTAGCATTTAATCGGGCGGCGATTTCACATGCATCTGTTGCTTCAGCCAATGGAAGCGGGTTTTTCGCGCTGAATACCCTTGTGTTCTGCGCCCTGCTTGGGCGGAAAAAAACATTGAAAGCCCTCGCTCCACTTCCACAGGTAACGAAGAATACCGGGTCGTTGGGCCCACTACGCGACGGTGACTTTGCAACCGAGAATGCGTCGATTTTCTTACAGCTTTTATTTTCTCTCGATATTCGATTAACAACAGAAATAATCTGACTCTTAAACTTCTTAGTGTCTGAATCCCAATAAAAATCGGCTTCTACAAATGTGCGAGTACCATCACTTGTTCTTTCGATTACTCTAAGCGAAGAATTCGGCACCCAACCAGATACATGCGTAAGCCAATCCGGTGTGACAATCTTGATTTTTGTCCATTCCGTTTGGGCACAGGTGCGCCGGACAGTGGTTGAATTGTCGATTTGATAATAATGCGTTGTTCCGAGTGCCTGTGAAGCTTTTTCGTTCTTTAATTTAGGCGCTGTCGCTTTTGCTTCCTGCCTAATGGGGGCTTCGCCCGAAACCGCTACAACATCATTCAGAGCCAGCCCACCTTCGCCACACGCGTCGGGTATTTCGCCGTCCGTGTTAGTACTGTCCAACAATGCTAACTGGTTCTCTTGTAAGATTGAGGCGTCTGTACGCTTCTCAATAACCGCATCCAATTGGCCACCTGAAGATACGGTTTGCGGTTGCTCGAGCTTGACTGATGGCAATGCGCCGATGGCAATAAATAGGCCAAGACTTACTAGTAATGCGTTACGCCGTTTCACGAATGGTCGAAAGGGGTAGGTGACCGCCGCAAGTGAAATCAGTAACAGGATCGAAAGAATTAATATGAGACTTTCCATGGCCCATTTGCCTTTGGGTAACGACTTGGAGGAGCATCCGAAACTCTGTGTGTGGGGTTTAGCCCGTGCAGTTTAAACGAGTTATTTGTTGAACGGTTCGGGGTATAGGATAGCGAATTGATTTCGGGCGGCAACCCACTCTCTGACGCAGCGGCCAGACTTTTCAAAAACCTCAACAGTCATCCAATCGGTTCCGCGCCCCCGTGGGGTCGCCAGTTTGCAGATGTCTTTTGACAGATCATCTTTTATCAACCCCTTGAAGCAGATGATATTTTTTGACCGTTTACGCCAGGTCGCGGTTGCCTCTCTCCCTGATGGAAATTTAAAATAGGCCTTGCCGGACCGGTCCAGAAACAGACTCCAGGTTTTGGATGAATCCCGTGTCATACCAACTATTGTACGGCCCTTTGCCCGGTTTATCGTCAGTCCGCTTGCATTATAATCAAAGTCAACATCCGCCACAGCCAACCCAGGCGATATTCCGACCACCAGAATAAAACCCACGACAACCTTCAAAAACCTTGAAATTCCACTCATAATGCCTGCCCCAATCAGCGATCTATTCGCTTTATTTTCTGATGGTTATCTATCAGATACCTGCGGCAACCAGTCCCTCGTATCAACGCAGATCATGGCTGTAATTAGACAAAATTTGCACATTTTCTTCTGTTTGATAAATATCCCCGCCGGAGGCACCCGCCACCGGCAACATCCTCAGACACCCAGCCTGCGAAACACCGCCGGCAACATGTCCGCCAGATCTTCTGCAATCAGACCGGGGCCGAATTCCAGCGCGCATTCCACATGCAACCACGCCCCTGTTTCGGCCGCCTGCATCGGTCCAAACCCGCGCGCCAGCAACCCGGCGATAAACCCGGCCAACCCATCCCCCGACCCGGCCGTCGCCAGCCACGGCGCGCTGCGCTCATAATGCGCCGAATTGATCGAACACCTTCCACCGGGGTCCGCAATCACCGTATCCGCCCCCTTAAACAGCACCACACACCCGGCCCGCGCCGCCGCCTCGCGCGTCGCATCAACCTTGGAATAGGCCGGGCCTTTGGTCGCCGGGGTGTTCAGCTTTTCGGCAATATCCGGGAACAGCCGCGCAAATTCACCGGCGTGCGGCGTCAGCACACAATTCTCATGCAGCGCCCCAAACAACCCCGCATCCCCGGCCATCGCCGTCAACGCATCCGCATCCAACACCATAGGGCGGGGTTCCACGCGTCCGTCGCCCAATGCAACACCCACCAACTCGGCGGCTCTTTTCACCCCCAACCCCGGCCCCAGACACAGCGCATTGATCCGCGCGTCCTGCAACGCCTCAGCCAACCCATCCGCCCCCTTAAGCGCGCGCACCATAACCGCATCCAACGCCCCCGCATTTTCCTGCAACGCCCCCGGCGGACAACCAACCGTCACCACCCCCGCCCCAATTCGCAACGCGCCGCGCGCCGCCAACCGCGCCGCCCCGCCTTTGCCAACACCACCAGATAAGATCAACGCATGGCCGTGGGTGTATTTGTGCCCGTCGGATTTGAGTAAACGTGACTGAATATCCGGCCCCACTGTCACAATTTTTGACTTCCCATACATTCTAGAGACCTATGTTCATAACAACGACCTTGCCACAACGCATCGGCCCGTCTGCCTCAACATGCCCGACTTTCTTAGCGTGGAAACTAACGGTGAGATCCGCGGATAAATGGAACACTTGTACCGATTTACCAGTGTCGGACGACACTCCGCTCGGCATATCCAATGCGACGATTGGGGCTCGGCACCAATTCTGTTCATAGTAAACACGATGCATCATATCTGTTACCTGATCCGGCAAAGCACGATTCAATCCGGCGCCAAAGATCGCATCAATCCAAAGATCAGGATGCGGGTCGTATAGCTCAGACAAGCGTTGGCTGGTATCTGGAAAGGGTTGCCAGCGGTTAATGGATTCCCACACTTCAAAGTTTGTTCTGGCATCTGGCGGTAGTCTTTGTGGGTCGCCGCACAAGAAAAGCTCAATCGCCCATCCTTTCATGGCCAGTAGCCTGGCAACGACGAATCCGTCGCCACCGTTGTTACCCGGTCCGCAGAGAACGACAGCCTTGCGTTGCAACCTGCGAGGAAACGGCAACCATTGGACTGGATTTTTCGCCAACTCCGGCCATTCCTCAAATATCGCCTCAACCACACCGCGCCCGGCGCGCTCCATCAGCTCCAGCCCGGTGACTTCGCCGCTATCAATCGCCGCCTGCTCAATCGCGCGCATCTGCGCTGCTGTCAAAAGTTCCGTCATTTCAATGCCTCAAATGTCCTCACAGCGCCCATAAACCCGGCATGGCGCCTGTTTTTTAGGCAGTCAGCCCAAAAACCCGGTGCCATAACCACCCGCAACACCCTAGCCAATTGTCGGGGCCAATTAGAAGTGATCACTGGCAGTCAAACCAAGTTTAAAGGGAATCACAGCCATGAAAAAAATCGAAGCCATTATCAAACCTTTCAAACTGGACGAAGTGAAAGAAGCCCTGCAAGAGGTCGGCATCCAGGGCCTTAGCGTGATTGAGGTCAAGGGCTTTGGCCGCCAAAAGGGCCACACAGAACTATACCGCGGTGCCGAATACGTGGTTGATTTCCTGCCCAAGGTCAAGATTGAGATCGTATTGGCAGACGATCAGGTCGATGGCGCGATTGAGGCCATTATTAACGCCGCCAACACCGACAAAATCGGTGATGGCAAAATCTTTGTCTCACCCGTTGAACAGGCAATCCGCATCCGCACCGGTGAAACCGGCGAAGACGCCCTTTAATCCCCCACCCAACATTCAGAACCTCACTCAATCCAAGAAGGATCACGTCAAGATGAGCATCCAGAACGTGCTAAAGACCATCAAGGACGAAAACGTCAAATACGTGGACATCCGTTTCACCGACCCGCGCGGCAAGCTTCAGCATGTGACGGTCATCGTTGATGAAGTCAGCGAAGATTTCCTGGAAGAAGGCTTTATGTTTGACGGCTCCTCCATTGCGGGCTGGAAATCCATTGATCAGTCCGACATGAAACTTATGCCCGACTGTGACAGTGCCTATATGGACCCGTTCTATGCGGAAAAAACCCTGTGCATCCACTGTTCGGTGGTCGAACCCGACACCGGCGAAGCCTATGACCGCGACCCGCGCGGCACCGCCGAAAAGGCCGAGGCTTACCTTAAATCCACCGGCATCGGTGACACCGCCTATATGGGCCCAGAGGCTGAATTTTTCCTGTTTGACGACGTGCGCTATAGCGTTGGCATTAACAAAGTGTCCTATCAGGTGGATGCAATCGATGCATCCTGGAACACCGACACTGAATACGAAATGGGCAACACCGGCCACCGCCCCGGCATTAAGGGCGGCTATTTCCCGGTAAACCCAATCGATGATGCTCAGGATATCCGCTCAGAAATGCTGTCCACCATGAAACGCATGGGGATAAAGGTCGACAAACACCACCACGAAGTGGCGTCCTGCCAGCACGAACTGGGGATGATTTTCGGCACCCTGACCAAACAGGCCGACAACCTGCAAAAATACAAATACGTGATCCACAACGTGGCCCAGGCCTACGGCAAATCGGCCACCTTCATGCCCAAACCTATCGCCGGCGACAACGGCACCGGCATGCATGTGAACATGTCAATTTGGAAAGATGGCAAACCACTGTTTGCAGGCAACCAATACGCCGACCTCAGCCAAGAAGCGATCTGGTTCATCGGTGGCATCCTGAAACATGCCAAGGCCCTGAACGCCTTTACCAACCCGGCGACCAACAGCTACAAACGCCTGATCCCGGGTTTCGAAGCCCCAGTTCTGCGCGCCTATTCGGCCAGCAACCGTTCGGGTGCGGTGCGCATCCCATGGGCCGAAAGCCCCAAGGCAAAACGGGTTGAAGCCCGCTTTCCCGACCCGGCCGCCAACCCCTATCTGTGCTTTGCTGCCCTGCTGATGGCCGGTCTTGACGGGATCAAAAACAAGATTGATCCCGGCCCGGCGTCCGACAAAGACCTGTATGATCTGCCACCAGAAGAACTGGCCGGTATCCCAACCGTCTGTTCGTCCCTGCGCGAAGCCCTGGACTCGCTTGAGGCAGATCAGGACTTCCTGCTGGCTGGTGACGTGTTCACCAAGGGTCAGATAGAAGGCTATGTCGCCCTGAAATGGGACGAGGTGTTCGCCTTTGAACACACCCCCCACCCGATCGAATTTCAGATGTATTACAGCTGCTAAACGCAGTCGGATAAAACAAACCAAAGGGCGCCCACTGTGGCGCCCTTTGTGGTTTTATAGCCCCCTACATCGCCAAGGGTTGTTCGAAATTATATCGATAAAGCAACAGATTACCCGCCTGAAGCTTTACCCCTTTGCGCCATGAATTATCTTTGGTCAAAAAATCATAGTTCGCTTCAAAATCCCTGAACCGGTCGTTTGTGACAGCAAAGGAAATTGGCAAATGTGACAGGGTTTCAACAATGAACTTATCCGCCTGAATACCACTGGGCACCACGTATATTTCATCTGCTCTCAGGCCGAAAATTCGTTCTAGAATAGATATGGAAAATCTCTCAGATCCATTCTTATAATCACCACCTTTAATCAGGGTATAATAAATGTTTGCATCGAAAAAACACACCACCCTGAAACCGTCAGATCGCAGGCCCAAAATAAGGGCGCGCAACGCCTTTTTGCCAACGCCGTGATCAAGGCCAAAATGGTATATGTTACTGCCGTCAAAAATTGCCGTTTTTTCACAAAGCACAAGGTTTTCCATAAACCCCTGCCGGTCGCCGTACGTTAAAAAATGGGCTGCCCCTTGCGACGTGGAAACCACCAGAACACTATACAGCATACCCAAAAATACCGCCCCGATCGCCAGATCAGGAATTTCGAAAAACCACCAGATTATCCCCCCGGCAATGAATGGTATAAACACAAGGACCCCAACAGGCACCCGACGGTTTTTTGCATTCAGCTTTTCCCCCAACGTGGCCGCGTCTTCGCCCCTGCCCTTCAATGTGATGTCCTTCTTTTAACTCGATATTTTTCAATTTATTTTTTGCAACTGGGTAGATTACCATTTGGTTAAAATCGTAAATATGTGCTGTTTCATTATTGGTCTGATAAAAGCAAACCCACAAGGCACCCCATCTTCATGGTTACCCCCCCCAACCCAACGATATTTTTTCTGGTATGATGAAACGCCCAACTACGACTTCGCCCCCACCCTGGGGTCATAACCTATTAACCAAACCAGCCAGTCCTGACGCCAATTCTGCCTGATTTGGACCAATTGTCGCCCGAATTCTCACCCAAGCTGTGCGCAACAGGTTGCAAGAGGAAAGCATGAGGTCCGTCAATACCGCCCTTTTATTCGTAGGAAATCCGACCTACGATTTTGACCGCCTTGGCGGGCAGCTAAACGCGCGCCTGTCAAAAACCGGTATTGAACTGAAAGAAGTCAGCCCTGATCCCGGCTGTTTGGCTAAGCTTCAGGCCCCGGGCTATACCATTTCAATATGCGATAATGACTTTCCACTGGCCGCAGAAAATTTTTATGGCGCGCTGGACAGCCCCCTGTCACAGGCTTTCCTCGGGGTTCTAAGCGATGCGCTGACGCGCCATAACGCCCACCTGCGCATCACCATCACCCCCGACAAACCCGCCCCACAGGATCAGTTCGAAACCTATATGTCGATGCTTCGCACCGGCCACGGGGTCAACGCTGTCCTTTGCAAATTACTGATGCCAGCGGCGGTTCACTGGCACCAGTCAAACCAATTGCTAAGTGGCCCACAATACCTGCGCCTTGCCGGTGAAACCACCCCATGGGCACTGTTTGCCCGCGCCCGCATCATCCCAACCGGGGAACCCGACGAAATGGTGCGCCGCTATCGCCTGATGCTTGACGGGGCGAACGAATTCATTGGCCGCCCGGTTTGCTTTGCCGATACCAACCAGCCCGTGGAAGAAAGCCATGCCGCCGCCCTGTCGTTCCTCAGCCATGCCGTCGAAAACGGCAGCCCCATTCCCCACGGCCACAGCTTTGGCGCCCGTTCAACAAACGGCTTCACCGTGGCCCATATCCCCCCCGACACTGGACTGCCCCTTGGCATGTTCGAATTATCGGTTGTTACCTACAACGCCGATACGGCCCTGGATGGTGCTGCTCGCCCATCCGGGGCCAACCCAACGCCGGCCCCCAACACGCTGGCCCCCGCCGACAGCCTGATGGCAGATATCGGGCCAACACACACCACCGGCATGCTGGGGGTCAATGTGGCCATGGAATCCAACGTCTGGCGCAATGGCTTTATCGCCCTTGGCGCTGTTGCACTGGCCATGGTGATCAGCGCCTATACCTTCATGGGCTCGGGTCAGGAAAACGCGGCTGAATACTATCAGATCCACCTGAACACTCCCACAGCCAACAACTAACCAACGGCCCGCACACACCAACCAATTCGAATTGGCCCAAATATCCCCGCCGGAGGCTCCGGGGCGAACAAAAACACGCCCCGCCCTCACAAATCAAAACGTGCCAGAACCCCAAAATGATCAGACCCCAACAGCCCGCGCAGTTCCAACGTGCCCTGCCCCTCAGGGGTTAGAATATGATCGATCGGCAGGCGCAGTGGAAAGGTGTCATGCTTGAACGTGCGCAAAACCCGGCCCGCCCGGTCACTGCCGGTGGCCCGTTCAAACTGGCGCAAGGTATGTGACCAGGGCACCATGTTGAAATCCCCGCCTAAAAGCACCGGACCCTTTAGAAAACCCATTGCCGCCACAAGGTTCGCAACCTGCTTTGACTGGCTATGCGGATAGGGCCAGTGCAAATGCAGCGCCCCAACCCAAACCGGCCCGTCGGGCGTTTGCACCTGCATAGCGGCAAGGCCCTGCTCACCGGCACAGTTTTCAGACCCTTCAATAACGGGCCATTTTGACAACACTGCCACCCCGCCAACCCCGGCGAATTTACAGAACAAATGCGAAGGATACCCCCTAGAAAGCGTATCAAAGATATGCCGGTTACGGCGCGAAACTTCTTCCAGCGTCACAAAATCCGGTGCCAGATCCTGAATATCCGCGATGATGTCCCCCGGCGCACTGCCATTATACAGCAGGTTCTTTTGATACAGTGAATAACGCGGCGCACCATTCGTGTCCGGGGTCAGATGCCCGCTGGCCATCGGCGCAACGGCCAGCACAACCACCAAAGCCCCCAGCCCGGCGCTGCGCATATGCCCACCCAGCATCAACAGGGAACTGGCACTTAGACCAATCGCCCACCAGTGGCGAAAAACGGCCAGTGAATCCCCCAAACCATGCAGGGCACCGCCAAAACTTGCCACCGTCAGCCCGAAACTGATCCAAAAAACCACAACTATCAGCTTACGCACGAATTCTCCTGTCTGTCTGGCTGGCCTGCCCAGCCTGCCCGCCCTGCCAATGCTTTCTTAAATTTAGGCTGCGGGGTCAAGGCCCGTCACAATCAGGGCTTTCCTTTCACCATGGCGTGAACCACCGCCCCGCTGGCTTGCATCAAAACCCGGCGTCCCCCAGTTTACAGCCAACAAAAGGATTTCAACATGCCAACCGAACGCATCACATTCACCGGACACAGCGGCGACACCCTTGCCGCACGCCTTGACATGCCCGACGGGCCGCACCTGGGCACCGCGCTGTTTGCCCACTGTTTCACCTGCTCCAAGGACATCCCGGCGGCGCGCCGTATTTCATCCCGTCTGGCGGCCATGGGCATTGCGGTTCTGCGCTTTGACTTTACCGGGCTGGGCCACAGTGACGGCGAATTTGCCAATACCAGCTTTTCGTCAAATGTCGGGGATCTGGTCGCAGCCGCCGCCTATCTGGGCGGGCGCGGCATGGCGCCGGGCCTGCTGATCGGCCATTCCCTTGGCGGGGCGGCAGTTTTGCGCGCCGCAGGGCAACTGCCCTCTGTCAAAGCCATCGCGACCATCGGCGCGCCCTTTGATCCGGGCCATGTCACCCATAATTTTGCCGACGCACTGGACGAAATAGAAACAAAAGGCGTGGCCGAGGTATCCCTTGGCGGGCGCCCTTTCTGCATCGGGCGCGAATTTGTGCGCGACGTGGCGGCCGAAAACCTTGGCCCGGCGATTGGCAAACTTAAACGCGCGCTTTTGGTGCTGCACGCCCCCACCGATACGGTTGTCGGTGTGGAAAACGCCACGCAAATATTCACCGCCGCCCGCCACCCCAAAAGCTTTGTCACACTGGACAGTGCCGACCACCTGATCAGTCGCCCCGAAGACGCGGAATACGCCGCCCAAGTGATCGCCGCCTGGGTCAGCCGTTATCTGGATATCAAACAGCCCGCCCCACCAAAGGGCGCACCCGAAGGTGTTGTACGCATACGCGAGGCCGACCCGAGCGGTTTTTTGCAAGACATAAATTCAGGCCCCCTGCACCATGCGCTGGCCGATGAACCACTGGCCTATGGCGGCACAAACCGGGGCATGTCGCCCTA
>DAOURA010000132.1 GCA_030625325.1 Marinosulfonomonas sp.
GTTCTCTCTTTTCAGTCGCACAAAGACCCGTTCAAGGGGCACCCGTACCATGTTGTCCAGCGCGCCGGTAAACAGGATGATCAACGCCTGAATGACCAGAACCACCTCTTTTGAAATGCTGGGCATTTCCCAAAGCAATTCAAAGCCACCCTGCGTCAGCATCCCAAACAACAGGGCCGCCAGCACAATGCCAAACGGGTGCGAACGCCCCATCAGTGCCACGGCGATGCCGACAAAACCGGCCCCCCCGACGAATTCTTTCAGCAGGCGTTCCTGTTCGCCCATCACCACATTGATCGCCAGCATCCCCGCAAGGGCACCGGAAATCAGCATCGCAACAATCGTGACCTTAACACCCGAGATACCGGCATATTTGGCGCCACTTTCACTGTGGCCAAACGCACGTATCTGATAGCCAAGGCGCGTGCGCCACAGCAATGCCCAAACACCAACCGCACAGATCAGCGCCAGCAAAAAGCTGACGTTCAGCGGTGCGCTTTTGGAAAACGCAATGCCAAGGGGGGCCAGAAATTCGTGCGCTGTGGGCAGATGCGCACCGGGCCCAAAGCTAAGGGTTTCGGCCGCCTGTGTGTTGGGGTTTTTCATAATGCCGTTCAACAAATAGCCCAGCAAAGCCGCGCCGATAAAGTTGAACATAATGGTCGTCACCACGATGTGGCTGCCCCGTTTGGCCTGTAAATAGGCAGGTATGGCCGCCCAGATTGCCCCAAAAACGCCGCCGCCAATAATTGCAAATGGCAGGGCCAGTGACCAGTGTGGCCAGTCAATCGCCAACAGCACCACGGCAACACCAATACCTGCAACCCCGGCCTGACCTTCACCACCAATGTTGAACAGGCGGGCATGAAACGCCACCGCCACCGCAAGCCCGGTAAAGATATAGTTGGTGGCGTAATACATCGTATAGCCCAGCCCCGATGTGGACCCAAGCGCACCTTTAACCATGAAATAGATCGCATCAAACGGGTTTTCACCGATGGCCCAGACCACCAGCCCGGACACAAAAAACGCAAGGATAAGATTGATGAACGGCACCAGAAAAACATCGGCCCATTTTGGCATTTTTTCCATCAGGCCGTACCTTCCCGTTCATTCACCCCGGCCATCAGCAGGCCCAGATCTTTTTCGTCGGTTTCGGCCGGGTCACGTTCGCCCATGATATGGCCGTCGAACATCACAACGATACGGTCAGCCAGTGACATAATTTCTTCCAGTTCAACACTGACCAGCAGGATCGCCTTGCCCTGATCGCGCAGTTCAACGATTTGCTGGTGGATAAATTCAATCGCACCGATGTCCACACCGCGTGTGGGCTGTCCAACCAGCAACAGGTCGGGGTTTCGTTCAATTTCGCGCGCCAGCACAATTTTTTGCTGGTTACCGCCTGAAAAACTTTTGGCCTGAAGGCGCGGAATGGGTGGGCGCACGTCAAAGCTTTGCATTTTTCGTTCGGCCTCGGCGCGGATCGCGGCGTTGTCCATAAACAGCGCGTTCTTTTGATAGATCGGATCATTATGGTACCCAAACACCATATTTTCCCAGGCCATAAAGTCCATGATCAGCCCTTCGGACTGCCGGTCTTCGGGCACGTGGGCGATGCCCCGCGCGCGCCGCGATTGGCCGTCTGAATGCTTGCCCGTCAGATCAATGGCTTCACCGTTCAGGGTGATATTTCCCGAGGCCTGCATATAGCCGCCAAGTACCGCCAGCAGTTCTGACTGCCCATTGCCCGACACGCCAGCCACGCCCAGAATTTCCCCGGCGCGCACGTTCAGCGATATGCCTTTGACCCGCTTCACACCGGCGTCATCAACGACCTCAAGGTTGTCGATATTCAAAACGGTATCACCCGGCGTGGCGGGCGTTTTGTCCACACTTAACAACACTTTGCGGCCAACCATACGTTCGGCCAGATCTTCGGGTGATGTGTCCGCGGTTTTGACCGTCGCTAACATTTCGCCCCGGCGCATGACCGACACGGTGTCGGTCGCGCTCATGATCTCGCGCAGTTTGTGGGTGATCAGGACAATGGTTTTGCCCTCTTTCTTGAGGTTTTCAAGAATGCGAAACAGGTGGTCGGCCTCTGCCGGGGTTAAAACCCCGGTGGGTTCGTCCAGAATAAGAATGTCGGCTTCCCGGTACAGGGCCTTCAGTATCTCAACCCGTTGTTGGTGGCCCACGGACAGATCCTGGATCAAGGCATCCGGGTCCACATGCAGTTCGTATTCATCCGCCAGCGCAACCAAAGTTTTGCGCGCCTTTGACAGGGATGTTTTTAGCATCGGACCATCTTCGGCGCCCAGAATAACATTTTCCAGCACCGTGAAATTTTCAATCAGCTTGAAATGCTGAAAAACCATCCCGATGCCGGCTGCAATGGCCGCCTGACTGTCGGGGATCTCGGTCTTTTGACCGCCAATATAAATCTCACCCGCGTCGGCCCGGTAAAACCCGTAAAGGATCGACATCAACGTGGATTTACCGGCGCCATTTTCGCCAATAATCCCGTGGATCGTGCCCCGCGCAACTGAGATTGAAATGTCTTTATTCGCCTGCACCGGGCCAAAGGCCTTTGATATGCCGCGAAGCTCTATCGCTGGGGCAGCAGTTTCCTGCTGCCCCGCTGTGTTTTGCACACCCATAAAGCTACCTTAGCTTACTGGGCAGCTATCGTCGGACATGTAGTCGTGAACGGGGATTGAACCGTCCAGAATACCGGTCTGCGCGGTGTCAACCGCGGCCTTGATGTCGTCGGTAAAGATACCGGCGTTATGTTCGTCCAGCGCATAGCTGATACCGCCGTTGGCGATCCCCAGAACGTTAAAGCCGGTTGTCAGGTCTGCACCTTCGCTGAAGGCCTCATAGACGGCAACGTCCACGCGCTTCATCATCGATGTCAGAACTGATCCCGGGTGCAGGTAGTTCTGGTTGCTGTCTACGCCGATAGAAAGGATGCCTTCGTCAGCAGCCGTTTGCAAAACACCCAGACCGGTGGAACCGGCAGCCGCATAAACAACATCAGCGCCTTGGGAAATCTGTGCTTTTGTCAGTTCACCACCTTTAACCGGATCGTTCCATGCGTGGTAATCAGTACCAGTCATGTTCTGGATCACAGTTGCGCCGGGGTTCACGGATTTAACACCCTGAACATAACCACAGGCAAATTTGCGGATCAGAGGAATGTCCATGCCGCCGATAAAGCCAACAACGCCGGATTTGGATGCTTTGGCAGCAGCCACACCAACAAGGAAGGAACCTTCGTGTTCGTTATAAACAACTGAACGCACGTTTGGCTGATCTACAACCATATCGATGATTGCGAATTTTGTGTCGGGGAAATCCGGCGCAACAGTTTCAAGTGATGTTGCAAACGAGAAACCAGTCATAACAATCGGGTTGTTGCCGGCTTCTGCAAAACGGCGCATCGCCTGTTCGCGCTGTGCTTCGGATGTCAGTTCGATCTCACGGAATGAACCGCCGGTTTCTTCGGCCCATTTTGTGGCGCCGTTAAAAGCAGCTTCGTTAAATGATTTGTCGAACTTGCCGCCAAGGTCAAAGATAATCGCAGGGTCAGCGATTGCAGCAGTGGCACTGATTGCCAATGTCGCTGTCGCGCCAAGGAATTTCTGCATCAGGGTCATTTTTTTCTCCCAGTTAGGTAATTGGGGACGACGATGAATTCTGGCCGTCCCGGATAAGCGAGCAGATCTGGATTGATCATCACGCATTAAGGCCGAAGGCTACCCAAAGGGTCAATAGGATTTTGCGCCATTGGCCGTCTTTTCAGCCCTTGGTCAGGTTATCCACAGGTCCGGGTATATATTTGGGGCTAATTCAGTGGCTTTGACAGGATTAATCCGTCAATCCGGTCCCCGTTCGGGGCGCTGTAATACCCCCGGCGACAACCGGATTCGCGGTAATCGGCGGCCTGATACAGGGCAAGTGCTGCAATGTTGTTGGCCGCCACTTCCAGAAACACCTTTTTGGCCCCCATTGCGGCCATCCGGGTTTCGGCGTTTTGCAACAATGCCTGCCCGGTGCCAGCCCGCCGCGTACCGGGTAAAACGGCGATTGTCAGGATCTCGGCTTCGTCAATTATGGTGCGGCCAAGGGCAAAACCATTTTGCCGGTACACCAGCGAACAGGCCGGGTTTTTAAGTAATGTGGCAAATTCATTTTCCCGCCATGGGCGCGGGTGGGTAAAGCACTGGCCGTGAATATGGGCCAGCCAGCGGGCGTCACCCGGTGTCATGGTAAAATGACGGGCGGCGCATCCCGTGGTGGGGCGGCGTCGGCGGGGCGCATGTAATACGGGGCAGGGCGGGTTGCACCCGTGGCATCGGCCTTGGCCCCAATCCGGGCAATTGCAACCGCAAGGGGGTGGACGGGCGCCAGAACCTGCGCCCCGATCAGCCCCGCCAAAAGATCGGCGTCATGGCCGACAATCCCCTGACCGGCCCCAAAATAATCCGCCGGAATTGCGCCGTTGCTAACCGTGATCGGCTCGCCTGCGCCCGCGTCGTCGTAGCCTTGCAAATAATGGCGCCCGGCGCGGGCATCGACACTGGCAATCACCGGGCGGGGCAGGCCCAGCGTCAGGGCGTCAAAGCCGCTGACGCCAACTGCAGGCACCCCAAGGGACAGGGCCAGCCCACGGGCCGCCGACACTGAAATCCGAATGCCGGTAAAGTTACCGGGGCCAACCCCCACCGCAATGCGGTTCAGGTCTTTCCAGTCAACGCCAGCGTCTTTCAGGATTTCTTCCAGCAAGGGAAACAGGCGTTCGGCCTGTCCCTTGGTCATTTCTTCCCGTCGTTCCACCAGAACCCTGCCACCTGAAAGCAAAGCGGCCGCGCAATGCGCGGCCGATGTATCAAATGCCAGTATCAGCGGTTCAGGCGGCAACTGGGCGCACCTCAAGTACCTCTGGGATATAATGGCGCAGCAGGTTTTCGATACCCATCTTCAGGGTCAGCGTGGATGACGGGCACCCGGCACAGGCGCCCTGCATATGCAGATAAACAATTCCCTGCTCAAACCCGTGGAACGTGATGTCGCCACCGTCCTGGGCCACGGCCGGGCGCACCCGTGTGTCCAGCAAATCCTTGATCTGGTTTACGATCTCGGCGTCCGGGCCGCTGTGTTCTGCATGTCCGGTGGCCTGTGGCGCGCCGTCCATAACCGGGCTGCCGGATTGGAAATGTTCCATGATCGCACCCAGAATGGCGGGTTTGATATGGTCCCATTCCACGGCGTCGCCTTTGGTCACGGTCACAAAGTCATTGCCAAAAAACACCGCCTCAACACCATTCACGCCAAAGACACGCTGTGCCAGTGGTGAATTTCCCGCGGCCTCGGGATTTGGGAAATCGGCTGTTCCTGCTTCCAGCACGGTCAGGCCGGGCAGGAATTTCAGGGTTGCCGGATTTGGGGTCGATTCTGTTTGGATAAACATTCGCGCATCCTTATTGTCAGATTCCGATATGGCCCCCGATGGATGCCAAGTCAAGGTTTAGAACGATTCCAAGTTGGGGGGCGAAAGGCCTGCCCCCCGGATCAGGTGATGGCTTCCAGACGTTCCTTGGACAACTCACCCGGCACAATGGTCACCGGAATAGGGAAAGACCCCGACGCGCGCGCCAGTTCAATCACCAGCGGGCCGGGGCCCTTTTTGTCTGTGCCCGCGCCCAGAACCAACACCCCGACATCCGGGTCTTCGGTGATTTGCGACAGGATCTCGGTAACGGCCGCGCCTTCGCGAATGGCCAATTCGGGCTGGATGCCCTGCTTGTCGCGCATCCACTTGGCAAAAACTTCGAAATGGGCGTTGATGCGTTCACGGAATTCTTCGCGCATGATGTTGCCAACACCGATCCAGTGCTGGAATTCATCGGGTGGAATAACCGACAGGATCAACACCCCGCCGCCGGTATTTGCCGCACGCATCGCCGCAAAGCGCATGGCGTTCAGACATTCATGGCTATCGTCCAGTACGACCATAAATTTACGCATGGTTCGGTTCCTTTGATTGTTGGGTGGATGATGACCCACCCGGCGGGTGTGTGCAACTGCCGCTTTTGGCGGGCGTCACCCTAGCCGTTTGCGCGTGCCCAGTCCCAGTACAGTTCGCGGGTGCGCCGGGTGATTGGGCCAACCTGATAATGGGTGCCTTCAAATTCAGTGACGGGCATGACCTTGGTCATATTGCCTGACAGGAACACTTCGTCTGCGGCGCGAAAGTCGTCAAAGTTCAGCACGCCTTCGTGGACCTTGATGCCATCGGCGCGCAGGTTGCTGATGTGGCGCGACCGGGTAATCCCGGCCAGAAAGGTGCCGTTGGGGATTGGTGTAAACACCTCTCCGTCCTTGGCCATAAAGACATTGGCGGTGGCACTTTCGGCGACATTGCCCATGGCATCCGCCACCAGCGCGTTGCCGTACCCTTTGGCGTATACTTCGGCCAACATGCGGGCATTGTTGGGATAAAGGCACCCGGCCTTGGCGTTTACAACCGCACTTTCCATAACGGGGCGGCGAAAACGGGTGGTGCCAAGGGTTGT
>DAOURA010000196.1 GCA_030625325.1 Marinosulfonomonas sp.
GCCAGTTCTGCCGGGAATTTATGCGCGATGGCCCATCTTGGTGAATTGGCGCGAAAACCCAGCCGCCGCTGCCAGTCCAGATCATTAACCTTATAAACCACCCCGTCTATGTCGTACCCCAAATCGGCGCGGGCCTGTTCAATATGCTGATAATGGGCGATCATTTCCGCCGGGCCATTGCAGGCCTGCGTCAACGGATTAATCTGAAAGCCAAGTTTTTTCAGCCGTTCAATGGCCCCGATCTGTGTATCCGACAGGGGAGCGGAAATCTCACCCCAGGCATAGGTGAAAAAACGTAAAGGGCGCGCGCGGGTGATCGACACATCCAACTGGCGCAGGGATCCGGCGGCGGCATTTCTGGGGTTCGCAAAGGGCTTACCCCCTTTTGCAATCTGGGTATCATTCAGGGCGGCAAAATCATGACGGCTCATGTAAACTTCGCCGCGCACCTCAAGAATTTCGGGGGCGTCAGGAATTGTTTGCGGAATATCGCGGATTGTCCTGGCATTGGCGGTGACATTTTCGCCGACCTCCCCATCACCGCGTGTTGCCGCCTGCATCAAAGCCCCGTTTTCATAGCGTAACGACAGGGACAAACCATCAATCTTTGGTTCTGCACAAAAGGTGACGACCCCATCCCCCAGCCCCAGAAACTTACGAATTCGTTCATCAAAATCCGCCACATCGTCGCCGTCAAAAGCATTACCAAGGGACAGCATCCGGGTTGAATGGGCAACTTTGGAAAACCCTTCACGGACAGGGGCGCCCACAGTTTTGCTGGGGCTGTCAGGGGTTGCCAACTTAGGGAATGTGGCTTCAATCTCAATCAACCGGCGCTTTAACGCATCAAATTCGGCGTCCGAAATTTCCGGCTGATCATCCCGGTGATAGGCAAGGTTGGCCTGTTCAATGGCGCGCACCAATTGATCACGCTGCTTGCGTGCCTCGGGCAAACCTAGCGTGGCGACTGCATCATGCAGATTGTCGTCGCGCGGCGTTTCCATGCTTCCCCCGGTTTGATGCGTTCCCCAATTTGTACGGGGCGCACGCGCCTTGGTCCAGTGCTTCGCGGGAAAAACAGCCAGGAATTGCGCCCCGCAATCGGGCGAATTTACGATCCGCCCAATTGGGAAAGTGCATTCGCCCCCTCAGGCGCCAATGGCGATCTGGTGGTCCAGCTCAACAGGTTGCGGGTCACGCAACACATAGCCGCGGCCCCAGACAGTTTCGATATAATTTTCACCGCCGGTGGCTACATTCAGCTTTTTGCGCAATTTACATATAAACACATCAATGATTTTAAGTTCAGGTTCGTCCATGCCACCATATAGGTGGTTCAGGAACATTTCCTTGGTCAGGGTCGTGCCCTTTCGCAGGGATAGCAGTTCCAGCATCTGGTATTCTTTTCCGGTCAGGTGCACCGGTTTTCCGGCGGCCCCCACGGTTTTGGCGTCCAGGTTTACCTCAATCGAACCAGTTGCAATCACCGATTGTGCGTGCCCCTTTGATCGGCGAATAATGGCATGGATACGCGCCACCAGTTCTTCGCGGTGGAATGGCTTAGTCAGATAATCATCAGCACCAAAGCCGAAACCTTTTATCTTGTTTTCCGTGTCATCCGCCCCAGACAAGATCAAAATCGGCGTTTCAATCCGGGCCAGGCGCAATTGGCGCAGCACATCATAGCCGTGCATGTCCGGTAGATTCAGATCAAGCAGGATCAGGTCATAATCATAAAGCTTTGCAAGATCGACGCCTTCTTCCCCCATATCCGTCGCATAAACATTCAGGTTGGCATGGGTCAGCATCAATTCGATACTTTTTGAGGTTGTTGGATCATCCTCTACCAGCAAAATACGCATATTAAAAACTCCGCTACTATCCGTTCGTCATGTTTGACTTTGGACAAGAATGGTTAACTACAAGTTACCATTGCAAAAGAATTACATATACAACCTAAAATTGTCTATACTTTTGGGCCCGGGTGGCCCGCAACGCCCCTTCCCCGTGGCGCCCCATTGCGGATTGCCAGCCCCCCAGTTCTTCGTCACTCAGCCCCCAAAGGGAACAGGCATCTTTGTGGGAAATCAAACCATTACTGACCGCCCTGACCACCACCGCCTTACGGCTGGCCACCCACCTGCAGGTGCCCGGTGGTGGTAAATCGGCACGGGTCAACACAGAACCATCCGGCAACGTAACGGCCCTTGGGCCGGTAATTTTCTTTAAATACATGTCCTTCCCCTTTTCACTTCACCACACTGGCGCAGCAGGCTTAATGTGATATGAAGCCACCCCTTGAGAGTGTTTAACATTTTCATATATTCTGACAGACCTGATGGAACTGGATGCCACAATGGCAAATGACCCACACAACACCGCACTAAATTCACTGGGCTTTAACAAAGCACCGGCCGACACCCGTGTGGTCGTGGCCATGTCGGGCGGTGTTGACAGTTCTGTCGTGGCCGCCGAACTGGCGCGCCAGGGATATGATGTCATCGGTATAACCCTGCAATTATATGATCACGGGGCGGCGCTGGCCAAAAAAGGCGCCTGTTGCGCGGGCCGTGACATCCATGACGCCCGGCGCGTGGCCGAGGAAATGGGCTTTCCCCATTACGTGCTGGATTATGAAAATGTGTTCCGGGATTCGGTGATTAATGAATTCGCCGACAGTTATCTGGCCGGGGCGACCCCGGTGCCCTGTATCCGTTGCAATGAAAAGGTGAAATTTCAGGACCTGTTACAGGTGGCCAAAGACCTTAACGCCGATTGCATGGCCACCGGCCATTATATCCAGCGTAAGGTCGGCAATGGCGGCGCACAGCTGCATTCGGCCGCCGATGCAAACCGTGATCAAAGCTACTTCCTGTTTTCAACCACAGCTGAACAGTTGGACTACCTGCGCTTTCCCCTTGGTCATTTACAAAGTAAGGCCGAAACCCGCGCCCTTGCCACCAAATACGGCCTGTCGGTGGCCGACAAACCCGACAGTCAGGACATATGTTTTGTGCCCGACGGCAACTATGCCAGCCTGATCGAAAAACTGCGCCCCGGCGCGGCCGAACCCGGTGAAATCATCGACACAGACGGTAATGTTCTGGGCCAGCATGACGGGGTGATCCACTATACCATCGGTCAGCGCCGCGGCCTTGGCATCGGCGGGCTGGTTGACCCACTTTATGTGGTCAAACTAGACGTGGAAAACCAGCGGGTGATTGTTGGCACCAAGGATAAACTGTCCACATCAAACATTGCGGTGCGCGAAATCAACTGGCTGGGCGACACCCCGTTTGACCAGACAGCCGAGCACCACCTGCTGGTGCGGGTGCGTTCAACCCGGCCACCAAAACCGGCAATCGTTCGCCCGATCAGCCCGACAGAGGCAACAGTAGAACTGTTAACCCCCGAAGAAGGCGTCAGCCCCGGACAGGCATGCGTGTTCTATGACCCGGACGGAACCCGGATTTTCGGCGGTGGCTGGATATGGCGGGGCAAGGGCTGATCCGCCCCTGCCTGCCAAGGCTAGTAGGAGTTGATCCCACCAGATTCCGCCACAAGAAATGACAATACCGCCACCCCGATAAGACCCAATATCAGGCCATCCCCCTGCAAGGACGAAACGCTGGCGCTGTTCACGCTACCGGGATAGGCGGCGCTGCCGGGAATTTCGGCGCAGGCCGTTGTCAGACCCAGGGCCATTACCACTGCAATTGTTGTTTTCTTCATTGTCGTCCCCCTAAATTGTGTGATGCCTCAACACAACCGCCCCGATTTT
>DAOURA010000080.1 GCA_030625325.1 Marinosulfonomonas sp.
TCGAAAACGCCTTTGGCCCCCACAGCAACATCACCTGAACCACCTGCGCCAGCGCCAGTGCCTCGGCTGGCATATCCGCCAGCACCTGATCCATACGTAAAAACACAAACGCCGCCCGGATTGATCCGTCTTTTTCAAACCGGAACAGACGGTACTGATTGGCCCCGCCTGTTCGAAGCTTTGGCACCAATTGCGCCATTTCAGGGATCAGATGATCCAGATCAGGCACATCCAACAGCTCATCCCAGTCGCGTAGGAAAAACACCATCATGTTGGCCCCCATCTCGGGGTCATTTTCGGCCATCTGATGCCCGGCCATTGCGACCACAACCTCAATCGCACTTTTGACCACAGACAGGGTTTCATCGTTCACGCCAAATACAATCGGCACAATGGGCCGCCCCCAGCGGGCAAAACGATATTCGCCGCCTTCACCCTTAAAATGGGCCTGAACCTGTTCAGGTGTCATTTACCCGCCTTCTTTTTCGCCAAAATATCCCCGCCGGAGGCCAGTACATTTTTCCCACTACTTACCAAACATATCGCCCTGCCCCGGTGCTTTTGGCGCGCTTAACCCCAAATGCACCCAGGCCCTGGACGCCAACATCCGCCCACGCGGTGTGCGTTGGATCAGGCCCTGCTGCAACAGATAAGGCTCAATCACTTCTTCCAGTGAATCCCGGCTTTCCGACAGGGCCGCCGACAGGGTTTCTATCCCGACCGGACCACCACCGTAATTTTCCGCCATCAGCCCCAGATACCGCCGGTCCGCCCCGTCCAGCCCCAGATCATCCACCCCCAACCGGGTCAGCGCACTATCGGCAATTTTGCGACTAAGCCGGCCGTCGCCTTCGACCAATGCAAAATCCACCACCCGGCGCAACAACCGCCCGGCAATCCGGGGGGTGCCCCGCGCCCGCTTGGCAATTTCCAGTGCGCCACTGTCTTCCACGGGAATGTTCAGCAACCGCGCCCCGCGGGTGACAATTTCATGCAATTCACCCACGGTATAAAACTGCAACCGGCTTGGGATGCCAAAGCGATCACGAAGCGGCGTGGTCAACAACCCCAGCCGGGTCGTCGCCCCCACCAGCGTGAAGGGCTGCAATTCAATGCGCACCGTGCGCGCCGCCGGGCCTTCACCGATCACCAGATCCAGTTCAAAATCTTCAAGGGCCGGGTATAATACTTCTTCCACCGCCGGGTTAAGACGATGAATTTCGTCAATAAACAGAACATCCCGGCTTTCCAGATTGGTCAGGATCGCCGCCAGATCACCCGCCTTGGCCAGAACCGGCCCGCTGGTCATTCGAAAATTAACACCCAATTCACGCGCCATGATCTGTGCCAGCGTGGTCTTGCCCAATCCGGGGGGGCCGTGAAACAAGGTGTGATCCATCGCCTCACCGCGCATCTTGGCACTTTGAATGAACACCTTCAGGTTGGCGCGCAACTCTGCCTGCCCGATAAAGTCGTCCAGCACCTGCGGGCGCAACGCGCGATCACTGTCTTCGGGGCGTGGCTCGGGGCGCAGGGTTGGGTCTGGTTCACTCATCGCGCTAGCCTTTCGGTGCCAGCAGCTTAAGCGCTGCGCGGATCAAATCAGTGGTCACCGCATCCGGTGCGGCACCGGCGGCCTCTGCCACCGCGCCCGCCGCGTCCCCCGGCCCATAGCCAAGGTTTTGCAGGGCTGACAGGGCTTCGGCCTGCGCCGCACCACTGCCGGGCGGGGCCGCGGGGGCAACTGCCACCGGTTCTGTCACCTCAAAATCTGCTGCATCCGGGGCCGTCGCCGGGGCAGCGCCCCCCATGGCCATCACCGCCGGGGCCTTATCTTTCAGTTCATTCACAACGCGCTGCGCAATCTTGGGGCCAACCCCCTTGGCCGCCTTCACCGCGTTCCAGTCCCCCAGTGCAATCGCGCGCGACACCCCGTCGGGGCCAAGGGTGCTTAATATCGCCATCGCCGCCTTGGCGCCGATCCCCTGCACCGATGTCAGCAGCTTGTACCATTCCTTTTCAACCAGTGAGGTAAAGCCAAACAACTGCAACAAATCTTCGCGCACCAGCAGGTCAGTATATAGCGCCACCGCCTCGCCCACACCGGGCAGACCGGCAAGGGTGCGATCAGACACATGGATCACATAACCAACACCGCGCACATCGATCAGAACATGATCCGTACCCCGGTAATCAATTCGCCCGGAAATCTTGCCAATCATGCGCTTGCCTTTCGCAGGGCTGCATCCAGCCGCCCGGCCGATTGCGCATGGTGCGAATGGCAGATCGCAATCGCCAGCGCATCCGCCGCATCCGGCCCGGCAATATCCACACCGGGCAATTGCAGGCGCACCATATGTTCCACCTGCCGTTTGTCCGCATGGCCCACGCCGACAACCGCCTTTTTGACGGTATTTGGCGCATATTCCCCAATGCTCAGACCCGCGCGCGCGGGCACCAGCATCGCAATACCACGCGCCTGTCCCAGTTTCAGGGTTCCGGCACCGTCCTTATTCACGAATGTTTGCTCTACTGCCGCTGTGTCCGGCGCAAAGCGTGCAACAATTTCAGAAAGCTGGTTAAAAAGACTTAGAAGCCGTTCCGACAGATCGTCGCCGTCAGATTTGCAAACCCCGTTTGCCACATGGCCCATGCGCGACCCGTCAACGTCAATCACGCCCCAGCCAAGGTTTCGCAGACCCGGATCAACCCCCAAAACACGCATTAAACCACCCTGCTCTTATTGCTTTTGTGGCGAATTAGCACGAAACGCGAACATCCGCCAGATAATCTTAAATATTTTGCAAAATTCGCTTTCCTCCCATACCCCCGGCCACACGGGCGAAACCCGTCACTTTTTAGGTCAAAAACGACATATCGACATCAAATTAAACCCTTTAATAACAACGATATAACCAGATATTTCCGATATGCAATTTTAGCATGGAAGTCATGCAAAAATACCGACTTGTCCCACCGGTTTTGCGCGCATAAGTGCCACATTAGGCGCAATCATGCGTCCAACCTGCTTTCCAAGGACGACCACAATGGCTGTAACAGACACACACCGCACAATTGCTTTGGGCACCCGGCTGACTGGTGTCCTTAGTATTCTTATTGGATCAATCGCCAACTGGAACGATGCCCGCAAGACGCGCAACACCCTGGGCAGGCTAAGTGACCATGAACTGGAAGATATCGGCCTGTGCCGCGGTGACATTGATCAGCTGAACCGCTAGGCAAGCCCCAGACAGATTAAGGGCCACCCTAGACATTGGGCGGCCCTTTTTCCTGGGAGAAACTCTTTGATTTATGCGGGTGCTACTGCAAAGCACCGCCAATAATTCTTGATGCACGAACAGTCACCGGATCAGCCGTCATGACATAGGCGCCAAACTGCTCAACGACCGTGCCGTTTTGCAGCATAAGGATGCTTTCACGATAGGACTCATCACCAATTTTGGCATATAGGACCGCTTTAAAGGCCATCAGGATCAGCAGACAGAAAAACAGGCTGCGCGCAATCTGGTGGGAACCTTTGCGCTCAGGGCGGGCAACAATAAGGCCCGACTCGTCAACCGTTGTCACATAACCTGCCGCAAGTGAGCGGTGGACACGGTCAATCCGACGAAGCCTGTTTCCGAACTGGATCTGTTTGATGTCTGCCATGGTTCGCCCTGTGCAATTTAAATCATAAACTTGTATTCAAATATGCGGGCAAATACGGCGGAAATATGGCATCTGCCCCGGAATTCCCTTAATTGAATTTCATGGGCGGATTTTCTCTAACGTCAAAGTTGTCCAGTCAACAATCATATCTCTAGACCTAAGATTGTATCCATTTTCGCAATAAACTTTGACCACCGCATCGGCCTGTTCATTCAGAATTCCTGAAAGGATAAGAATCCCCCCCGGGGCAGTGGCGGCCGAAATCGACGGGGCCAATTCTATCAGTGGACCCTTTAGTATATTGGCAAATATCAGATCAAACGGCGCAGCACCCGCAAGGTCCGGGTGGTCCAGCCCGGCGGCCTCCAGACACGCAACCCGGCCGTTCAGGCCGTTGGCCTCAACATTTGCGCGGGCGACATCAACCGCGACCTCATCAATGTCACTGGCAAACACCGGAACCTGCCAGATATGGGCCGCCGCCATCGCCAGAACGGCCGTTCCACAGCCAATATCGGCAACACTGTGGCATTCAAACCCGTCCTCAATCAAACGGTCCAGCGCACGCAAACAGCCCAGCGTTGTTCCGTGGTGCCCGGTGCCAAAAGCCATCGCTGCCTCTATCAGCAGCGGCACTGAACCGGGGGGCACCCTGTCGGCGTCGTGGCTTCCATATACGAAAAAACGCCCCGCCACGACCGGTGACAATTCGCGCTTTACATGCGCCACCCAATCGGTTTCCGGTAACTCTGACACCACGAACGGGCGCCCACCAAAGGCACTGGCCAGCAGGGCCAGCCCGGCCGTATCTGGTGCTTCAACAAAATACCCGCCCACTTCCCACAGGCCGGACCCGTCTTCCATGTCGAAAACCCCGATCCCGGTTGGCTCAGGGGTCAAACGCTCCAGCGCGTTTCCCAGCGCTTCGCCCTGCTCACGTCCATCCACGGTACTGAAGGCGGTAAATGTGGTCATGTTATTCTCCGTATTTCTGGGGCTGGCGATCAGGCCGCCCCGGCCCCGATTGGGCAGGACACACCAGTCCCGCCAAGACCACAATAGCCCCCCGGGTTCTTGGCCAAATATTGTTGATGATCGGCCTCGGCATGGTAAAATGCGGGCGCTTCCATCACTTCTGTCGTGACCGGCCCGTAACCGGCACCCGAAAGGCTGCGTGAATAGTCCATCAAACTGCCTTTGGCAGCGGCCAATTGTTCATTGCCATAGCAATAGACGCCAGACCGGTACTGTGTGCCCCGGTCATTGCCCTGCCCCATGCCCTGGGTCGGGTCATGGCCTTGCCAAAACGCCTGTAGCAGGGCGGCAAATGAAATCAGCGAAGGATCAAACACCAGATGCACAACTTCGTTGTGACCGGTCTGCCCGGTGCACACTTCTGCATAGGTCGGGTTCGGGGTGAAACCGGCGGCATAGCCAACCCGTGTCATCCAAACCCCGTCCAACTGCCAGAATAGGCGTTCCGCACCCCAAAAACAGCCCATGCCAAACATCACCTGCGCCATGCCATCGGGCACATCGCCGTTTAGCGCGCGAGCATAAACAAAATGGGTGCTGGCCGTTGCAATTGCCTGCTCACGCCCCGGCAATGCCTGCCCACGGGTAATCATATCGGTTTTCTTACGTCCAAACATTTATTCCCCCTACTCAGCCACCGCCCGAAAACGGTTTGAAAACACCGTTTCGTTGCCCTTTTCAGGGTGGCGCGGAATCATCAGTGCCAACCCCAGTGAAACAGATGCCATCATCGCCGCCACCACAAAAACTGACCCCGGCGAAACCACCCAAAGATAACCCAGCAACGCCGGCAAAAATACCGCCGCAATGTGGTTGATGGTAAAGGCCACCGCCGCCGTCGGCGCAACATCGCGTGGATCAGCGATCTTTTGGAAATAGGTTTTCAACGCAAAGGCCAGCGCAAAGAACATGTGATCAATCACATATAACGTCGCCGCCAGCGCCACCCCCCAGCCAAAATAGAAAATTCCCCCATAGGCCAGAAAAACCACCACCAACCCGATATATTCAAACGCCAGCGCGCGCCGCTCGCCCCAAATGCCAACCGCACGCCCCATCAGCGGCGCAAATACGATGTTGGCCACAAAGTTGATCAACAACAGCCCGGTCACCTGATGCACCTCAAAACCGAACCGCTCAACCATCATGAAGGCGGCAAAAACCACGAAAATCTGACGCCGCGCCCCGGCCATGAACTGCAACGCATAATACAACCAATACCGGCGGCGCAGGACCATCTTTTTGATCTGTGGGTGGGGGCTTTCAAATTGCGGATAGGCAAACAGGCAAATGATCGCCACCGCGGCGGTAAAACCACCGCTGATCAGGTAAACAAAATTATAGGACAGCCCAAGGCTTTTCCACGTCAACACCAGCAACCCATAGGCCAGCAATGACGCCGCCGACCCAATCGCCACAATCCACCCCAGCGTCTGGGGGGCTTTCTTTTTATCGATCCACTGCAACTGCAAAGACTGGTTGACCGTTTCAAAATAATGAAACCCGATGGAACTGATCATCGTTACTGTCAGCAACCCGGCCAAATTCGGGAACCATGCCGTCACCCCGGTCGCCACCCCCAGCATCGCCAGCGCCACAAGGCCCAGAACCTGCTCGCGGATAAAAATGATCAGCGCAATAACCCCGACAGCCAAAAACCCCGGAATTTCGCGCACCGTATGCAGCCAGCCAATTTCGACACCGCTAAATCCGGCCCGCTCAATCACGAAATTATTCAAAAGCGCTGACCACGTATTAAACGCAATTGGCATCGCAAACGCAAAGACAAACAGCAGCGCCACCGGGCGACGCCAGACCGGTAATTCATGGGCGGATTGGGTTGAAACTATCTGCATGCCCCCACATAGGCCGAAACCCCGACACTGGCGAGCCTGAAAATACCCCGCCACACCAATCTTCTTTTTCGCCTAAATATCCCCTAGCGGAGCGAAAATCGCGCGCAGCGCAAAAAACCGTGGCGCACGCCAGTGCGCCCCCGCCAAATGCCGGCCCTAATAAAAGCTCTGGGGATCAATATCGATTTGCAGGCGCAGGTTCTTTGGCAACCTGAACTGTGCCACCCATTTCGCCAGCGCGCCCTGCAACGGCGCACCTTTGGCCACCTTAACCAACAGCCGCACCCTGTGGCGGCCCCGGATACGTGCAATCGGGGCCGGGGCTGGCCCGTAAACTTGCGCGCCAATGGCACGCAACGGCCCGTCGCGACGCGCCATATCACCGCCTAAATCAAACACATCCTGCACATTGGGTGACGACAGAATAATCCCGGCCAAACGCCCATAGGGCGGCACGCCAGCGGCCTGACGTTCGCCGGCCTCAGCACGCCAGAAACTGTCTTCATCCCCGGCCAGAATGGCGCGAATTACCGGGTGTTCCGGCTGATAGGTCTGCAACAATGCCACACCCTTTTTCGCCGCCCGCCCGGCGCGCCCGCTAACCTGACGCATCAGTTGAAACGTGCGCTCTGCCGCGCGCAGGTCCGACCCTTGCAACCCCAGATCCGCGTCAATCACCCCGACCAGCGTCAGCAACGGAAAGTTATGCCCCTTGGCCACCAGTTGCGTACCAATGATAATATCCGCCGCCCCGTCGGCAATCGCCACAATCTGTTCTTTCAGTGCGCGCGCTGAGCCAAACAGATCAGACGATAACACCGCCACACGGGCGTCGGGGAACAGCTCAGCCACCTCTTCGGCCAGACGCTCCACCCCCGGCCCAACCGGGGCCAGCCGGTCTGCGGCTTCGCAGGATGGGCATATTTCAGGCATCGGTTTGGTTTCACCGCACTGATGGCACACCAGACGTTTCAAAAACCGATGCTCAACCATGCGCGCATCACACTGATCACAGCCAACCTGATGCCCGCAGGCCCGACAAATTGTCACCGGCGCATAGCCGCGGCGGTTCAAAAACAACAACGCCTGTTCGCCCTTGGCCACGCGCGCATCGACTTCTTTGCGCAAACTGTCCGATATCCAGCGATTGGCGGGCAATGCTTCGGCGCGCATATCAATCGCCGCCATTTGCGGCAACTCAGCCACCCCAAACCGGGACGTCAGTACAAGGCGTTCATATTTCCCGGCCTCGGCATTGGCCCAGCTTTCCAGACTTGGCGTGGCAGAGGCCAAAATAACCTGCGCCCCATCGATTGAGGCCCGCAGCACCGCCATATCACGCGCCGAATAAATAACCCCGTCTTCCTGTTTATAGGATGTGTCGTGTTCTTCATCGACAATGATCAGCCCCAGATTTTGAAACGGCAGAAACAGCGCCGAACGTGCCCCAACCACAAATTGTGCACCACCTTCCCCCACCATCCGCCAGCAACGCCGGCGCTCTGTCATGGTAACACCAGAATGCCATTCTGCCGGGCGGGCGCCAAAACGTGCCTCAACCCGGTGCAAAAATTCCGCCGTCAGGGCAATTTCTGGCAATAAAACCAACGCCTGACGCCCCTGCGCCAGACATTCGGCCACCGCTTCCAGATAGACCTCGGTCTTGCCTGATCCGGTCACCCCCTTCAGCAATGTCGTGCCATAGGCCCCGGACGCCACTTTTTGGCGCAACCGCGCCGACGCGCTCGCCTGATCTTTTGCCAGTGTCAAACCGCCCTGCGTCGGGTCCAGCGGTGGATAGGGCACATCACGGGGGGCGACCTCTTCAACCACGACACCCTGTTTGACCAGCCCTTTGATTACGGATGTCGACACCCCGGCCATTTCAGCCAGTTCCCCCAACGTGAACGACAGCCCGCCATAGTCACGTAAAACCGCCAGAACCCTGCGGCGCGCATCGGTTTCACGATCCGGCGCACCCCGCCCCAGCCGGTAAACCTTGCGCATGGATGGCGGGTCACCCAGCCCCGGCGCGCGCGTCGCAAGGCGCAGCATCGCCGGCATCGGCGTCATGGTATAATCCGCCACCCGCCCTAAAAAGTCGCGCATTCCCCCCTGCATCGCGGGGGTATCCAGAACCCGAATGACAGACCGCACCTTTGTGATGTCGAAATTGCCCTGCCCCGGCCCCCAGACCACCCCCAGCACTTTTCGCGGGCCCAGTGGCACCTCGACAAAGGCGCCGGTCATACAGCCGCCTTCCGGGGCGCGGTAATCCAACAGCCGGTCCAGCGGCTGGGTCGTCAAGACCCCCACCAGATCACCAGAATCAAAGAAAGATACGCCACTCATGGCACTGTCATACCCTTTAGGTCTTTCAGACTGTACCCACCTACGGTAAAACAATTTCGAAACAGAACAAATATACGGGGCCAGCCATGAAATTCTTTATTGATACCGCCGATGTTGACGCAATTCGTGAACTGAACGACCTGGGAATGGCCGACGGGGTGACAACGAACCCCTCACTTATCATGAAGTCCGGGCGCGACATTCTGGAAGTCACCAAAGAAATCTGTAGCATCGTATCTGGCCCGGTCTCGGCCGAGGTGGTCGCACTGAACGCCGACGACATGATCGCCGAGGGCCGCAAACTGGCCGAGATTGCCGAAAATATCGCCATCAAAGTCCCCCTGACATGGGACGGTCTGAAAACCTGTAAGGTTCTTAGTGGCGAAGGCAGAATGGTTAACGTCACCCTGTGTTTTTCGGCGAATCAGGCCCTTCTGGCCGCCAAGGCCGGTGCGACATTCATTTCCCCCTTCATCGGACGGCTGGACGACATCAACATTGATGGCATGGAACTGATCGCAGATATCCGTGCGATTTATGACAATTACGGCTTTGACACCCAGATTTTGGCGGCCTCTATCCGCTCTGCCAACCACATGAAGGACGCCGCCCTGATCGGCGCAGATGTGGCAACCGCGCCACCAAACGTAATTAAAGCCATGGCAAATCACGTCCTGACCGACAAAGGACTGGACGGGTTCATGAAGGACTGGGCAAAAACAGGTCAGAAAATTCTGTAAGATCGGGACCAACCCGGCAAGGGTAATCAGGGGCAGGCATGGGTAATACCGTAAATACACCGGAAGA
>DAOURA010000127.1 GCA_030625325.1 Marinosulfonomonas sp.
TCCTCGGCCGGTGTGTCCTTGGCAACCACATCGTCACCAGTTGCCTTTTCAGCCTCGCTTGTCACAACTTCCGGTGTTGCTTTCACCTTGGCACGTTCACCTTTTTCGGCGCGATACCCCAGCCCTTGCATCAGGTCCGAAAATTGTTCCAGCGTCATCCCGGTGATTGACAGCATATCAGGGTTTGATTCAAAGCCGCCCCGGCTGTCCTGGGTGCGCAGCATATCTGCAAGGCGTTCCAGCATATCAATGCGGATCGCCCGCACCCCGGCCTGACGATAGCCACACATGGTGTGATAGCCCTTTGGCGCAGTTGTGGCCGAAGGAATTGTCACCAAACCCGGTGGCGGGCTTTCAGGGAATTCCGCCTGCCCACCGGCCAGTGACCACAGCACCAGCCGCAGCCGTGTCGGCGCGGGTTTCAGCAGCGCAGGCATAAAAATAGTGAATTGCCCAAAGCGAATGCCGTGTTTACGCAGGGTGGCGCGTGCATCCTGATCAAGTTCCTTGACCTCGGCGGCAACCGCATCACGCGGGGCAATTCCGAAAGTTTCGGTCAGACGAAATGCAAAACCGCGGGCCAGCCCGGTCAGGGTTTCGTCACGGCCCATTTCGATCATTGGCTCAAACAGGGTGGCGACTTTGCGGTCAATGAAATGTTGCAGGCGGCGTTGCACTTTTTGCGCGACGTCAGCGCCGGCCTCTTCGTCAACAAAGGCCTCAACCTGTGGCTTCAGGGCCTCGGAACCGGCAACCAGTTTACCAACAGCATGCTCGCCCCACATCAGGCCGCCCTGTTCGGTATAGTCGATTTCGGTGTCCGGCGAATTATAAAACCGGTCTGCGCGCAGATGAAATTCTGGCTTTAGGGCCACAAAACTTGCCGTGCGTAATGTTTTGGCCTCGTCCGGGGATGCGCTAGCATCCTGACTAAAACGAAACCCTTCGATACGCCCAACAAATTGGCCTTCGACGCTTACTTCACCGTTATCACTTACTTCAGCCACCAGGCTCTCCTTTTGTTTCAACCGGCGAAGCAGAACAGATGTCCGCCGATCGACAAATCTTTTGGTCAATGCACCGTGTAATGCATCCGACAGGCGGTCTTCTACAGCGCGCGTCGCCCCGCGCCAATGTTTTTCGTCATCAACCCAACCTTTACGCTGGGCCACATAGGTCCAGGTGCGAATAAACGTCAGCCGTTTTGACAGAATATCAATGTCACCATCCGTGCGGTTTATGCGTTCAACCTGTTGTGACAGCCAGTCATCTGGCACCCGACCGTATTCATGGATGAAATCAAACAGCTTTTCCAAAAGGTTGGCATGTTCGCCCTTGGAAATGCCACGAAAATCCGGGATGCGGCAGATGTCCCACAACAGGCGAACAGATGAAACATCCGAACATTTTCCGCGCAACTGGCTGATTTGTGACAGGGCTTTAAGGGCCATCAGGTCGTCTGCTTCGCGGCTGCGCACCAGCCAGTTATCGTCACTGTTGGTTTCCAGCGATTTGATCAGCCGATCAACAGTTCCAAACACCAGACGGGAATTGCGCCACTGTAATTTTTTGATCGGCGCAAAGCGATGGTTTTCGATGGCCTGCACCACCTCTGGTGATAATTTTCCGGTGTCCCCGGTGGTGCCAAAGCTACCGTTGTTCATGTGGCGCCCTGCCCGGCCCGCGATCTGGGCAAGTTCAGACGCCATCAGCGGGCGCATCCGGCGACCATCAAATTTGTTCAGCGATGAAAACGCGACATGGTTGATATCCAGGTTCAGCCCCATCCCGATGGCGTCAGTTGCCACCAGATAATCAACATCACCATTTTGGTATAATTCCACCTGCGCGTTACGTGTTCGCGGGCTAAGCGCGCCCATGACCACCGCCGCACCGCCCTTTTGGCGACGCATGATTTCCGCAGTGGCATATACATTTTCAACAGAAAACCCCACAATTGCCGAGCGGGAGGGCATGCGACTTATACTTTTCGAACCTCCGTAGGATAATTCGGAAAAACGTTCCCGAAACAAAAACTGCGCCTTGGGAACCAGTGCGGCGATTGCCGACTTCATTGTGTCAGACCCCAGAAACAGGGTTTCCAGCTGGCCGCGGGCATATAAAAGGCGGTCGGTAAAGACATGCCCGCGCTCTGGGTCGGCGCAAAGCTGCACCTCATCAACCGCCAGAAAATCGGCACCTATATCCACCGGCATGGCCTCAACCGTGGCAACCCAATACTGGGCTTGGGGCGGGACAATACGTTCTTCCCCGGTGACAAGGGCAACCACCGATGGCCCGCGCAGGGCAACAATTTTATCGTAAACTTCGCGCGCCAAAAGGCGCAGCGGCAAGCCAATTACCCCGGTGCGATGGCCAAGCATCCGTTCAATGGCATAGTGGGTCTTGCCGGTATTTGTTGGCCCCAAAACAGCCGTGATTGATGGGTTTCCCACCATGGTCCGCCCCCAATGTTACAGGCTGGTGCCAGACACCTGTTTTTCCAACCGCCTGATCGTGTCTTCTAGGTCGGGCCTGTGGGGATGTATAGCCTGTACCTGACGGTAGGCGAACAGGGCCCTGGCAGGTTGATCCAGTTGTTCCAAAACCATGCCCAAACCGGACATCGCCCCAAAATGACGCGGGTTCAGGGCCAGTGTACGCCGAATATCCCCAAGGGATGGCCCATAAAGCCCGGCCTGAAAATAGGCGGTGGCGCGTGAATTCCAGCCTTCAGCAAAATCTGGCGCATGGTCGGTCAGCGCCGTGAAATGTTCAATTGCCCCGCCAACATCACCGACCTGCAGGGCATCGCGCCCCCGTTCCAGCAGTAAATCCATCGCGTCAGAGCCCGATTTCGACCAATATCCCCAAATTTCCTGTTCTATCCGTTGCCAGTCACGGGTTTCGGGGCGGGCCAGATCAGTAAAAAGTTGTTCAAGATCAGTATCTTGCGAATACACGGGCGCACCAAGCACAATTGTTAAACAAAGTGCCGTAACGATTGATTTGAGAATCTTTGCAACAACAGTCATAACGGCACAAACCTAACGCATCTGATCCGTAAAACCGATACATCACGGGTCACAATTAAGGGAACGAACGAAATGAGTGACGTGATTGACGCAGCAGTTGAGGCCCTGAATGCCAAAATAGCCGGTGGCTTTGACGGTGTGGCAAAGTTTTCAATCGAAAGCGAAGGCGAAATCATAATTGATTCCGACGGTGCACGCAGCGGGTCCGAGGATGCGCAGGTAACGCTTAGTGCTGACCGGGAAACCTTTCAGTCCATCCTGTCGGGGGAACTGAACCCCACATCGGCCTTTATGACCGGCAAACTGTCAATTGACGGGGATATGGGCGTCGCAATGCAGCTTGCCGGCGTTTTGGTGTAAGATATGAAAGCCGCCCCACTATTTGACGATGTTCTGGATGGCCCCAAAGGGGGCAAGGCCTATTGGCTGAGCGCGCGCGACGGGGTTCGCATCCGCGTGGCCTATTGGGGCGGTGGCGACAAGGGTACGGTGCTTTTGTATCCGGGGCGCACAGAATACATTGAAAAATATGGCCGGGTCGCCCGTGATCTGTTGGCATTGGGCTATAGCGTTCTGACCATCGACTGGCGGGGTCAGGGCTTGGCGGACCGGCTGTCGGGCGATGAAATGCTGGGCCATGTGGAACGTTTTCAGGACTTTCAACTGGATGTTGAGGCCATGAACGGCGCCGCCAATACCCTGAACTGCCCCGGCCCACGGTTTTTGATTGCCCATTCCATGGGCGGGTGCATCGGGCTGCGCGCCCTGCACAATGGTCTGGATGTGAAGGCCGCCGTTTTCAGCGGCCCAATGTGGGGGCTGTCAATTGCGCCCACGGTTCGCCCGATCGCATGGTCACTGTCCTGGTTCATGAGCAGGGTCGGACAGGGCGAAAACTATGCCCCCGGAACGCGCGGCGAAACTTATGTAAAGGTCGCGCCATTTCTGGATAATTCGTTAACCAGTGATTCCGACATGTTTACGTATATGCAAAAACAGGCCAGCGCCCACCCAAAGCTAACCCTAAGCGGGCCCAGCCTGACATGGCTGCACGAAGCATTGGTTGAAACAAATGCCCTGCGTCAGGAAACACCACCCAATTTTCCGGCAATCGCCTTTTTGGGCGGCAACGAACGCATCGTTGACCCGGAACCGATTTACGAAGTCATGGCCCGCTGGAAAGGTGGCCACCTTGAAATCGTTGATGGGGCTGAGCATGAGATCATGATGGAAAAACCACAGACCCGTGCAAAATTCTTTGCCACTGCGGATGAACTTTTCACCAAACATTCCTGATAGTTAACAAGCCCCTGCATGGCGTTATACCCGGCCTGATATCTGCACCTTGAAACAGGCGCACACATCGGCCTATGTCTGTACCAACAATAAATGAGGTCCCGATGAATATTGATTTTTCCACCCGCGCATTCGATAAAGACACAGCCGGGGGCAAGGCCGTTGAAAACCTGCCTGAATGGGATCTTAGCGATCTTTATACATCAACAGACGCGCCTGAACTGACACGCGACATGGCGTGGCTGGAAAAAGAATGCGCCAGTTTTGCAACTGATTACGAAGGCAAACTGGACATGCTGGATGCAACCGCCATGTTGGATTGCGTGTTGCGGAACGAAAAAATTTCCAGCATTGCCGGGCGGGTCATGTCCTATGCGGGTCTGCTGTACTATCAACAGACAACCGACGCAGAGCGGGCGAAATTCATGTCCGACTGTCAGGACAAGATCACCGGCTTCACCACCCCATTGGTGTTCTTCACCCTTGAAATGAACCGCATTGAAGACGCCCATTTTGAAAAACTGCTGGGTGCCAATGATGACCTTGCCCGCTATAAGCCGGTATTTGACCGGATGCGCGCAATGCGGCCCTATCAATTATCGGATGAGCTGGAAAAATTCCTGCATGATCAATCGGTTGTCGGGGCCTCCGCGTGGAACAAACTGTTTGACGAAACCATTGCCGGGCTAACCTTTGAAATTGACGGTGAAACCCTTGGGATCGAAGCAACCCTTAATTTTCTGTCCGAGCAGGACCGCGAGAAACGCGAAGGCGCGGCGCGCGAATTGGCGCGGGTTTTTGGCGAAAATATCAAACTGTTTGCCCGCGTTCATAACACACTGGCCAAAGAAAAAGACATCGAAGACCGCTGGCGCAACATGCCAACGCCACAAACCGGTCGCCATCTGGCAAACCACGTGGAACCCGAGGTCGTTGAGGCATTGCGCAACGCGGTTGTTGCCGCCTACCCCAAGCTAAGCCACCGATATTATGAACTAAAACGCAAATGGCTGGGTCTTGACACTTTGGAGGTCTGGGACCGCAATGCGCCCCTGCCAATGGAAGACACCAGCACCGTCAGTTGGCAACAGGCGCGCGAAACCGTCATGCAGGCTTACGGCGACTTTTCCCCGGAAATGGCCGATATCGCGGAACCATTCTTTGACAAGGGCTGGATCGATGCAGGCGTGAAACCCGGCAAAGCCCCCGGCGCCTTTGCGCACCCAACGGTTGTGGACGTGCACCCTTACGTATTGCTGAACTACCTTGGGAAACCGCGTGATGTCATGACCTTAGCCCACGAACTGGGGCACGGTGTGCATCAGGTTCTGGCCGCTGGTCAGGGCGAACTGTTGGCCGACACCCCCCTGACACTGGCCGAAACCGCCAGTGTTTTTGGCGAAATGCTAACTTTTCGCAAACTACTGTCGGGCGCGAAAAATGACGCCGAGCGCAAAATTCTGCTGGCCGGTAAAGTCGAAGACATGATCAACACAGTCGTGCGCCAGATCGCGTTTTATGATTTTGAATGCAAACTCCACGAAGCCCGTCAAGCCGGTGAACTGACACCTGATAACATCAACGCCTTGTGGATGTCCGTACAATCCGAAAGCCTGGGACCGGCGCTGTCATTTATGGACGGTTACGAAACTTTTTGGGCCTATATCCCGCATTTCGTTCATTCGCCGTTTTATGTCTATGCCTACGCCTTTGGCGACGGTCTGGTGAACGCACTTTATGCAGTCTACGAAGAAGGCGACCCCGATTTTCAGGCCAAATATTTCGACATGCTGCGCGCCGGTGGATCAAAACACCACACGGAACTGCTGGCCCCATTCGGGCTGGACGCGTCCGATCCCAAGTTCTGGGACAAGGGCCTGTCGATGATTTCCGGCATGATTGATGAGTTGGAGGCGATGGAAGGGTAACAGCCGCAGGTCAGTACAATCGCGCCCCTACCCCCATTTACCCCATGGAAACGGCTTGTCTTCCGTCGCGCCCGACTGAAAACGGGCGGTGGCGGCCATCCATTCGCCAAGGTCCACGCCGAAATCCACCAGCAGCGAATTTTTTTCCTTTGTGAACAGCATCCACAGGAATTGAACCAAGGCCAGTACCGCCAATACGGTTTCGGCCAGCGCAAACATCGCCGCAAGTACCAGCATCAGCAGACCGCGCATCCAAATACCCTTGGGCGGATCGAAGGACTGACCACCTTCATCAGGCTCTTTCAATTCAACCGGGTCGATCATGTCGTCAAATTCCTTGTTTGGTGTAACCATTTCTATGTCCCCTTTTCAGTTTGCGGA
>DAOURA010000033.1 GCA_030625325.1 Marinosulfonomonas sp.
GAAATGCCGGCAATTCCCCCGCCAATTACCAAAAAATCGATCATACTTCGTCTGTCCTATCAGTAGCGGGTGCAGGTCTGGGTGAAAGGTCAGACATCCTTTGGTAAAGCTCGTCGTCCAGTGTCACTGTCATCGCATCCAGCGAAGGGCGCAGTTGCTCTGATGAGCGCGCGCTGATGATCGGCGCGGTTACGGCAGGGTTTCGCGCTACCCATGCAACGGCCAGCGTTGTCGGTGACATTCCCACCTCATTGGCCAATTCGGCCAAGTCCGCCGCACTTTGGTGCATCCAGTCTTGCCCATAGCGTTTAGTGTACATTTTGTTGGTGTTCAGTCGACCTTCCTTACCGGTCACATATTTGCCCGTCAGTAGCCCGCCACCAAGTGGCGAATAGGGACAAACAGCAAATCCTTCTGATGCTGCCATCGGTAGAATTTCGACCTCGACCTGACGTTTCACCAAATTATACATCGGCTGTAGCATCGCAATCTCGATCCCAAAAGTTTTTGCCACCGCTTGGGATTTCATGGTTTGCCATGCGGAAAAATTGGAAATACCAATGTGGCGGATTTGACCTGCATCGATCAGCCCGGCCAAAGTTTCAAATGTTTCTTCCAGTGGGTCATTTTCATTCCACTGGTGTAGGTACAACAGGTCAACCCGGTCCATCCCCAGACGTTTTCGGCTTTCATCAAACTCCGCCAAAATTGTCGTGCGGCGCGCACCGTTATTACTGGCGCATTTGGTTGCGATGAATAGATCATCGGCGCGGTCGCGGGCCAGCCCCCCAAGGATCGTTTCTGAACGCCCCTCGGTGTAAACATATGCTGTGTCAAAGAAATTTATGCCGGCCTCAAGGCAGTCATCAAACATGCTGGCAGATGCGCTCTGGTCAGCATTGCCGCCAAATTGCATGGTGCCAAAGCAAAAGCTGGAAATCGGGGTCCCGTTTCGGGTGGTCAGGTTTTGTTTCATGGCGCGAATTTACACGGTTGCGCCAAAAGGAAAAGGCCCGGATTGCACCGGGCCTTTGGTTCTTTTGATTTTGCGGCCATTGGCCGCGTGTGGCTTAGTTAGGAACGTTGCCGCTTATGCCTTCGACATAAAAACCCATGCCAGCCAGTGTGCCGTCGTCGGCCACTTCGCCGTCTGCCAGCCAGACCGATCCGTCCTGCTTATTCAGCGGGCCAGTGAAGGGGTGGTATTCGCCGGATATGATCGCATCGCGCAGGGCTTCTGCTTCGGCTTTGGCAGCGGCGGGAACCGCGTCACTGATTTCGCCAATTTCGACCATGCCGGATGCAATGCCGTTCCAGGTTGAAACGGAAGTCCAGTTGCCATCAAGGATCGCCTGGGTGCGTTCGATATAGTAGGGTGCCCAGTTGTCGATGATTGATGAAACCCGTGGGGCCGGTGCAAACTGTTCCATATCAGCAGCCTGCCCAAAGCCGTACCCGCCGGCAGCTTCCAGAATGGTAAGCGGCGCGGTTGAATCGGTATGTGCAAGGATCACATCAACACCCTGGTCCAAAAGGGCCTGAGTTGCGTCACCTTCTTTTGCCGGATCAAACCATGTGTAGACCCAGACAACACTCATCTCGACATCAGGGTTGGCCTTCTTGGCGTGGATAAAGGACGCGTTGATGCCACGGATAACTTCGGGGATCGGGAAGGATGCGATATAACCGATTTTGTTGGCTTTGGTCATGTGACCGGCCAGCAGGCCAGTAACCGCGCGGCCTTCGTAAAAACGTGCCGAATAGATAGAAACGTTGTCGGCGGTTTTATACCCGGTGGCGTGTTCAAATTTCACGTTTGGGAATTTGGCCGCAACGTTGATTGTTGGGTCCATATAACCAAATGAGGTGGTGAAAATCAGGTCGTGACCTGACAGGGCCATCTGGGTCAGAACGCGTTCTGCGTCTGCGCCTTCCGGGACACTTTCGATAAAGGTTGTTTCAACGGCGTCGCCGAAATGTTCTTCAACCGCAAGGCGGCCTTCGTTGTGGTGATATGTCCAGCCACCGTCACCGATCGGCCCAACATATACAAACCCGATTTTCGGCTTGTCCTGGGCAAATGCGGCCCCGGCAACGCCAAGGGCAACGACGGCCCCTGTAAGGATTGATTTGATATTCATTTATTTCTCCCTTTGGTTTGGGCCTTGGCCCATTGATAGCAGCTAAACCCCTAGTGTGAGGCGTGGAAAACCTGGCCCAGTTCCGCTGGTGCGCTTTGGGTGGAGCGGTTGATGATCACCAGAACAATAATGGTTATGAGATACGGTGACATCGACAAATACTCAACCGGAATAGCAAGGCCTGCAGCCTGTAAATTCAACTGCAAAACGGTGACCCCGCCAAACAAATATGCCCCCATCAGTATTCGCCATGGTCGCCAACTGGCAAATACAACGATGGCCAATGCGATCCACCCGGCGCCCGCGGTCATGCCTTCGGTCCATTGGGGAACCCGTATCAGGCTAAGATAAGCACCGCCCAGCCCGGCGCAGGCCCCGCCAAAAGCAATTGCACCAATGCGGATGCGTACAACTTTGTACCCCAGTGCGTGGGCGGCATCATGGTTTTCACCAACAGCGCGCAGGACCAGACCGATCCGGCTGTATTTCAGCATTAGCCATACGGCAGCGATCAGCGCGATTGAAAAATAAACCATCGGATCATGCTGAAACAGCACACGCCCAATGCCCGGAATATCGGACAGAAACGGGATATCCAGCTTGCTGGTCGAAGGTGGTTTGACGCCCATATATTTTTGCCCAAGAAGTGACGACAACCCCAGCCCAAACAGTGTTAATGCCAGCCCCGTCGCCACCTGATTGGACAGCAGGTATTGGGTGAGAAAGGCAAACACCAACGACAATAACGCGCCCCCCACGGCCGCGGCAATGAACCCCCAAAAGGGACTGCCGGTTTCCACGGCAATTGCAAAGCCACAGATTGCACCGGTGATCATCATGCCCTCTACCCCGAGGTTCAGGATGCCTGCTTTTTCGACGACCAGCTCACCTATGGCGGCCAGCAGAATTGGTGTTGCGGCCACCATCAGGGACGCCACCAGAATTAGCGGGTTGATTGCGGAAAGATCCATTATGCGCCCTCCGACCGGGAAAATTTAATGCGGTAGTTTGACAAAACATCCACCGCCAAAAGAAAGAACAACAGCATCCCCTGAAAGGCCTGTATCGCGGCACTGGGCAGGCCAAGCATCAGCTGCGCCAGTTCACCACCAATATAGGTCAGCGCCATCAATAACCCGGCCAGTAGTATCCCGATCGGGTTAAGGCGGCCAAGGAAGGCAACGATAATGGCCGTGAAACCATAGCCGGAATTGAAATCAATACTGATCTGCCCGGCGGGGCCTGAGACCTCAAATAATCCGGCCAGCCCGGCCAGCGCACCTGATGTCCCCAGACAAAATAGTATAAGCCGGTTTGGGTTGACCCCGGCAAAACGTGCGGCCTTTGGGGACTGGCCCGCGACCCGGATCTGAAACCCAAGGATGTGGCGGCTAAGCAGGATATAGACGAAAATCACCGCAATGAACGCGGCCACAACACCCCAGTGCATCCCGGTATTCGCAAATATTTCGCCATTATGGGCGGCTGGGAAGTCCCTGAAATTCCGGCTGCCGGGAAAGCCCCGGCCTTCGGGGTTGCGCAACAGGCCCAATGACATCGATGCCAGTAATTGTTCCGCCACATAAACCAGCAAAAGTGAGACAAGGATTTCATTGGTGTTAAAGCGGGTTCGCAGGATGCCGGGTATCATGGCCCAGGCCCAGCCCCCAAGGGCCCCTGCAATAACCATTGCCGGGAATATCAGAAAGCTTTCGGATGGATAAAACGCCAGCCCCACCGCGGCCCCGCAAATTGCGCCGATGATGTATTGACCTTCGGCGCCGATGTTCCAGATACCAGCGCGAAACCCAAGACTAAGGCCGACGGCGATTAGGATCAGAGGGCCGGCCTTTACCAACAATTGCGGGCGCGAATAGGCTGCAAAGTCTTCGTGAAACAGGGGGTCCCAAAAAATGGTTCGAATGGCCTCTACCGGGTCTTTCCCCAAAATCCAGAACAGTACCCCCCCGGCGATCATCGTCAGAATTACCGCCAGAATTGGTGTCAGTGCTGTCCACATCTTTGACGGGGACGGGCGTTTTTCAAGCCTCAACATGTGAAACCTCCATGTCATGTGCGCCGCCCATCATCAGGCCAATTTCATCTACCGTCAGCCCCTTGGCTGGTCGTGGTTCGGTCAGGCGCCCTTCGTTCAGGGCCGCGAACCTGTCAGAGATTTCCATCAGTTCATCAAGGTCCTGACTGATGCAAATGATAGCCGCGCCCTTGGCGGCCAAATCCAGAAGGGATTGGCGAATAGCGGCGGCGGCGGATGCGTCAACGCCCCATGTGGGCTGATTGACGACCAACACATCCGGGCGTTGTAAAACCTCGCGCCCAATAACGAATTTTTGTAGGTTGCCGCCCGAAAGTGAGCGGGCTGCATTGTCCGGCCCCGGTGTGCGAACGTCAAAACCCTGAATAATGCTTTCGGCAAAATTGCGCGCCTTGCCCCAGTCCAAAAAGCCGTTTTTTGATAGCCCTTCGCGAACGGTGCCCGTCAGGGCCGCGTTTTCTGTCAGGCTCATGTCCGGGGCGGCGGAATGGCCAAGGCGTTCTTCTGGTGCCGCCAGCAGGCCAAGCGCGCGCCGCTGGTTGGGGCCAAGCATGCCAATTTCCTGCCCCTGCAATTTTACAGCGCCAGCGGGGGCGATGCTTTCGCCCGACAGGGCGGCCAGCAATTCGTCCTGCCCGTTGCCAGCCACACCACCAATCCCAACAATTTCCCCGGCGCGAATGTTAAGGCAGACATCTTTCAGGGACGTGCCAAACGGGTTGGCTGATTTCACCGAAAGATTTGTCAGTTCCAACAATGTGTCCCCAAGGGTTCCGGGCTCGCGGCTGGGGATATGCAGGGTTTCCCCAACCATCAGTTCCGCCAGTTCACGCGCGGTTTTTTCGCGGGGGTCGCAGTTGCCGACAACCTTACCAAGGCGCAGAATTGTGGCACCTGTGCAAAGGCTGCGTATTTCTTCCAGCTTGTGGGAAATGTATAAAATGGCTGTACCCTCGGCACTAAGCTTGCGCAGGGTTTTGAACAGGATTTCAACCTCTTGCGGGGTCAAAACGGATGTCGGTTCATCCATGATCAGTAATTTCGGATCCTGCAAAAGGCAGCGAATAATTTCAACGCGCTGTCGTTCCCCGGCACTTAGATCCCCCACCAGACGGTCGGGATCCAGCGGCAGGCCGTAGGCTTCGCTAACGTCGCGGATGCGCGCAGATAACTGGCGCATGGGGGGTGGGTTTTCCATGCCCAGTGCGACGTTTTCTGCAACGTTCAGGGCTTCGAACAGGCTGAAATGCTGAAACACCATCGCCACGCCAGATTTGCGCGCGGCGTGTGGGGTGGCCGGTTCAAAGGCCTCGCCCTTCCAGACCATGCCACCGGAATCGGGGCGAACCAGCCCATAAATCATTTTAACAAGGGTTGATTTTCCGGCCCCGTTTTCCCCCAGCAATGCGTGCACTTCGCCGGGGTCAACCGTGAACGTCACCGTGTCGTTCGCCACCACGCCCGGATAGGCCTTGGTTACACCGTTTACGGCCAATAGCGGTCCGTCCATTCCTTAACCCACCCTTTTAAGTAATTTTTCCGTGGTCCCCGCAGACGACAGTAACCGCGCAGCAACCCCCACGGCAATGGCCTGTGGGTGTTTGCCCAAATCAGGCCGCCCGATCGGGCACGTAATTCGATCAATCTGTTCAGCCGAGTGACCGAGATTTTGTAATTTTGTTTGAAACCGCGCCCATTTGGTGGCGGACCCGATCAGGCCCGCACTATGAAAACCGTGGCGCAAAAGTTGGTGGCATATTTCCAGATCCAGCGCATGACTGTAGGTCAGCACCAGATGCTCGGCGTTTGGCGGGGCAAATTTAACCACATCAGCCGGGTTTTGCGCGACCAATTGTTTCACGCCCCTGGCAATTTGGTCGGGATAGCGGTCGGGGGATGTATCCACCCAGGTGATCTCAACTTCGCCAAAGGGCGACAGCACCGATATCAGCGCCCGGCCAACATGGCCCGCGCCGTAAACCCACAGGTGGCGTGTCGGGGATGTTACCGGTTCCAGCACCCAGCCGTCTGTGAACGTCGCCGTAACGGGGGTACCGGAATTTCGGGCATCCTGAAGTTGCTTTTTGATCGGCAGGGGGGTGCCCGGCTGGCCGTTGATCCGGCGCAAGACATACTCGCCCTCAATGCATTGCAGCCGGTCATTATCATAGGTTTCACCAATCAGGGTTACCGCCCCGCCGCAACATTGCCCAAGGGCCGGGCCAAGGGCAAAATGTTCGGCCCAGTCGCCATTGGCTATTGAACGCAGGGCCTGTTCGGCGGCCTGTAGTTCCAGCGCGCCACCGCCAATGGTTCCTGACTGCCCGCCCGGCCAGATAAGCATTGATGCACCCACCCCGCGCGGGGCTGATCCTTTGACCCCGGCCACAACAACCCGCACAACCCGGCCATGCTTTGCCACGGCCACTTTCAGGGCATCCAAATCAAAACTCACGCGCGCACCCGGTTGACCGCGGCCAGAACAGTTTCGGCCGTCGCCGGGGCATTCAGCTCAGGATAGGCCGTGCCACAGGCCCCGATCGCATCCGACAACGCCATAAAGGCGGACGTGCCCAGAACAAAAGGTGGCTCACCAACCGCTTTGGATCGGTAAATCGTATCTTCCCGGTTTTTCGCGCCCCAAAGGGCGACGTTGAAAATGTCGGGCCGATCCGAGCAGGCCGGAATTTTATATGTTGACGGCGCGTGGGTGCGCAAATTGCCCCTATCATCCCAGACCAATTCTTCGGTTGTCAGCCAGCCAGCCCCCTGAACATAGGCACCTTCCACCTGACCAATATCAAGGATCGGGTTCAGGGACGTGCCCGCATCATGCAAAATATCCACCCGCAATATCCGGTTTTCGCCGGTCAGCGTATCAATTACACATTCGGTCACGGCCGCGCCATATGAAAAATAAAGGAACGGCCGCCCACGCCCCGCCGCGCGGTCCCATTCAATCTTGGGGGTTTTGTAAAACCCCGTGGCAGACAGGCTGATACGGTTTTCATAGGCCAGTTTGGCAGCCTGTGAAAAGCTGATTGTCATGTCCGCCACCTGAACCTGACCATTTGCAAAGATAACTTTTTCTGTTGAGAAATGCGCCCGCAAAAATTCCGCCATCCGCCCCCTGATCGTGTCACAGGCCGCCTTCACCGCCATGCCATTCAGATCAGATCCACTGGACGCCGCCGTGGCAGAGGTATTTGGAACCTTGGCCGTATCAGTCGCGGTGATCTTCACCAGACCCACATCAACCCCAAATGACGTCGCCGCCACCTGCGCCACCTTTTGAAACAGACCCTGTCCCATTTCAGTGCCGCCATGGTTTAGGTGGATCGAACCGTCCTGATAAACATGCACCAATGCCCCCGCCTGATTAAGATGGGTCAGGGTAAAGCTGATGCCAAATTTCACCGGCGTCAGGGCAATTCCCTTTTTCAAAATCTCACTCCCCGCGTTCCAGTCTGCAATCGCCGCCCGGCGCGCATGGTAATGCGAAGTTTCAACCAGTGCCGCACTGATCCCGTTTAATACAAAGTCCTCAACAGGCATGTGATAGGGCGTTGTCTGCTGACCCGCGTCCGGCTTTTCCTTGTTAACAATACTCCCGCCGGAGGCATCTGAAACATCATCCTGCGCCTCACGGTAATAATTCACGCGCCGAACATCCAAAGGATCACGCCCCAGATCATGGGCAATGTGGTCCACCACACGCTCGATCCCGACAATCCCCTGTGGCCCGCCAAAGCCACGATAGGCGGTCGCCGACTGGGTGTTGGTTTTCAGGCGGTGACTTTCAATGCGTGCGGCGGGCAGGAAATAGGCGTTGTCGGCGTGTAACATGGCCCGGTCCGCCACCGGAATTGACAGGTCCAGCGCCCAGCCACAACGGGCGTACTGGGTGAACTCAACACCTTCAATCCTGCCCTCATCATCAAACCCCACATGGTATTCAATCCGAAAGTCATGACGTTTTCCGGTGATGATCATGTCGTCATCCCGGTCATAGCGCATTTTACAGGGACAGCCGGTTTCGCGCGCGCCAACAGCGCAGGCAACCGCAAGGGCGTTGCCCTGACTTTCTTTGCCACCAAAACCACCCCCCATGCGCCGGATTTCAACGCGCACGGCGTTCATCGCCACACCAAGGGCATGGGCCACCTTATGCTGAATTTCCGTGGGGTGCTGGGTGGACGAATGCACCAGCATGTCGCCATCTTCCTGTGGCAGGGCAAGGGCGGCCTGACTTTCCAGATAGAAATGTTCCTGCCCGCCCATTTCGATTGCCCCCCGCAGGGTGCGGGTCGCCCCGCCAATCGCATCGCCCGCGTCGCCCTTGGACCAAATCACCGGGCCATCTTCAAAGCGACTGTTCGCGGCGATCGCCTGATCAATTGTCAGGATGGCGGGCTTTTCGTTATATTCGATCTTCGCCAGCCTTGCAGCCTTACGGGCGGCCAGATGGGTTTTTGCAATCACCAGAAAAACCGGCTGCCCCACATAATGCACGCGTCCTGTGGCCAGCATCGGTTCATCATTGGCCGCGGGCGAGACATCATTTTCAAAGGGCAAATCGTCGGCGGCCAAAACCGCCACCACACCGGGGGCCGCGCGGACTGCTGTCAGGTCCAGCCCGGTGATGTCACCATGGGCAATTGTGGACAGCCCAAAGGCAAGGTGCAGGCAATTCGCCGGAACCGGAATGTCATCAACATAACGGGCCTGCCCGGTAACATGCAGGGGGGCCGCGTCATGGGGCAGGGATTTTGCAACGCTCATGGGCTAACCTCCAGCACGCGGGTCTGAACGCCCTGATCTTCCAGATAATAGCGCAGCAACATATTTTTCGCCGCCAATAACCGATAATCCGCCGAGGCCCGCATGTCTGTCATTGGTGCAAAATCATCCGCAAATTTTTCCATGGCGCGATCAATGGTCTGGCGGTCCCATGGTTGACCCAAAAGCGCAGCCTCTACAGCCGTTGCGCGCTTGGGAATGCCCGCCATGCCACCAAAGGCAATGCGCACTTCTTCCACGACGCCACTGTTCAGGCGAATTGAAAAGCACCCCAGAACGGCCGAAATATCCTGATCAAAGCGTTTGGCAAGTTTATAGCATTTCAGCCTGTCGATCTGGCGCGGGATTGTAACGGCTTCGACAAATTCACCGGGGGTGCGGTCCTGTTTGCCATAGTCGATAAAGTAGTCTTCCAGCAGAATGTCGCGCCGCGCATCCCCCTTGCGCAAATGCAGCCGGGCCCCAAGTGTGATTAATGCGGGCGGGCTGTCGCCAATGGGGGATCCGTTGGCGATATTGCCACCAATGGTGCCGGCATTTCGAACCTGAACAGACCCAAACCGGCGCAGCATTTCCGCCAGATCAGGGTGATAGGAGGCGATGGCCGCGCGAAAATCATTGATCGTCACACCGGCCCCGACCCGGATTTCGCTGTCGGTTACCTTGATATCTTTCAGGTCCTCGACCCCCACCAAAAAGGCGACTTTTTCAAGGGATTGCAGGCGCTTGGTGACCCACAGCCCAACATCCGTGGCCCCGCCAATCAGCGTTGCATCGGGGTTTTTCGCATACCACGCGGCCAGTTCGTCAGATGTGGTGGGCATGGCCACATTGGGGTCAGTCCCATCAATTGCATCCAGTTTGGCCAGATCGTCCTGCATCCAGTCGGGGACAGGGGCATCTGCCGCGGCCTCGGCCGCCCGGATGATCGGCGCGTAACCCGTACACCGGCAAAGGTTCCCGGCCAGTTGGTCGTCAAAATCACGTTGCCCGTTCTTATGGGCCACGGCTGTTGAAACCACAAAACCGGGGGTGCAAAACCCGCACTGGCTGGCGTGATGATCAACCATGGCGTCCTGCACCGGGTGCATTTGGCCCGCAGGCCCGGACATGCCTTCGACGGTTCGAACCGCTTTGCCGTGGATTTGGGGTAACAATAAAATACAGGCGTTTACCGCACGGCTGCCACGGGCATCACTGACCATAATGGTGCAAGCCCCACAGTCGCCTTCGTTACAGCCTTCTTTGGTGCCCTTCAGGTTGCGGCTTTCGCGCAGCCAGTCCAACAGGGTTTGCGTCGGGGACGTGTTTTCCAGCCGAACAGGGTCCCCATTCAATAGAAACGTGACCTGTACCATTAACGATCCGGCTCCGCTTTCTGTTGCGTGTTCGCTAAATGCGGCGGTCCCGGCCCGATGCGGCGTAAAGCCAGGTACCCACGTCAGATCAGGTTACGCGCCATAAATCGGTTCTGGCAAGTGCGGATATTCATCAAAGCCCGAAAGCACCTTCAATTATTCCAACAGCAATACGCTTGTGCTTTCCCATCGTGGACGGCTGACGTAATGTTGCCCCATGCCAGACCAACCCCGATTCATCCACCTTCGTGTGCACACCCAATATTCCCTTCTGGAAGGCGCTGTGCCTGTCAAAAAGCTGGCCGGGCTTTGTGCCCGCAATGACATGCCTGCCGTGGCCGTTACTGACACCAACAACATGTTTGCGGGGCTGGAACATTCCGTCACCCTAAAGGATGCAGGTGTGCAGCCGATCGTTGGTTGTCAGGTTGATCTGGGGTACGACCCCGCCGCCCCCGGTGAAAAACCGCGCGCCCCGGCACCTGTGGTTCTGTTGGCCCAGAATGAGGCCGGGTATCTTAACCTGATGAAACTGAACAGTTGCCTGTACCTTGATGCCGGGGGCGAGCTGCCACAGGTCACGGTGCAGGAACTTGGGCAATATTGTGACGGCATTATCTGCCTTAGCGGTGGCCCGGACGGCCCGGTTGGCCGCCTGTTGCAGGCCGGCCAAACCCCCAAAGCCCGCGCGCTGGTTGAAAAACTGGCCGGTTTTTACGGGGATCGCCTTTATATTGAACTACAACGTCACCCCGGTGAAAACGGTGCCCCCCAGGAAGAACGCGTCAGTGAACGCGGGTTGATTGAAATTGCCTATGATCTTGGGTTGCCGCTGGTGGCCACCAATGATGTGTATTTTCCCAAAACGGATATGCACGAAGCCCATGATGCCCTGATTTGCATCGCAGAAGGTGCTTATGTTGACCAACAGGAACCACGGCGCCGGTTGACCGCCCAGCACTATTTCAAAAGCCAGCAGGAAATGGTGACCCTGTTCGCCGACCTGCCAGAGGCGATTGAAAATACCGTTGAAATTGCCCGCCGCTGTGCCTTTTCTGTAAGCCGTCGGGACCCGATTCTGCCCACATTTGCCCGTGACGAAGTGCAGGAACTGCGCCGTGAGGCCAAAGAAGGGTTAAAGGCGCGTCTGGCGGTTATACCCCACGCCGCGACCCTGGAAGAATATGACGAACGTCTGGAATTTGAACTTGGCGTGATCGAAGGGATGGGCTTTCCCGGTTATTTCCTGATCGTTGCCGATTTCATCAAATGGGCCAAGGGCAACAACATTCCGGTGGGTCCGGGCCGTGGGTCTGGTGCCGGTAGTCTGGTGGCCTATTCCCTGACCATTACTGATCTGGACCCGCTGCGTTATTCCCTGCTTTTTGAACGGTTTTTGAACCCTGAACGGGTTTCAATGCCTGACTTTGATATTGATTTCTGCATGGATCGCCGGGAAGAGGTGATCACCTATGTTCAGGAAAAATATGGCCGCGAAAAGGTCGCGCAGATCATCACCTTTGGTGCGCTGTTGTCCAAGGCCGCAATCCGCGACGTGGGCCGGGTTTTGCAGATGCCCTATGGGCAGGTGGACCGGCTGTCAAAAATGATCCCGGTTGAAGGCGTTAAACCGGTTTCGATCGAAAAGGCCCTGGCGGATGAACCGCAACTTCGTGAAATGGCGCGTTCCGAAGAGGTCGTTGATCGGCTGTTGAAATACGGCCAGCAATTAGAGGGGTTGTTGCGAAATGCATCCACCCACGCCGCAGGTGTGGTGATCGGGGATCGCCCGCTTGATACGTTGGTGCCGCTTTATCAGGATCCGCGTTCGGATATGCCGGCCACGCAGTTCAACATGAAATGGGTGGAACAGGCCGGTCTGGTCAAGTTCGACTTTCTTGGGTTGAAGACCCTGACGGTTATTCAGAACGCGCTGGATCTGCTGCAATTGCGGGGGGTGGATGTTGATATCGGCGCGATACCGCTTGATGATGAAAAAACTTATGAACTTTACGCATCTGCCAAAACAGTCGCCGTTTTTCAGGTGGAAAGTTCTGGCATGATGGACGCGCTTCGCCGGATGAAGCCCACATGCATCGAAGATATTGTTGCCCTTGTGGCGCTGTACCGTCCCGGCCCGATGGAAAATATTCCAAAATATTGCGAAGTCAAGAATGGCAAGGCAAAACTGGAAAGTCTTCATCCCCTTATAGATCATATACTTGAGGAAACTCAGGGCATCATTGTTTATCAGGAGCAAGTGATGCAGATCGCACAGGAAATGGCGGGCTATTCTTTGGGTGGCGCTGATCTTTTGCGCCGGGCCATGGGTAAAAAAATCGCAGAAGAGATGGCGAAAGAGCGACCAAAGTTCGTTGAAGGGTCGAAAAAAAACGGGGTAGACGTCAAAAAGGCGCAGCAGGTCTTCGATCTTTTGGAAAAGTTTGCGAATTACGGCTTTAACAAATCCCACGCGGCGGCCTATGCGGTGGTTAGCTATCAAACCGGCTGGCTAAAGGCGAACCACCCGGTTGAATTCATGGCCGGGGTGATGAACTGCGATCTGCACCTGACCGATAAACTGGCCATTTACGCCGAAGAAGTACGCCGTGGGCTGGAAATTGAAATTGTCCCCCCTTGTGTAAACCGGTCCGAGGCAATGTTCAGCGTGTCCGAAGGGCGGGTTGTTTATGCCCTTGGGGCACTGAAAAACGTGGGTGCCGAGGCAATGAAGCTGATCACCATCGCACGGGGTGAAAAGCCGTTCGTCAATCTGTTTGATTTCGCGCGCCGGGTTGACCTGAAACGTATCGGAAAGCGGCCGATGGAAATGCTGACCCGCGCGGGGGCGTTTGATTTGTTGGACGCGAACCGGCGGCGGGTTTTTGACAGTCTGGATGGGCTGGTCAGCTATTCTTCGGCCATCCATGACCAGCGCAATTCGTCACAGGTTTCCCTGTTTGGTGAGGCCGGTGATGACCTGCCCGAACCCCGCCTTAGCCCGGCAGAAGACTGGTTGCCAAATGAACGGCTGGCCGAGGAACACAAAGCCATCGGGTTCTATTTGTCGGGTCATCCGCTGGACGATTATATGGCCCCACTGAAACGCAAGGGCGTGATGACCTTGGCCGAGGTAACAGCCGCCGCAGAACGCGGACCGCTGATTGCCAAGCTGGCCGGTGCGGTGTCGGGCAAGCAAGAACGAAAATCGGCCAAGGGCAACCGGTTTGCATTTGCGCAATTGTCCGACCCGTCGGGCCTTTATGAAATCACGATATTTTCGGATGTGCTTGAGGCCGGTCGTGACTTTTTGGAAACCGGGGCAAACATTGTGATTTCGGTTGAAGCAACGATGGAGGCAGAGCAACTAAAACTGCTGGCCCGTTCCATAGCCCCAATTGACACGGTTGCCGCAGACGCAGGCGGCATGGGCCTAAAGGTGTTCGTTGATCAGGAAAAAGCGATCTTTAGTGTAAAATCCCTGCTGGATAAAATGGCAACCGGGAAACTGGCCAAGGGGCCATTGTCATTTTGTGTTTGCGAAAATGATACCGGGCAGGAAACAACCATCAGCACCGGTCTTGAATACCCACTGACACCCCAGATCAAGGGGGCGATAAAATCCCTTGGCGGGGTTGTGATGGTGGAAGATATTTAGGGGTTTTTCCCTACCAGTGCGGCGGTTTTTCGTCTGCCATGGGGACGGTTCCGCCCTCGGCCAGTTCGCGCCCGGCCTCTCGTTCCATCAACATACCGACGCGGCGTTTCAGGGTGGAAATTTCGCCTTCCTGACGGGCCACGATGTCGGACAGGTCATCGACCACGCGGATCAGATGGGCCACCTGTTCTTCTAATTTTGATAGCTGATCGTCCATTGTGCCCCTTTCATGCTGGCTGTCTGCTTGCCCATTGTGCGCCTTTTCGCTAGACCGCCCGCCAACCAGACTTGCAGGATTATGACAATGGCGAAAGTGAAAAAGCAGCCCCGGCCAAAGGCCGAAACCCCCAAGGGCTTTGTGGACTATTTCGGCGCTGATGTCGTCGAACGCAAGGCCATGTTGGATAAAATCGCAAAAGTTTACGACCTTTATGGGTTTGAAGCGTTGGAGACATCCGCCGTGGAAACCGTTCAGGCACTTGGAAAGTTCCTGCCTGATGTTGATCGCCCGAACGAAGGTGTGTTTGCGTGGCAGGAAGACAATGACAGTGACAAACCGGGGGACTGGCTGGCGCTGCGTTATGATCTGACGGCACCGCTGGCGCGGGTATTTGCGCAGCACCGCAACGATTTGCCGACGCCTTACCGCCGCTATGCAATGGGGCCGGTTTGGCGCAATGAAAAGCCGGGGCCGGGGCGTTTTCGACAGTTTTATCAATGTGATGCAGACACTGTTGGCACGGCCAGCGTGGCGGCGGACGCCGAAATATGTTCGATGCTGGCCGATACGCTGGAAGCGGTCGGCATTGAACGGGGCGATTACATTGTGCGGGTCAATAACCGCAAGGTTCTGAATGGTGTGATGGAAGTGGCCGGGGTGCTGGACCCATCTGATCCGGTAAGATTTGCAGACGAACGCGGCATTGTGCTGCGGGCAATCGATAAGCTGGACCGTTTGGGCCCTGATGGCGTGCGCGCCTTGCTGGGTGAGGGGCGCAAAGACGCCAGCGGTGATTTCACCAAGGGCGCCGGGCTGTCAGCCGAACAGGCGGAAATTGTCATGGGCTTTATGGGGGCCAAAGGGGCCGACGGGGCGGCAACCGTTGCCCGCCTGAATGATCTGGTCACGGGGTCTGCCCTTGGAGAAGAGGGCGTGAATGAACTGGAAACCATTTCAGAACTGATGGCCGCACAGGGTTACGGCCCTGATCGCATTGAAATTGATCCGTCCGTTGTGCGGGGCTTGGGCTATTATACCGGCCCGGTGTTTGAGGCCGAACTGACGTTTGAAATTCTTGATGAAAAGGGCCGGCCGCGCCAGTTTGGTTCGGTTGCCGGTGGCGGGCGTTATGATGATTTGGTGAAACGCTTTACCGGGCAGGCCGTTCCCGCGACCGGTGTTTCAATTGGGGTTGATCGTTTGTTGGCGGCCCTTCGGGCCAAGGGGCAAACACAGGCCGCCGCGCCGGGGCCGGTTGTTGTGACCGTGATGGACCGGGATCGGATGGCCGATTATCAGGCAATGGTCGCGGACCTGCGCAATGCCGGGATCCGGGCCGAGGTTTATCTGGGCAACCCCAAGAATTTCGGTAATCAGTTGAAATATGCGGATAAGCGAAATTCACCCGTGGCGGTGATCGAAGGTGGCGAAGAAAAAGAACGGGGCGTGGTGCAGATCAAGGATCTGATCCTTGGGGCAAAGATCGCCCAAAGCGCAACCCACGAAGAATGGAAATCCCAACCCGCGCAGGTGGAAGTGGCCCGCGCAGATTTGGTGGCAGAGGTCCGTCGTATTCTGGCGCGTGACATCTGATGCAAACCAAAGCAGCAATCCGGGCAGAGGCATCGCGCCTGCAGGCCTATTTTGAAAATGCCGGCGCGCTGGCGATCGAGACAGACATTTTGCAGTCCGCCGATACGTTGCTTGATCTTTACGGTGAAGACATCCGTGCGCGCGCCTTTGTGACCCATGATCCGCTGAATGGTGAACAGATGCTGCGCCCTGATTTCACCGTCCCTGTGGTGCAGATGCACATGGCGCACGGGGCCGAACCGGCACGCTATACCTATTGTGGTAAGGTGTTTCGCCGTCAGGAAGACGGTGGCGCGCGGGCCAGTGAATATTTGCAGGTTGGGTATGAGGTTTTTGATCGCAGCGACCCGGCGGCGGCCGACGCCGAGGTTTTTGCGTTAATGTCAAAGGTGCTGGCACCCCTTGGCCTGAAGGCGGCCACTGGTGACATCGGAATTTTGATGGCGGCGGTTCAGGGGTTGGCCACGACCGGGCGGCGCAAATCTGCCCTGCTGCGTCACATATGGCGCCCAACCCGGTTTCGCGCCCTGATGGATCGTTATGGCGGCAAGGTGGCCGTGCCGGACGCGCGCGCGCAGTTGCTGGCCCAGACTGATCCGATGAAGGGTGCAGGCCCAATGATTGGCTTGCGAAGCCCGCAAGAGATTGCCGAGCGTATCGGGGTGCTTCGCAAAGACGCTGTTGAGCCACCAATCGGGCAGGAAGAAATTGCCCTGCTGGATGCCATTCTTGGCCTGCGGGCCAAGTCGCCAGATGCGCTTTTGCAGTTGCGAGATATGGCAAAAGAAAACCCGTCCCTATCGGCCAGTGTGGCCGCAATGGCCGCGCGTCTTGATGCGCTGGACGTGCGTGGGGTGGATGTTTCATCGTTGGATTTTGAGGCCAGTTATGGCCGCACCTCTATGGAATATTACGATGGTTTCGTTTTTGGGTTTTATGTTGAGGGGCGCGCAGACATGCCGCCGGTTGCCACAGGTGGGCGCTATGATGCGCTGACCCGTGTGCTGGGACAGGGGCGTTCAATTCCGGCTGTTGGCGGGGTGATCCGCCCCGGCCTGATGGCGGAGGTTGCGATATGAGTATCAAGCTTGGCATCCCGTCCAAGGGGCGGTTGATGGAAAAAACCTTTGACTGGTTCGCGGGTCGGGGTGTCACCCTGACGCGCACCGGGTCTGAACGTGAATATGCCGGCGCTGTCATGGGGGCGGATGGGGTTGAACTGGTCCTGTTGTCAGCGGCGGAAATTCCGCGCGAACTGGCGGCGGGGCGGATAAACCTTGGGGTGACCGGGTCGGACCTTGTGCGCGAAAAGCTGTCGATTTGGGACCAGCAGGTGCGCGAACTGGCGCCAATGGGCTTTGGTCAGGCGGATCTGATCATCGCTGTGCCAAGTGCGTGGGTGGACGTGAATGTGCTGGACGATCTGGACGCTGTCGCGGCGCAGTTTCGGGCGCGCCATGGGTTTAGGTTGCGGATTGCCACGAAATACCACCGTCTGGTGCGTGAATTTTTGCGTGATAACGGTGTTGCGGATTATCAGTTGGTGGACAGTCAGGGCGCCACAGAGGGCACCGTGAAAAACCTGACGGCTGAGGCGGTCGCCGATATTACATCCAGCGGGGAAACCCTGCGGGCAAATCACCTGAAAATTCTGTCTGATGGTTTGATCCATCAAAGTCAGGCAACCCTGTTTGGCGCACTGAATGCAAAGATGACAGGGCAGGATCAGGAAACCCTGAAGGCGTTTCTTGATCGGTTGGGTTTGTAAGAATGCCTCCGGCGGGGATATTTATGCCAATTCGATGTTTGT
>DAOURA010000108.1 GCA_030625325.1 Marinosulfonomonas sp.
GACCAGTCGCACACACAGGCCCCGGCCCCGGTCTGATCACGCATTTGGTGCAACTGCCCCGGCATTTTTGTTTCTGTCGGCAAGCAGGATGAAATCACCAGCATCGGCACAGAATCTGAATAGGCCTGCCCCATTGGCGTCATGATATTGGTCAGCCCCGGGCCGGTGATAACAAACACCACCCCCGGCTTGCCGGTGGCGCGCGCAAAACCATCCGCCATAAACCCGGCACCCTGTTCGTGGCGGGCCAGAATGTGGGTGATCCCGGCCTCTTCCAGGCCACGGTAAAGCTCAATGTTATGCACCCCCGGAATACCAAATATTGTATCCACGCCGCGGTCCTTTAGGGCATGGGCAAGCTGTGCCCCAAGGGTTTGTGCGGGCATCAGGCCCTCCAGAATTTCAGGGTAAACAGGACATAAACGGCCATAAGCTCTAACCGGCCGATCAACATGGCGGCGATCAGTATCCATTTGGCTGTATCACTTAGGGGGGCAAAATTGCCCGCAGGGCCGATAATAGGCCCAAGGCCGGGGCCGATGTTTGCCAGTGCCGCCGAGGCCCCGGATATTGACGTCACAAAATCAAGCCCCGTCGCGGCCAATAATACGGCAATAACCCCAAGGGACACGAAAAATAAAACAAAAAAGGCCATGACGGATGAAAGGACGTCTTCCCCAACAGGGCGACCCCCGAACCGTGGGGTGAACAACCCGTGGGGCGAATGGATACGTCGGATTTGTGCCTTGATCGACGAAAACAACAGTTGATAACGAAATACCTTTATAGAACAGGATGTTGACCCAGCGCATCCCCCGACCAAACCAATAAAAAAGAACATCGCAACGGGGAACGCGCCCCATGTCATGTAATCGTCACTGGCGTATCCGGTGCCGGTCAGGATCGACACTACGTTAAACAGTGATTTGCGAAAAGATGTCTCTGCCAAACCTGTTGCTGTGCCCAATTGCCAAAATGTCATCACCAAAACAATTGCCATTGCGGTTAGAAAAAACACCCTGACCTGGGGGTCCAGAAACAGCGGTTTGGCGGTCCCTGCAATCAGTTGCACGTAACGCACAAACGGCAATGCGGCGAGCATCATGAACAACACGGCCACATATTCCACCCCCGGCAAAAAGACCCCGAACGACGCGTCATAATTGGAAAACCCGCCGGTGGCCACGGTGGTCATGGCGTGGGTTGCCGCATCAAACGGCGACATACCAAAGCCCAGATAGGCAAAGGCACAGGCGATCGTCAGGCCAAAATAGACAACCGAAATACGTGATGAAATTTCCGTGGCGCGTGGCAGAATTTTCCCAAAGGTATCAAACCCTTCCGAGCGGAAAATCTGCATACCACCGACCCGCAGTTCGGGCAAAAATACCATTGCCACAACAATGATACCGATGCCGCCAAACCACTGCAACAACCCGCGCCAGAACAGTAATCCCTTGGGCAGGGTTTCTAAATTTGAAAACACGGTTGAGCCGGTTGTGGTCAGGCCTGACATCGCTTCGAATATGGCATCAGTTGCTGTGGCCCCGGTGGCCCCGGTAATAAACGGGATCGCCCCAAACAACGGCAGCGCTAGCCAGACACCGGTTGTCAGCAAAAATGTTTGTTGAATGGTCAGCCCTTGCCTGACGCCGTTTGCACAGGCCAATGCCATCAACCCACCAACCGCCATTGATATAATCGCCGCCTCAAGAAAGGCAGGCCAGTGGTCACTGCCCTGGGCAATATCAATCAGCATCGGAAACAACATCGCCCCGCCAAGTGCAGCAACGAGCAGACCGATCACATATCCAACTGGGCGCAAATCTAACATAGCCGCAAGGCTTGGCGAGAGCGGCAGGAAGTGTCAAGCAAACAGCGAAAACCGGGCAGGTTCTTTATTGGATCAAAAGACTGGGCTTGAATGGAAATGTCCAAGGGGGCTGTCTGCCCCCACGCCCAACGGGCGCCCCCCGAGGATATTTTTGCAAAGATGAAGCCCTTAGCAGACGTAAAAAGAAACCTTTAGCCCACGTGAAACAGCGTATTGAACAGCTTGGGGTCAAGGCTTTCATCGGCAAAGGTTTCGCCCTCGGTCAGGATCGATACAGCATCATGACTGTGCAGGCTTTCCTGATGGCTGGCGATGATGCGGAAATCACCGATGCGCGGGTCATTTTGCAAGGCCTCGGAAAATAGGCGCGCCGCGTCTTCCACAAAAATCGGATTGGCGGCGTTCAGTTCCGCAAACGCCTGTTCGTCTTCGCGTTTGACCATGACTTGGGTTTCAGTTGGTACCACCCGGCGGCAGTGATCAATCAGGTCTTCAAACCACAGGCAGGGGCCGTCGCAATCCATCACAACCGAAATTCGCGCGACCGAGCGTTGCGAATGGGGGGTCGCCAGTTGGCCGCGCTGTTGGCGGGCGTGTTCGGCCAGTTCCAGTGAACAGGGGCAAGTGGACGAATAGACATAATCCAGATGGATGATTTTTTTACGCACCCCGCCGGTTTCCACCAATTCCAGCGCGATGTCATAGTATTGAAACCCTTCCAGTCCTGAACGCAGACTTTTGACCTTCATCGGAAAGGAAAACCGCATCTGAATGCGGGCATCAAAACTGTCGAGGTCCGAAATATAGGCGTCCAGCGCGTTTTCTATCACATCAAAGCTAAAGGTTTCTTCGGCGTGGCGATAGAATGAGCGCATGATCCGGGACATGTTGATGCCCTTTTTACCGGCGTCCAAACTAACCGTTCCGGTCACGGATGTTTCCAGTGTTACGTCACTGTTGTTGCGGCGATGAAAACTGATCGGCAGCCGAAAATTTGAAATACCCACATGTTCGATATGGCGCTTTGCGCCTTTTATCAGGCTTTCGGGGCCATTTTGCAGGTCAGGCAATGTGGCGCGATAGGCTTCGTCAACTTCAAACTCTTCCGGGTAGGCGCGCATAAGGGCCGGGTAGTTGGCAACTTCATGCCCCGGCAATAATCGGGAAATAGCCGGATGCAATTCGGCAATTTCCGTTGCACTCGCCCCGCCTGCCCAGGTTTTCAGCAGTTTCAGTGCCTTTTCGGCCGCCTTGCGATCAGGTTCCTGATCCGTTTTTGCCGCATAGACATTCATTGGGCATCCCCCTGATGCTGTTCATAACCCCAATTTAGGGGGTAATGCCGGAATTTCCAAATTTAACCTGCCCAGCCCAGACAATTAAAGATCAGATTGCGTCAAGGGCCTGCAAAATATCATGGGTTAAGTCACCAGCATCTTCCAGCCCCAAAGAAACCCGGATCAGACCGGGCGTGATGCCAAGTGTGTCCTTTTGCGGGTCAGGCAGACGCTGATGCGTGGTCGTGGCCGGGTGGGTAACAATGCTTTTGGCATCGGCAAAATTATTGGAAATTATGAATATATTCAGGGCGTTAAGGAACTTGAACGCCGCGTCTTTACCACCCTTCACATCAATTGCCAGCACGGTTCCGCCCTGTTCCATCTGTGCCTTGGCAAGGGCGTATTGGGGGTGCGATTGCAGGTGCGGATAAAGCGTGCGGTGCAGTTTGGGGTGCCCGTCCAGGGCCGTGGCCACCGCCATTGCCGTCGCGGTTTGTGCACGCACCCGCAGATCAAGTGTTTCCAAAGATTTAAGCATCACCCAGGCGTTAAAGGGACTCATCGCGCCGCCGGTGTGTTTCAGGAAGGGTTCAACAGTTTTACGAATTAAATCACGACTGCCCAGAATAACCCCGCCCAAACAGCGCCCCTGCCCATCCACATGTTTGGTTGTGGAATAAACCACCAAATCCGCGCCCGATTTCAACGCATAGGAATAGATAGGCGTGGCAAACACGTTATCCACAACCACAGTTGCACCCGCCCCGTGGGCAATATCACAAACCGCCTTAAGGTCGATCATTTCCAAGGTTGGGTTGGATACGGATTCAAGGAAAACCGCCCGTGTTTCAGGGCGCATCGCCTGTTTCCACTGTTCCAGATCACCCCCATCAACAAATGTGACCTCAACCCCAAAGCGGGGCAGGATTTCTTCCAAAATATACAAGCAAGACCCAAACAGGGCGCGTGACGAAACAACGTGATCACCAGCTTTGAGCAATGACATCATCGCCGCGTTAACGGCAGCCATGCCGCTGGCGGTGGCAAATGCGTCTTCGGCCCCTTCCAGTGCGGCAATGCGATCTTCGAACATGCGCACGGTTGGGTTGCCATAACGGGCATAGATGAATTCATCTTCTTGGGCTTTGACAAATCGGGCCTCGGCGGCCTCGGCTGTGTCGTAAACAAACCCCTGCGTCAGAAAGATCGCCTCGGAAACTTCGCCGTACTGGCTGCGCCGGGTGCCCGCGTGCACCAGTTTTGTTTGCTTGCTCCAGTCTTTTTTCATGCCACGCCTCCAGCGCAATAAAAAACCCCGACCGCCAAGAGCGCCGGGGTTCGAATATTTCGTCCCTGACCTCTTTAGCGGCATGTTTAACGTGGCCCGCAATCCGGTAAACAAATCGCCACGACTGGCAAAGCACTAGCGCCATTTTCAGGCAGGGTCAACGTTTGTTGAACAGTGACCCCTTGTCAGAAGCCAGGAAATCACCCCCTATACCGGCAACCAAGGAGGACACGATGACATCCGCGATAGATCTATACTATTGGCCAACCCCGAATGGCTGGAAAATTTCCATTGCCCTTGAAGAAATGGCGCTGCCCTACAATCTGCACCTGATAAACATCGGGGCCGGTGATCAGTTCAAACCGAATTTTCTGAAAATCGCCCCCAACAACAGAATGCCGGCAATCACCGATCCGGATGGCCCCGGTGGACACCCAATTTCAATCTTTGAAAGTGGCGCAATCCTGCAATATCTGGCCCGCAAAACCGGGCGGTTTGGTGGGCCAGATGAACGGGCACGTATTGCAGTAGATCAATGGCTGATGTGGCAAATGGGCGGGCTGGGCCCAATGGCAGGTCAGGCGCACCATTTTCTGAAATATGCGCCAATGATGGACCCACCCCATGATTTGCCCTACGCCAAAGACCGGTATCGCAATGAAACTGCACGCCTTTATGGGGTGCTGGACCGCCAGTTGGCCGATAATGAATATGTGGCCGGGAATTTTTATTCAATCGCTGACATGGCGATCTGGGGCTGGGCGTCCCTGTGGGAAGGCCAACAGCAAACCCTGGACGACAAACCCAACATGGCGCGCTGGCTGAAACAGGTTGGCGCACGCCCTGGCGTGATCAAAGGGCGCGCAGTGGCCGCCGATCAGCGTTCAAACCTGCAAAGCGATAAAAAGGCACAGGAAGTATTGTTTAAGGGGAAAACCTGAACGGGTTTCTTTTTCGTTCAAATATCCCCGCCGGAGGCAGCGTTGTTCTTGCCTCCGGCGGGGATATTTTGAACAGAAGAATTTAGCTTTCGTCCTGCTCAACTGCGTATTTCGTCAGTAATCCTGCCTGGGTGATAAAGAACAAAAACACTGCCGCAGTCAGCCCGAAGGTCTTAAATGTGACCCAAACATCTGTTGAAAAATTACGCCAGATGATTTCGTTCAAAAGGGCCAGCCCAAAGAAAAACATCGTGATCCGTTTGGTCAGGATCATCCAGCCTTCATCCTGCAATGGCATCAGTTCTTCCATCATGGTTTGCATATAAGACTGCCCGCGCAACAGGCCGACCCCAAGGGCGCCGCCAAAAAGCAGGTAGATCATGGTTGGTTTCATCTTAAAGAAACGCTCGTCATTGAAATAGATCGTCAGGCTGCCGAATATCACCACCAGTATCAGGGTCATGATCTGCATTTTGGCGATTTTGCCCGTTAGCCGGTAAAGGGCAAAGGTGGACAGGGCAATCAGCGGAATAAAGATTGCCGTGACAACGATAAAGCCGGAATATTCGGTGCCGCCAATATCAAACGTGCGTTCGCGCAGCCGGAAATACAAGATAAAGAACACAAGGATCGGGCCCATTTCCAGGGCGAGCTTTGTAAGCGGGTTTATTTTCTTTTCTGCCATGGCGTCCTCTGATTATGTGCCCATCTCAACTATCACAGCGCCAGCGGCAATCAACGCGATTAACGCCAGTCGGGCGGGGCTGACCCGTTCTTTTAGCAAAATCCAGCTGAAAAGGGCTGCGAAGACAACACTGGTCTCGCGCAAAACTGCCGGGTGGCCAACAGGATTGACCCAAAGCTAAGGTAGGCAACAAACCCACCAAGCAGGCCGCGCGCCATCAGGGGGCCGGGCGCGGCTCCATATTACGCCAGCGCAAATATGCGGCAGGGCGGCGGTGTGTCCAAAAAGGCGTGCCTTCCAGTGAGACAAATCAATTGCCCATATGGCTATTTGTTCTGACTGTGCCGCACGACGAAAGACGGCCATTTGCGTCAGGTTTCCAGACCGGTCAGGGCGCGGGCAAAGTCCTGCGGATCGAACGGGGCCAGGTCATCGATTTGTTCACCAATCCCAATGGCATGGATTGGCAGGCCGAACTTGTCGGCCAGTGCCACCAGAACGCCCCCCCGGGCGGTGCCGTCCAGTTTTGTCATGACCAGCCCTGACACATCGGAAATATTGCGGAACACTTCCACCTGATTAAGGGCATTTTGACCGGTGGTTGCATCCAGCACCAGCAGGGTGTTGTGGGGCGCTGTGGGGTCATTTTTACGGATAACACGCACGATTTTTGACAGTTCTTCCATCAGGTCGGCGCGGTTTTGCAACCGGCCTGCCGTGTCAATCATCAACAGATCGGCGCCATCGCGCTGTGCCTGCACCATCGCGTCATAGGCCAGGCTGGCCGGGTCAGACCCTTCCGGGGCAGTCAGCACAGGCACCCCGGCGCGTTCACCCCAAACCTGCAATTGTTCAACTGCAGCCGCGCGAAACGTATCACCGGCGGCAATCACAACCTTTTTACCCGCCGCCTTGAACTGGCTGGCCAGTTTGCCAATTGTCGTGGTTTTTCCAGACCCATTAACGCCCACCACCAACACCACCTGGGGTGTTTTGGGATAAAGCGGCATCGGCTTGGCGACCGGTTCCATGATCCGGGCAATTTCCGCCGCCAGCAGGGATTTTATTTCGTGAACTGAAAGCTTTTTGCCAAATCGCCCTTCGGCCATATTGGCCGTAACCCTAAGCGCCGTTTCGACGCCCATGTCGGTGGTGATCAACAGCTCTTCCAGACTTTCAAGCATGTCGTCGTCCAGAACCCGGCGGGTAACGGTTTTCTTGTCCTTACGCCCAATCAGACGCCCCAGCAGGCCGGATTTTTTAGGTTCCGATGCCACCACAACAGGCTCAGGCTCAGGCTCAGGCTCAGGCTCAGGCTCAGGCTCAGGCTCAGGCTCAGGCTCAGGCTCAGGCTCAGGCTCAGGCTCAGGCTCAGGCTCAGGCTCAGG
>DAOURA010000126.1 GCA_030625325.1 Marinosulfonomonas sp.
GGGGCCACGGTGATTGAATCACCGGTATGGACACCCATCGGGTCAATATTTTCGATGGCACAAATGATGATGGCGTTGTCGGCGGTGTCGCGCACCACCTCCATTTCGAATTCTTTCCAGCCCAGCAGGCTTTCATCAATCAGGATCTGGGTGACCGGGCTGGCGTCCAGCCCGGTGCGACAGAAATGTTCGAAATCGTCCCGGTTATAGGCCACGCCACCACCGGTGCCACCAAGGGTAAAGGCAGGGCGGATAATGGCCGGCAGGCCGATGTCGTCCAGCGCGGCCCAGCAATCATCCATGCATTCGGCAATGGTTGCACGGGGGTTTTCCAACCCAATCCGGTCCATTGCTTCGCGGAATAATTTGCGGTCCTCGGCCATTTCAATGGCGTTCTGGTTGGCCCCTATCAGTTCAACCCCGAATTTTTCCAGCGTTCCGTTGTCCGCCAGTGCCAGTGACGTGTTCAACCCGGTCTGCCCGCCCATTGTGGGCAGTAACGCATCGGGGCGTTCCTTTTCGATAATTTTGGCAACGATTTCTGGGGTGATTGGCTCAATATAGGTCGCATCCGCCATATCCGGGTCGGTCATGATCGTGGCCGGGTTGGAATTGACCAGAACGACGCGATAGCCTTCTTCGCGCAGCGCCTTGCAGGCTTGCGCGCCCGAATAGTCAAATTCGCAGGCCTGACCAATAACAATCGGCCCCGCGCCGATGATCATGATTGACTGGATATCGGTTCTTTTTGGCATGATAGCGCCCCCGCAATGGCAGTAAGACAGGCAAGCAGCGCCCGTTTTGCAAATTGTCGTGGGTTATAGACATGGGGCGGGTATGTGCAAGGGCTGAAAGGCCCGTCATACATCAGATTAACGCAAAGAGTTCCCCTGTCACACGCCCGCCGTCCGGTTGGTTTGGGCGGATAGGTCTGTTTTCAGGTGGCCTTCTGCAGGCCGCGTGCGATGATAAGCAGCGCCCCGAACAACCCAGCAACCACGGTGAAGCTTAGGAATACCTGCGCATTTGCCCCCCATGAATAGGCAAACAGTGCCACAAGCACGCGGGCGGAAAATACCACGCCAAAGGTAACGATCACTACCCAGGCAACCGCTGGGCGCGCCAGGGTGATCAGACCCGGCAACATAAATAATGGCAGTATAAGATAATGCACCCACGCCAAAGGTCCGGTGAGCAAGGTGATCAAAAAGACCAGCAGCAGGCGAAACCAAATCCGCAGGTCGTCCGGCAAGCCCCTGGTGGTGACATAACTCAGGGCAAGACCGGCAAGCAGGCACAACTTTGTGGTTAAACTGATCCAAACAGGTTCTGGCACACTTAGATAATCACCAAATGTAAAATCCGGGTTGGCTGTGAACCAGTTCTGGGCTTGCAGTAAGACTGGCTCAAGCCCGACAACGATGGGTGAAACCATCACCTGATCGCCCAGATTACGCAACCGCACCAGCAATGCCTGATGCAGATCTGCCCCGGCTAGGGCATAGCTGGCGGCAAGCAGGGCCAGCCCGACGCCGGTAAAAACCGCCAGCGCCTTCCAGCGCCGCTCCATTATGAAAATGACGGCCAGCATCGCCGGGGCGATCTTAATTGCTGCCGCCAGTGCCAAAATAGAACCCGACAGGGCATCACGGTCGCGCGACAGGTTGAAAAAGGCCGCGATCATCAAAAATGTCACCAAAATCTGCGGTTGGTTCAGTTCAACCGATAACTGACCAATCGTTGTCACTTGAAAAACCGCAATCGAAACCAAAGCCCAGATCGAAAACGCCACCCGTTGTGGCCGGATAAGCCCATGGGCCAGATAGACAGATCCAACAATTGCCCCGGTATTTACAATTCGAAAGAGGTTAAAAAACTCCAGCGCTGTCACTTTTGCGACAAATGGTGCCAATACCGCCGCCCAGATCGGCGGATAAACATAGGGCGACATATCCCCCACCGCACCCTGTGATTGTGCCAGTTCAACCCACTGCGCAGGTGCATTTTCACCCCAGAAAAAGGTGGGCTGTGGTGAATACACCAGCCCGAACTGCCCCAGATCATAGAAATATGCGCCAAAATACAGGGCCGATGCATCCCACGACCAAAGGTTCCAATGGTTGTAAACGTTAAGAATTGCCCAAATAACGAGGGCAAAGTGCCCTAGCCAAGGATTATTAAGTTTTTGCATCTGGCCGCCTGATTTTTTGTGCTACGCTATCGCTGCGCGGGCAAAAAACCAAATGAAATCCCTGTTAATGATACGTTTATGCCCATCCCGCCTTGACTTTACGGGGCCCAAAGGGTGTATCGGCGCGAACAATTCCTTCCAGAGAGACAGCCATGCACACCTACCGCAGCCATAATTGCGTTCAGTTGAACAAAACAAACGTCGGTGACACTGTTCGCCTGTCCGGGTGGGTCCACCGGGTCCGCGATCACGGCGGCATTCTGTTTATCGATCTGCGCGACCATTACGGCATCACGCAAGTGCTGTGCGACCCCGACAGCCCGGTGTTTGCCCAGATGGAAAAGGTCCGATCTGAATGGTGCATTCGTATTGATGGCAATGTCATGGCGCGCGACGAAGGTCTGGTGAATGACAAGATCCCAACCGGCGAAGTCGAAGTTTTCATCCGTGATATGGAAGTACTGGGCGCGGCCGAAGAATTGCCCCTGATGGTGTTTGGCGATCAGGAATACCCGGAAGAAACCCGCCTGAAATATCGCTATCTCGATCTGCGCCGTGAAAAGCTGCAAACCAACATGAAGCTGCGCTCAGATGTGGTGGCGCATTTGCGCCGGTCTATGTGGGACGCGGATTTCCGCGAATACCAAACGCCGATCATCACGTCATCCAGCCCGGAAGGCGCGCGCGACTTTCTGATCCCGTCACGCCTGCACCCCGGCAGGTTTTATGCGCTGCCACAGGCCCCCCAGCAGTTTAAACAGCTGATCATGGTGTCGGGCTTTGACAAATATTTTCAGATCGCCCCGTGCTTTCGTGACGAAGATCCGCGCGCTGACCGCTCGCCCACAGATTTTTACCAGCTTGATCTGGAAATGTCGTTCGTTAACCAGCAGGACGTGTTTGATACGATCCAGCCTGTTATGCAGGGCTGTTTTGAGGCGTTCGGTGGCGGGCGTAAGGTAGATACCGATTGGCAGCAGATTTCGTACCGCGATGCGGCCCTGTGGTATGGCACAGACAAGCCCGACCTACGTAACCCGATCAAGATGCAGATTGTATCGGATCATTTTGCCGGGTCCGGTTTCAAGATTTTCGCGTCATTGTTGGAGCAGGAAGGAACGCAAATTCGCGCCATTCCGGCACCGGGTGGCGGGGCACGCAAATTCTGCGACCGGATGAATGCGTTTGCCCAGAAAGAGGGCTTGCCGGGAATGGGGTATATTTTCTGGCGCGATCTTGGTGAAGGCATGGAAGCCGCGGGTCCATTGGCCAAGAACATCGGTCCCGAACGCACCGAAGCAATCCGTCAGCAACTGAACCTTGGTGTTGGAGATGCGGCATTTTTCCTTGGCGGTAAGCCAAAGGCATTTGAATCCGTCGCCGGGCGTGCGCGCACGGAAATTGGCAACCAGTTGAAACTAACCGATCTGGACCGTTTCGCGTTTTGCTGGATCGTTGATTTCCCTATTTATGAACGGGACGAAGAAACCGGCAAAATCGATTTTGAACATAACCCGTTTTCCATGCCACAGGGTGGAATGGACGCGCTGAACGGTGATCCGCTGGATGTGCTGGGCTATCAGTATGATCTGGCCTGTAACGGCTATGAACTGGTGTCGGGGGCAATTCGCAACCACCGCCCTGAAATTATGTTTAAGGCGTTTGAAATTGCAGGCTACGGCAAGGACGAAGTCGAAAAGCGGTTTGGTGGCATGGTTAATGCGTTCAAATTTGGCGCGCCACCCCACGGTGGCTGTGCTGCGGGCATCGACCGGATGGTGATGTTGCTGGCGGATGAAGCAAACATTCGTGAAGTGATCATGTTCCCGATGAACCAGCGCGCCGAAGACCTGATGATGGGTGCGCCCAATGAACCGATGAACGAACAGTTGCGCGAATTGCACCTGCGGGTAATCCCACAAGATTAAGATGAACGGCCGCCCGAGTTATCGGGCGGCCTGACGCCGGGTTAACCGGCGCTCATCATAGATACTTTGGATCCGACATCATTTGCCAAGTCTGTGGTCCCGTCTGTAATAGCAGAGAGCACAATGAAGCCCATCAAAATTAGTGATGCGGCAAGAACAACCCAGTCTGTGGTTACGCTGCCGGATTCGCAGAAAATAAAACGTCTAATCATTACTGACACGATAAAACCCCTAAACAAAATTTGTAAATAAAATCAAAACAAAACAAACTGACTTCAATACAAAAGGAACTCATTAACAGTGGTAAGCAGAATATATTTGCTGACCCTTATATGCGGATACTTTTCGGCAATTTTTAGCTATTTGTATAGTCAATCGTGCTAATTTTGCGGTTTACTTGGACGCCCCGTGGCCAATACTGCCGGATAGGCCGGATTGTTTGAAAATGCCGATCAATCATGTGGTTTTTTTTTGGGGGGGGGTGCCAAAATGCAAAAACCCGCCGAAATGGCGGGTCTGCAAGTGGCGGCTTGGCAGGGCCGCATATTTTATTGATCAGGTAATTACGGCAACCAGCGCCACACCAAGGGATACAGCACCTGCACCAAAGATGGCCCAATCGACCACGGCATTACCCAATTCGTCATTCCAGAAACGGCGTGTAATTGTTGTCATATCTGTGTCCCCTGAGTTGGCAGCCTCTTGGTCCACGAAATGGTGAACCGACCCACCAAACGTCGCGTTGAAATCAGGCAGAAATGCGGTATTGAAGGATCAACATCGTGATATCTTAGGGGTGTTAAGATGGGGTTGATCGGCTGATATTTTGGGGTAACTGCATGAAAAACAGAGACATAAGCGCTACTGTCGCCAGTTGGCTGACCCCGGCGCATCCGACAAACATGCACATGGACGGCCGTTTTTCCCGGCTTGCGCCGCTTTCGGGTGATTCCCACGGGGCGGCTATTTTTGCAGCAAATTCGCAGGATACCAGCATCTGGAATTACCTGCCTTATGGGCCGTTTGCGACGTCTGGCGAATATCTGGAATGGGTGGAAGGGGTCGAAAATAAGCCCGATCCTGTGTTTCTGGCAATCTATGACAAAGAACAAAGCCAGTGGGCCGGGGTTGCCAGTTATTTGCGGATTGCCCAGAAAATGGGTTCGATCGAAGTGGGGCACATCAATTATTCCGCGCCCCTGCAACGCACCCGCGCCGCCACAGAAGCCATGTACCTGATGATGAAATGGGCGTTTGATGCTGGTTATCGGCGCTATGAATGGAAGTGCAACGCCGCCAACATGCCGTCACGGCGTGCGGCGGAACGCTTTGGCTTTAGTTATGAAGGCGTGTTTCGCCAACACCTGATCATCAACGGGCGTAACCGTGACACCGCCTGGTTTGCAATAATTGACAGCGATTGGCCGGCCATGAAACTGGCCTTTGAAAGTTGGCTGGACCCGTCGAATTTTGATGATGCGGGTCGCCAAAAAACCGCGCTTAGCGATCTTAGCGAACCTGTTTTGGTTATGCGTGACCCGGCCTTGCTTTAAATCACCCGTTTGTGTTGCAGCCGATCCCGCAGTAGCCCTGAAATATTTGCTACGTTGCCGCTGATCGGCTGGCCCGCCCTGTAGTTGCTGTTCAGATCAATGGCGGCTGCTTCCAGTTGGCTGTCATCTGCCAGCCGGGCAATACCGGTTAAAAACTGTGCCACATAGGCGGTCGTTTCACCGTTGCGGGCCGTGGTCTGCAGAATATTCGCCGCATGGGCCAGATCATCATGCAGCGCCAGAGGGTCCGGCGATATGGTTTCACAGTTAATATTTCGTGGTCCCGAAAGGTGCCTGTTAGCCGGCAGATGCGCCAGAACTGCCGCCTGGAAAACCGCAAGACTGGTGATCGGCTTTTCCAAAAACCCGTCGGCGCCGGCACTCAGGGCAATTTGTTCGGCATCTGCGTCACCACTAACCCCCAAAATCACACCGACCCGTGGTGTTGTACTGGCCAGTTGCGCGATCAGTTCTGCGCCTGACCCGTCTGGCAGGCCAAGATCGACCACCACCACCAGCGGCTGGTACAACGACAAATGCCGGTGCGCAGATTTCAAACTATCGGCCCGCCGGATACGTGCGCCAGAACGCAGGCACAACAAACGCATGGCTTCGCAGGCATAAAGGCTGTCTTCCACAACCAGAACCGTCAGGCCAAGCATCGGACGTTCGGCGGTGGGTTCCTGTTTCAGGATCAGACGTTCAAGTTTTTCGGGCATGGCCACCTCTGCAGACAAAGTGATTCTGATTAGGCCTGAGTATGGTGAATAGTTCGTTAACGACGCATAGGGCGCAGAGCCCCTTGCAGCCGGGGACAGGGGGGGGGATAAAGCAGGCAAACCGAAAACCGGGGGTGCAAAATGATCGGACGTCTGAACCATGTGGCAATTGCCGTGCCCGACCTTGGGGCGGCATCGGATCTATACCGGGGCACCCTTGGGGCCAGTGTTGGCCCGCCGCAGGACGAGCCAGATCACGGGGTTACGGT
>DAOURA010000167.1 GCA_030625325.1 Marinosulfonomonas sp.
GTGGCCGGATAAAGGCAATCAAATGCCTGACCTGCGGTGTCTTCGACATAGGCACCATCAATAAAATGGCTGGCCTTGGGTTGCGCTTTCATAACATTATTTTCCATTGTTTTCATTGGCATATGCGATCATCACGTCCAGGTATTCCTTCACCAGATGCCCGGTTTCTTTGTAATTCGGGTTGCCGCCCTTTGGCGCGCCCCGGACATACACCCCGTCAATCATCGCCGCCGTTCCCCGTGCAATATTTGCGGCACTTTTCAGGGGCACGATCTGGCGCAGCTCATGCACCAGATTGCTGTGCAGGCGCGCGCCATAAATCCGCAGCAGGCGGGCGGCTTCGGGGGCGCGCTGGGCCTCAACATAAAACACCAGCCACGCCGACACGATGTGATCCTGAAACTGATCCTGTCCAAACGACGCATCCACAATCGCCGCCAGCCGTTGTTCCGGTGTGTCCGCCTTTTTCAGGCGGCGGCGAACAGAGATGCCAAATTCGCCCAGAATATGGCGCATCGCCGCCAGAAACAGCGCGTCTTTCGATTCAAAATAAGAATGCGCCAGCGCCGTGGACATGCCGGCGGTTTTGGCAATTTGGCCCACCGTGACATCCAGTGACCCGGTGCGCCCAATTTCCCCGATTGTCGCCGAGACAAGTGCCGCCCGGCGTATTGGTTTTTGGCCAACCTTTGGCAAGATGCGACTCCTACGTTTGCATTTTCACCAAAATTGGGGATTTTTATTGATCGGTCAATCAGAAAAAACTACGCACCCGCCGCAATCCGCATTTTTCGCGGGCTAACCCCAAATTCTTCACGAAACGCCCGGGTCATCGCACTGGGGTTTGCATACCCGCAGCGCAGGCTGATCTCGGCCACACTTAGCCCGGTTTGTTCAACGAACCGGCGCGCGGCTGACAGGCGGATGCGCCGGTATACCTTTTGCGGCCCCGCCCCCAGATCAGCGCGAAACAGGGTTTCCAGCTTGCGCCCGCTTAGCCCGACCGCCTGCGCGATCTGCGGAATGCTTAGCGGTTCTTCCAGGTTTTCGCGCATGCACGCCAGTGCTGCCGAAACCAGCCGGGATGTCGGGCGCGCCACCTGCGCACCATGCCCGGCGTCACTTTCCAGCGACATCAGCAGGGACGCCACTTCAAGACGCAAGGCTTCCCCGTGGGTGTCGCCAATCATCCGCAATGCCATTTCAAACGCCGTCATCGCCCCGCCGCAAGACCAGCGGTCCCTGTCAAATTCCATCCGCGAGCGGCGCACATCCACCCCCGGAAACATTTCCTGAAAACTGTCCATTTCATCCCAGTGGATCGTGGCGCGCCGCCCGTCCAGCAACCCGGCAGATGCCAGCAACCAACTGCCCGCATCCATCCCCACCAAGGTTTCATATTTTTGCGCCGCCGCCCGCAGGGCTGCCATGTTTTTGGGGGTCACGAATTCCTGATATCGATAGCTGGGCAAAACGAACAGAAAATCCCCGCCATCCCCATTGGACAGCGCACAATCCACCGCCACCGGCAACCCGCTGGACGATGTCACCCCGGCCCCATCCAGCGACATGAAATCCCACTGGTAGACATCGCGCCCCAGCAGGGTATTGGCCGCGCGCAACGGTTCCACCCCGTTTGCAAGGCAGTGGTTTGAAAACCTCTCAAACAGCAGAATGCCGATCTTTTGTGGTTTTTTATCTGATTTTTGCCAACTTCGCATGGTTTTCATACAATACTGCATGATTGCAAAAATCAACTGCCATATCCTGACCTTCAGGAATCAACCGTCAAAGGTCCAGCATGCCCCTTCAAATGAACACCGACGTTTTCATCACCTGCGCCGTCACCGGATCAGGCAGTTCCCAAGACCGCAGCCCCCATGTCCCCCGTTCACCCGAACAAATCGCCGACAGCGCCATCGCCGCCGCGCGCGCCGGGGCGGCTGTGGTCCATTGCCATGTGCGTGACCCCGAAACCGGGGTGCCATCGCGCGACCTGAAACTTTACCGCGAAGTCACCGATCGCATTCGTGCCTCTGACGTGGATGTGGTGTTGAACCTGACGGCTGGCATGGGCGGTGATCTGGTCTTTGGTGGCGCCGACGCCCCCCTGCCACTGGCCGCTGGCACCGACATGATTGGCGCCGCCCAGCGGGTTGAACATATCGCCGAATGCCTGCCGGAAATCTGCACGCTGGATTGTGGCACGATGAACTTTGCCGAGGCCGATTACGTCATGACCAACACGCCGGGCATGTTGGCGGCCATGGGTCGGATGATGACCACTCTGGGCGTCAAGCCGGAAATCGAAGCCTTTGACACCGGGCACCTTTGGCTGGCCAAACAACTGGTGGCCGACGGCGTGTTGGACGCGCCCGCACTGGTGCAACTGTGCATGGGCGTGCCGTGGGGCGCACCCGATGATCTGAATACCTTCATGGCAATGGTTAACAATGTGCCCGATGGCTGGAACTGGTCTGCCTTTTCCATTGGCCGTAACGAAATGGCCTACGTCGCGGCGGCCGTTCTGGCCGGTGGCAATGTGCGCGTCGGGCTTGAGGACAACCTGTGGCTTTCCAAGGGGGAACTAGCCACAAACGAAGCACTGGTCACCCGCGCCCGCGTCATTATCGAAGCCATGGGCGTAAAGGTGATCGGCCCCCAAGAGGTGCGCAAAAAACTGGGCCTGACCAAAAGGATGCCAAAATGAACATGAAACAAACCGCCGTAATTATGGCCCTCGGTCTGGCTGGCCCTGTGGCCGCCCAGGAACCGGACTGGGCCGGCATCTGGGCCTACGACCCGAACATTTGCCAGTGGGCCGACCAGATCGGCGAAACCGACCCCGCACCTATGGGCATTTCCGAACAACAAATACGTGGTCTGGAAAACACCTGCGACATCACCGGCGTCGCCGACAGCGGCGTCGGCGCGTCATGGATCCTGACGCTCAGCTGCTCGGGCGAGGGCGAACAATATCAGGCCACCACCATCCTTATGCTGGAAGACCCAGATACGCTCTGGCGTTGGTATGGCGGCGGCGCGCCGGGCCGCTATACCCGTTGCCCGCAATGACCAAAACAGCAGCCATCATTGGCGGCGGCGTTATCGGCGGCGGCTGGGCTGCGCGGTTCCTGTTAAATGGCTGGAACATCAATATTTTTGACCCGGACCCGGACGCAAAACGCAAAATTGACGCGGTCCTGACCAATGCGCGCTACGCCCTGCCAATGCTATATGACGTGGCCCTGCCGGCCGAGGGCAAGCTGACGTTTTGTGACACCATTTCTGACGCCGTGACAACCGCCGACTGGGTTCAAGAAAGCGTGCCCGAGCGCCTGCCCCTGAAACGCAAAGTTTTTCAAACCATTCAGGAACACTGCCCACCGGGCGCGATCATCGGTTCATCCACATCCGGGTTCAAACCATCCCAGTTACAGGGCTGCGCCAGCCGCCCCGAACAGATCATGGTGACCCACCCGTTTAACCCGGTCTATCTGCTGCCACTGATTGAACTGGTGCCCACCGCGAAAAACCCGCCAGAACTGGTGGCACAGGCGTCTGAAATCCTGACGTCCCTTGGCATGCACCCCCTGCATGTGCGCGCAGAAATTGATGCCCATATCGCCGATCGTTTTCTTGAGGCCGTCTGGCGCGAAGCCCTGTGGCTAATCAAGGACGACATCGCCACCACCGAAGAAATCGACAACGCCATCCGATATGGCTTTGGCCTGCGCTGGGCACAAATGGGCCTGTTTGAAACCTATCGCATTGCCGGCGGCGAAGCAGGCATGCGCCACTTCATCGAACAATTTGGCCCCTGCCTTGACTGGCCCTGGACCAAACTGATGGATGTACCGGACCTGACCGACGAACTGATCGATAAGATCGCCAGCCAGTCAGACGCCCAATCAGGAATGCACACTATCCGCGAACTGGAACGCCAGCGCGACGAAAACCTGGTGGGAATTTTGCGCGCCCTTAAGGCGCGTGATGCAGGGGCCGGGGCGCTGCTTAAGAACCACGAAACCACCCTTGCCCCTGCCCCGGCCACAGGGTGCACCACCCGGCCGCTGATCACGCAAAACCGCACCGTCCCGATCGACTGGACAGATTATAACGGCCACATGAACGAAAGCCGTTATGGTCAGGTCTTTTCCGACGCCGCCGACAATATCATGGTGCGTATCGGCGCCGATCAGGCATATATCAACGCCGGAAGCAGCTTTTTCACCGTCGAAATTGACATCAAATTCCTGATGGAATGCCACGCCGGGCAATCGTTTCGTGTTCACAGCCGCATAACCGAAGCAGCCGGCAAAAAGGTGCGCATTTTCCACGAAATGCTGTCCACTGACGGTGAAGTTCTGGCAAGCGGTGATCAGTTGCTTTTGCACGTTTCACTGCAAACACGGCGCACCAGCCCGATGCCCGCGGACATGGTCGCCAAGGCCTCGGCGTTAATGGGCGATAACTGATGGATTTTTCCCTTAGCAGTGAACAGGACATGATCGTTTCAACGGTCCGCGCCTTTGTTGAAAACGAAATATACCCCCACGAAGATCTGGTTGAGCGCACCGCAAGCGTACCCCGCGACATCGCGGCGGCGATAAAACAAAAAACCATCGACCTTGGCTTTTATGCCTGTAATTTCCCGCAAAGCGTGGGTGGCGCCGGCCTCAACCACCTTGAATTTGCACTGGTGGAACGGGAACTGGGGCGCGGATCAATGGCGCT
>DAOURA010000128.1 GCA_030625325.1 Marinosulfonomonas sp.
GGGTTAGACACTGTTTTGGCCGAATTTGGCACACCCCTTGTGGCCCCCCCACTGGCCCTTTGCACCGATAATGGCGCAATGATCGCATGGGCGGGTCTTGAAATGTTTCGCGCTGGGCACCGGGATGATCTGTCCCTGACCGGGCGGCCGCGCTGGCCGCTTGACACAAGCCAGCCCACCCTGTTGGGTTCCGGTAAAAAGGGGGCCAAGGCGTGACAGATATTTCCGTATTAGGTGCCGGTGCCTTTGGCACGGCACTGGCCATATCACTGGCGCGCGACGGCAGGCCCGTGTCCCTGATTGCGCGCGATGCTGCCCATGCGACAGCCATGGAACAAGCGCGCGAAAATTCCGCCCACCTGCCGGGCCAGGCCCTTCCCGACACGCTGCGCCCAACGGCGGACCTGTCAAATTTGGCGCAAATTTGCCTGTTGGCGGTGCCCACACAGGCGCTAGCCGGGTTTGTGCGCAAAAATGCGCGTGAACTGGCCGGGCGAAATCTGGTGGCCTGTTGTAAGGGTGTTGATCTGAAATCCGGCCTTGGACCAACCGGGGTAATTGGGCGCGAATGCCCATCGGCCACGGCTGCAATCCTGTCGGGGCCCAGCTTTGCGGTTGATATCGCCGCCGGGCTACCAACGGCCCTGACCATTGCATCCCAAACTGATGACATTGCCCACACCCTGCAACACGCCCTGACCACATCAAATTTGCGGCTTTACCGCACCACGGATGTCACCGGCGTGGAAATGGGTGGTGCCCTGAAGAACGTCATCGCCATCAGTGCCGGCATTGCCATTGGGGCGGGTCTGGGCGAAAGCGCGCGCGCCGCGTTGATGACGCGCGGCTTTGGCGAACTTAAACGCTTTGCTCAGACCTTTGGGGCCGCGGGCGAAACCCTGTCGGGCCTGTCGGGGTTTGGTGATCTTGTGCTGACCTGCACATCGCAAAAGTCCCGCAATTATTGCCACGGTCTGGCCCTGGGTGGTGGTACAGAACAGTCAAAAACAATCACGACCGAAGGGGTTTCCACCGCTGTTGCCGTTGCGTCCATCGCGGCAGAGCGGGGCATTGATATGCCCATCACCACCACAGTCGCGGCCCTGATTGAAAACAAAATTACGGTATCACAGGCCATCGCCACCCTGTTATCGCGACCCCTGAAAAAGGAATGAACATGCAATACTGGTTATTTAAATCCGAAGCCGCAACCTGGAGCTGGGAACAACAACTTGCCAAGGGCGAAGCAGGCGAAGAATGGGACGGCGTGCGCAATTATCAGGCCCGCAATAACATGCGCCTGATGAACGTTGGTGATCTTGGGTTTTTCTATCTGTCGCAGGCCGAAAAGGCCGTTGTCGGCATTGTAGAGGTCTGCGCCACCGCCCACCCCGACAGCACCACCGACGACGAACGTTGGGAATGCGTGGATATCAGGGCGGTTAAATCCGTGCCAAACCACGTCACATTGGCGATGTGTAAGGGCGAACCAACCCTTGGCGACATGGTTTTGGTTAACAACAGCCGCCTGTCGGTTCAGCCCGTTTCACCAGAAGAATGGGAAATTGTCTGTAAGATGGGCGGCCTATAAAAAATACCCGCCAAAATGACGGGTATAATTTCAGATATCTGGCAGGATCTATCCGTAAACGGATTCTTTGCCGAAATGCTTGGTCAGCATATAATACACAACCGCACGGTATTTATTGCGCTCTGAGCGCCCGTAGGTTTCGATCACTGCATTGATGGCTTCCATTAGCTGTGGACCATCCGCCAGACCCAGCTTTTTAATCAAAAAGTTGTCCTTAACTGTGTCCAGCTCATGGCTTTGCGTCGCGGCAACGGTTGATGCATCAGCATTATAAATTGCCGGGCCACAGCCAATAGTTACCTTTTTCAACAGATCCATATCCGGGGTCATGCCACATTTATTTTTCAAATCGTCCGCATACTGTGCGATTAAATCGTCTCTTTTTCCCATATTAAATTTTCCTTTTGCTAAACGGGCCTTTGCCCTTATCCCCCACAGATTATGCTTAATCAAAGCCGAGGCAAAGCAAAAGCTGCATTCCTTTTGCGGTTTTTTTCAATATTGAAATTATTTTGGTTCAACCCACAAATCGTCGCATAATCAAATATTTACTTGCGGCAACGAAATAATATTGCTCAAATGACTCCATAATGAAAATAAAAGGGAGAAGTCTAGGATGGCATCATATTTGAAATCAACCCCAACACGAGACGGGTTTTTCGGGAAATACGGCGGGGCAATGTTGCCACCACCCCTAATTCCCCATTTCAAAGAAATCGGCGAAGCATATGATAAGCTTTCGAAATCTTCTGAATTTGTCCGCGACCTGCGCTATATCCGCAAGCACTTTCAGGGCCGCCCAACGCCTATTTCCCACTTCAGCAACCTGTCTGATATTTGCGGTGGCGCCCAGATCTACGGCAAACGCGAAGACCTGAACCACACAGGCGCGCATAAGCTGAACCACTGTATGGCCGAAGGTCTTTTGGCCAAATACATGGGCAAGACCAAGCTGATGGCGGAAACCGGTGCGGGTCAGCACGGTGTGGCGCTGGCAACAGCCGCCGCCTATTTCGGCATGGAATGTGAAATTCACATGGGCGAAATTGATATCGCAAAAGAAGCGCCCAACGTCACCCGGATGAAACTGCTGGGTGCAACCGTTGTGCCCGTTGGTTTTGGCGGTCGTTCACTGAAAGAAGCCGTCGACAGTGCCTTTGGCGCCTATATCCCGCAGGCAGATACAACCCTGTTTGCCATTGGGTCCGTTGTTGGGCCACACCCATTCCCATTGATGGTGCGCAATTTCCAGCATGTTGTTGGCATTGAAGCGCGCGAACAATTCATGGACATGACCGGCGGCTTGCCTGACATGGTTACGGCCTGTGTTGGCGGTGGTTCAAACGCAATGGGCCTGTTTGCCGGGTTTATTGATGACGAAGAAGTCTCCCTGCATGGTGTTGAACCTATGGGCACATCATCCAATCTGGGTGATCACGCGGCGACGATTTCCTTTGGTGAAGACGGCGATATCCACGGTTTCCACACGTTGTTGCTAAAAGACAAAGACGGCGAACCGGCACCGGTACACACCATCGCATCCGGTCTGGATTACCCCGGCGTCGGGCCAGAACACGCGCATTTGTCAACAACCGGGCGCGTAAACTATACGGCCGCCAACGACAAAGAGGCGCTGAACGCGTTTTACGCCCTGTCACGCCACGAAGGGATCATTCCCGCACTTGAAAGTGCGCATGCGGTTGCTTTTGCAATGCGAGAAGCCAAAAACAACCCCGGCAAATCGATCTTGCTAAACCTGTCAGGGCGCGGCGACAAAGACATCGATTATGTCACCGAAACCTTCGGTTATTCCGTAGACGACTGATAAAACAAATGCCGCCGCCCCGAACACATCGGGGCGGCGGCACTTTTTTCGGCAGGGTGCTGCCCCTAATAACGGTAATGTTCCGGCTTGAACGGCCCGTCCGCTGTCACACCGATATAGCTCGCCTGTTCAGGCGTCAGCTTTGACAGCTTAACGCCGATCCGGTCAAGGTGCAGGCGCGCGACCTTTTCATCCAGATGCTTAGGCAGGATATAAACGTCGTTCTTATAGTCATCGCCCTTGGTCCACAGTTCAATCTGCGCCAAAACCTGATTGGTAAAGCTGGCCGACATCACAAAACTTGGATGACCCGTGGCATTGCCAAGGTTCAACAAACGTCCCTCTGACAACAGGATGATCCGGCTGCCGGACGGCATTTCGATCATATCCACCTGGTCTTTGATATTGGTCCACTTGTGGTTTTTCAGAGCGGCCACCTGAATTTCATTGTCGAAATGGCCAATATTACCAACGATCGCCATATCCTTCATTTCGCGCATATGCTCAATACGGATCACGTCTTTGTTGCCGGTGGTGGTGATGAAAATATCCGCGTCCGCAACAACGTCTTCCAGACGAACAACTTCAAAACCGTCCATGGCGGCCTGCAGGGCGCAAATCGGATCAACTTCGGTCACTTTCACCCGGGCACCGGCGCCGCGCAGGGATGCCGATGATCCTTTGCCAACGTCGCCATAACCACAAACCACAGCAACCTTACCGGCCATCATCGTGTCTGTGGCGCGCCGGATGCCATCAACCAGGGATTCTTTGCAACCGTATTTATTGTCAAATTTTGACTTGGTCACACTGTCGTTGACGTTGATCGCCGGAAACGGCAGTTGCCCGCTTTTCACCAATTCATACAAACGATGCACACCGGTTGTTGTTTCTTCTGAAACACCCTGAATGGCGTCGCGCTGCGCGGTGAACCAACCGGGGCTGGACGCCATGCGCTTTTTGATCTGGGCGAAAATCGCCTGTTCTTCTTCTGATGTCGGCACTTCCAACAAATCGGTTTCACCTGCTTCAGCCCGCGCACCCAACAGGATATACAGCGTCGCATCGCCCCCATCGTCCAAAATCAGATTACAGGTGCCTTCCTTGAACAGGAATATCCGGTCCTGATAATCCCAGTGTTCTTCCAGTGACTGGCCCTTGATCGCAAAAACCGGAATATCACCATCGGCAATCACCGCCGCCGCGTGGTCCTGCGTTGAAAAGATGTTGCACGATGCCCAGCGGACTTCGGCGCCCAGCGCCACCAGCGTTTCAATCAAACACGCCGTCTGAATGGTCATATGCAAAGACCCGGCAATGCGCGCACCCTTAAGGGGTTTGCTTTCACCATATTCCGCCCGCAGCGCCATCAGCCCCGGCATTTCGGTTTCGGCAATGTCCAGTTCCTTGCGGCCATATCCGGCCAATGAAATGTCCTTGATGATATAGTCGTGCGCCATAGTTCCTGTTCCTCATGGGTCTGATCAGATCGCCCGGATAGCACCCGAATGCCGCCTCGACAATGGTTGCTATGGTTGGGTAACGTCCCGTGGACAATACAGGTGATTCAATGAAACAACCCCGCGCATGGCAAAGAATGCTTTCGGGTCGCCGGCTGGACCTGCTTGATCCAACACCGGTGGACATCGAAATTGACGACATCGCCCGCGGCTTGTCATTTGTGGCGCGCTGGAACGGCCAGACAATTGGTGATTTCCCCTATAGCGTTGCCGAACATTCCCTGCTGGTGGAACAGTTGTTCGCCCATATGAACCCCGGCGTTGCCGCACGCTGGAAACTGGCGGCCCTGTTGCATGACGCACCCGAGTACGTGATTGGTGACATGATTTCCCCGGTGAAATCCGCCGTTGGCCCCGGATACGGCGAACTGGATGATCGCCTGACGGCGGCCGTTCACCTGCGCTTTGGCCTGCCTGCCCAAACCCCGGTACAGATAAAACGCCAGATAAAACACGCCGATAAAACCAGCGCCTGGCTGGAAGCAACCCAGATCGCCGGGTTTAGCATGGCCGAGGCTGATCGCCTGTTTGGCAAACAGGATAAGACCCTAACAAAGGGGTTTTCTATTAAATTGCGGGAACCGGTGTTGGTCCGGTCTGATTTTACCGCGCGCCACAATGCCCTGTTGAAGGAAATGTAACATGACACTGACAACCCGGCTTGCAACCCCGGCAGACGCAATGGCCATGACCCGAATTCTGAATGACATCATAAAAACCGGTGGCACAACGGCCCACGAAACGCCCTATAGCCCGGAAAAAATATTCACCGACTACATCTGCAACAAGCACGGTATTTCCTGTGTGATTGCTGAAATCAGCAATGCGCTGGTCGGATTTCAATCCATTGAACGCCCCTATCCGGGCGGCAACAGCTTTCCTGATAACTGGGCGATTATTGCAACCTTCGTAAAACAGGGGCAGATCGGGGCAGGGATTGGCACCGCCCTGTTTCAGACAACACGCAACATCGCCAAAAAGGCCGGCATCGCGGCGATTGACGCCACCATTCGCGCCGACAACGCCGGTGGGCTGCGATATTATTCAAAAATGGGCTTTGTTGACTACAAATTAACCTCGAACGTCCCGTTAACCGATGGAACCCCGGTTGACCGAATTTCCAAGCGGTTGGATCTGTGAGCGGCCAACCCAACCCGAAAACCGGTTATATGGGAATCATATGGACGGACTTGGGCGCCTAGCGGGGGCTGCGTTTGGCCAGTATCCGCTGCAATGTCCGGCGGTGCATGCTTAACCGGCGCGCCGTTTCACTGACGTTTCTGTCACACAGTTCATAGACCCGCTGAATATGTTCCCAGCGCACCCGGTCTGCCGACATCGGGTTTTCCGGGGGGGGTGGTAGTTCGTCTCCTGACGCCAGTAATGCATTGGTAACGTCATTGGCGTCTGCTGGCTTTGACAGGTAATCGGTTGCCCCGATCTTGACCGCCGCCACCGCCGTTGCAATGGCACCATACCCGGTTAAAACCACGATCCGGCTGTCGGGCCGTTTGGCGCGGATAGTTTCCACCACGTCCAGCCCGTTCCCGTCCTGAAGACGCAGATCAACAACCGCGTATGCGGGTGGTCTGGCGGTGGCAATCGCCGTACCGGCGGCAACCGAACCTGCTGTTTCCGGCTCAAACCCACGCTTTTCCATGGCGCGGGCCAGACGTCGCAAAAACGGC
>DAOURA010000014.1 GCA_030625325.1 Marinosulfonomonas sp.
ATGGAAACCGTTAAGGGCCAGAAAACTTTTATGGGGGTGATCGCAGTTCACGCCGACAGTGAGATTGCTACACTTGCTGACCTGAAGGGCAGCAGCTTTGCTTTTGGCAATCGCCTGTCGACCATTGGCCGGTTTTTGGCCCAGCAACAACTGCTGAATGTTGGAATATCGGCTGCCGATCTGGACCGTTTTGAATATCTTGAGCGACATGATCGGGTTGGCGCCGCCGTTGGGCGGGGGGCTTTTGATGCTGGGGCACTTAAGCAAAGCACTTTTTCCATGCTTCAGGACAAAGGGGTGCCTATTCGAACTCTCGTGGAATTTCAGAATGTCACCAAACCCTGGCTGTATAAATCAGGGCTTGATCAGCGGATATCGGATGCATTGCGTGAAGCATTTCTTTCCCCCAGCGATCCGCAGGCGGTGCAGGAATTCGTAAAAACCGGGTTTGTGCAGGGCAGCGATGCTGACTATCAGCCTGTTCGTGGCGCGATGGAGCAAAGCAAGGGTTTTGGTGGTTAAAATATGGGCCTGACCACGCAGCCCCGTCGTCTTCGACTTGCCACACAGGTTGTGATCACCTTTCTGGGTGTGGTTGCGGTTCTGATTGTTTTTTTGGGTGAACTGACCCGGGTTCTGGAAACATCCCGGCTTGGTGCAGATCTGGAGGAACGGGCGCACCACACCACAGCACTGCTTGGTAGCCTGATGATAGAGGCAATCATTGTAGAAGATATCCCCCTGTTGGAAAGCGCGATTGCGGAGGGTTTTGGCCATATCCCTGCAATCACATATGTTGAAATCCAAAATGCCGACGGCGACATTCTTGCCGCGTATCCAAGTACTTATCCGGAAGTTATTGCGGGCACCTTGACGTTCTCAAATTCCATCATGTTTGATGGGATGGAATTTGGTTCCATAAATGTGCACTGGTCAACCCAGAAAGGCATGGACCGAATTGCAAGTTCTGTATTTCGGACCCGCCTTTATTCTTCGTTGGCGCTGGGGCTTTTGGTGGCAACATTACTTTTTGCAACCCAAAGGCTGATTTTGTCGCCATTAGATCGTATCCACCAGAATTTGCAAAATGCCCTTGAAAAAAAGGCTGTGTATATCAAACCGCTTTGGTCCCGCGCCGCCCGTGAATTTTGGACTCTCTCCGGGTCGGTCGACACCCTGAAAAAAATGTTTGAAGAAAAGGAAACACGCGAAAAAGCCCTGGAAATTGCCCGAAAACAGGCGGTTTCTGCCAGTCAGGCGAAATCGGAATTTTTGGCCAACATGAGCCATGAAATTCGCACCCCCATGAACGGGGTGATCGGCATGGCGCAACTGATGCTGGAAACTGACCTAAGCGAAGATCAGAAAATGTATGCCCACACAATTGAAAATTCGGGCTTGGCGCTTGTCACAATTATTAACGATATCCTTGATTATTCAAAGATCGAAGCTGACAAAATGGAACTGACCTACGAACAGTTCAACCTGTCTCAGTTGCTTAATGATACTGTGGTTCTACTTTCGACCAAGGCAAAAACAAAAGAAGTAGAAATAGTACTGCGCTACCCGTCTAATCTGCCGGTTAATTTTTGTGGTGATGAAGGACGACTGCGCCAAGTGTTTATGAATGTCGTTGGTAATGCTGTTAAATTTACAGAAGTCGGCCATGTTGCAGTTGAAGTTCGCGGGCAGGTCAGCGGGGATATTGTGGATCTTGAAATTTCCGTTTCTGATACTGGTGTTGGCATCCCGGATGCAAAGGTCCAGTCTGTTTTCCACGCATTTGAACAGGCCAACAATACCAACACCCGCCAGTTTGAGGGCACAGGCCTGGGGTTGGCGATTACAAAGCGCCTGATTGAACTGATGGGTGGCACAATCAGTGTTCGCTCACAGGAGGGTAAAGGTTCAGTTTTTGCAATAAAGCTTGGCCTGAAGGTAGGAAGTCAGCAATCACCCGAACAGAATTTTTCGAATCCAACCATGAAGGTTGGCAAGCTGAATATACTGGTGGTTGATGATCTTGAAGTTAATCGCCGCTTACTTCGTGACAGATTAAGGTTTTGGGGGTGCAACGTTGTTTTGGCCAACGGTGCGGCACAGGCAATGGAGATTTTGAACTCCCGCAGTGACCCCGATCCGGCGTTTGATATGGCAATTCTTGACTATTGTATGCCGAATACGAACGGTGTTGAACTGGCCCGTCTGATCCGTAATTCCCATAACTTCAGCGATATAAGACTTATCATGTGCACATCCCTTGATATCAAAGAGGGTCAGGATGTTTGTAAAGCTTTGCACCTTGATACTATTATCCAAAAACCAATCAGACTGACGCAATTGCACCGGATGTTGGTCGAATTTTCCAGCACACCGAACGATATTAAAACCTATATTAGTGTCAAAAACCCGCTGAGTTCCCCAAACTCAGACCTTAAATCAACTCCGAAAACCAAACGTATTCTGGTTGCAGAGGACAATAAAACCAACCGGCTGGTGGTCCGCGGCATGCTTGCATCTGAACAGATGGATATATGTTTTGCAGAAAATGGTCTTGAGGCGGTTAATGCCTATATCAACGACCCACCTGATCTTGTTCTGATGGACCTGTCTATGCCGGTAATGGACGGGCTTTCGGCCACGCATAAAATCAGATTACATGAGGACGAAGCAGGGCTTGCCCGATGCCCGATCATTGCCTTGACCGCAAATGCGATGGAAAGTGACCGCAGGGCCTGTTTGGATGCCGGAATGGATGACTTTATAAGCAAACCGGTCAAAAAGTCGGAACTGCTGAATAAAATAGATAAATGGGCGGGTAATATTCAGGAATAGGCAAACCCAAAGACGCGGCCTGGCACGGTAGGTGTTTGTATTGAAACCGGTGAAAAAACTGCTAAACACAATGCAGATCATAGCCGCTTTAAGGCCCCGTAGCTCAGTGGATAGAGCGACCGCCTCCTAAGCGGTAGGTCATAGGTTCGACTCCTATCGGGGCCGCCAGTTTGGGGTGGGGAACAGAATTTTAGCTTTGTGCCTTACTTTAAATGATCCTGATGATGTCTTTATCGATCGACAGCATATAGCCTTTGCGCGCTATATTTTTGACCAGCAATTCCGATACCATTTGGTTGCCCAGTACATCGCGTAACCGCTTTATTCGGGTGGCGCCGGCGGCTTCGTCACAATCGGCGGCCAGGCGGCCTGAAATCATGGCTTCTATTTCGGCGCCGGACAGAACGTCTTCATCCATGCGGGCCTCGGCCAGGACGGACAGGGTTTCTATTGCGGCTGGGGTCAGTTTGAATTCCATGTTGTTTAAAAAAACAGTGTGCTCATCCCGGCTGATCAACAGGGAAGATACCTGAATGCCGGCGCGCTCAATCTCGCCCATCCGGCGGTTCAGCATGATGATGGTCACTAAAAACACCAGTGCCGCAATCAGCAGGGCCGTGGAAAACACCAGCAGAACAAAAATAACCGTGCGGTAACTTTCCAGCACCCCGGAAAATGTGGTGCCACTTTCGGCCAGAATTTCAAGCAGCTTAATTTCAGCATTGGATGTCAGGTCATCATTGGCGATGAAAATCTGTTCAACCCGCCCGTTAAACGCATTGGCGTCTGGCAGGTTGGTAAACAATAAAACAGCCGCAACCAGCAAAATTGCAATGATTGCAGCAATACCAATTGCAACGATTCGCACCCCAGAACGGCGCGTATCAGAAGCGTAAGAAGAATTTCCCAGCACTCTCTTTCCTATTTTCCAGCCCTTCGCTGCCGAAAATCGACAGCACATTTAACAGCCGCCATTTTTCAACCGCGATGCGCGCCTTTATTTCGGCCTGCGCCAGTTTAGCGTCACCGCACACAGCATCCGGCAGTTCTATGACACCGTAATGCAGCCGAAGTGGCTTGTCGCGCTTTGCTTTGTAATCACCATAGCACGCGGCATCGGCAGATCCGGATGCTGCAAGTGCTGTCAGAATAACCAGCATTATTGTTAAACGTTTTATCATGGCCCGACTGTGTGCCAGGTGGCGATGTTATTCAATATCACTGGCCCCGCACCGGGGTGATATCCGATAACAGTGGGGTGATATTGCTTAGCATGCCACCCCCCGACACCTTTGGGCGGACGCAGCCGGTTTTCCCGGTTGCCCGGACAAAGGAAACAACATGACCCGCAAAATAACAGCATCCGTTCTGGCCCTTGGTATCACCCTGAACGGCCTGGGGGCGGCCCCGGCCCATGCAGGGAAAAACAACGGGATAAATCAGTTTATTGCCGGGGCGATTACGGCATTGATTGTTAATGAGGTGATTAAAACCACCAAAACCACCAATACCAACACATCCCGCCGGGTTCTGCCGCCGGTGTCTGTCACCCGGCCAAACGCGGCACCAATTGTAATTCCGCCCGGCCACCGCGGGGTTGTACCGGGTGAATGTTTTTTCAACATCCGCACTGACCGGGGCCGCAGGGGGGTTTACGGAAAAATTTGCCTGAACGAAGAAATGCGCCGCGCGAACCATCTGCCGAAGGTGTGTGAAGACACGGTTCGCATCCGTTATGGGCTGCGCTCGCAAGTGTATGACGCAAAATGCCTGCGCAAGCGCGGTTATCAGGTTGAGGCACGGCTGAACTAATCGGCCGACGGGCATCGGCGTGATCATCCCCAGCTTATCGCGCCGGCACTTGGGCGGGTGGTTTCAGGACCACCCGTCCTTTTTTGGTTGCGTGGCACCCTTTTGCGGGGTTTGTAGCAACCATGACAAAAGCCCAGCCAGATTATTCATTTGAACAAACTGCCTTTGATGACGGTGCCACCTATGTTGCCGGTGTGGATGAGGTCGGGCGTGGCCCGTTGGCCGGCCCGGTTGTTGCGGCCGCTGTGCGGCTGGACCCTGATAACATCCCCGAGGGGATGAACGATTCCAAAAAACTGACCCATGCGCGCCGGGTCGTGATTGCCGCGCAACTATGGGAAAGGGCGGATGTTTGTCTGGGGCAGGCCAGTGTGGCAGAAATTGACCAGATCAATATTTTGCATGCATCCATGTTGGCAATGGAACGGGCGGTCGCGGGTCTGTCGGGGGTGGCCGATCATGTGTTGGTGGACGGCAATCGTATTCCGCCGGCCTTAAAGGGAAAGGCAAGTGCATTGGTCAAAGGTGATGCGCGATCTTTGTCGATTGCGGCGGCTTCGATCGTTGCAAAAGTTTGGCGTGATCAGCTGATGGTGGATTTGGCGCAACAGCATCCCGGCTATGGCTGGGAACGCAATGCCGGTTATCCGACAAAAGAGCACCAGTTGGCCCTTCAAAATCTGGGCGTGACCCCACACCATAGACGTTCTTTCAAACCGGTGCACAATATCTTGTATCAAGAGAAAACTGTAAGTGACTGATTAGAAAAAGAATTTGACGGCGAATCATCAATGATTCATCATTAGCCTTAACAACAACGTGTCACCAAAGACACGAGGATAGAGGCAGTAATGACGATCAAAACCAAACCGGAGGCCCGTGCGCTTCCGCTAAATCAGATATTGTCGGGCGACTGTATCAAGGTAATGAACAGTCTTCCCGAAGGTTCCATTGACCTGATTTTCGCCGACCCCCCCTATAATTTGCAGCTTAAGGGTGATTTGCATCGCCCCGACAATTCCAAGGTTGATGCGGTTGATGATGCATGGGACCAGTTTGCGTCATTTGATGCGTATGACAAGTTCACCACTGCATGGCTTGCGGCCGCCCGCCGTTTGTTGAAACCCAACGGTGCGATTTGGGTGATCGGGTCTTACCACAACATTTTCCGCGTCGGTGCGGCGCTGCAAAATCAGGGCTTTTGGATCCTGAATGATGTGATCTGGCGCAAATCCAACCCGATGCCGAACTTTCGCGGCGCGCGTCTAACCAACGCCCATGAAACCCTGATTTGGGCGTCAAAGAATGAGGCCAGCAAATTCACCTTTAACTACGAGGCGCTAAAGGCGCTGAATGAAGGTATTCAGATGCGCTCTGACTGGGTATTGCCGATCTGCAATGGCCATGAACGTCTGAAAAATGAGGCCGGTGAAAAAGCCCACCCAACCCAAAAACCTGAAAGCCTGCTGCACCGCGCATTGCTGGGCACCACCAACCCGGGTGACGTTGTGCTTGACCCGTTCTTTGGAACCGGCACGACCGGTGCGGTTGCAAAAATGCTGGGGCGTGAATTTATCGGGATCGAGCGGGAAGCGGCCTATCGTAAGGTTGCCAAGAAACGCATCGACCGGGTGCGTAAGTTCGACAAAGAGGCCTTGCAGGTTTCCATCAGTAAACGTGCCGAACCGCGCGTTCCTTTTGGCCAGTTGGTTGAACGGGGCATGTTGCGCCCGGGCGAAGAACTAATTTCAATCAACGGCCGTCACCGCGCGAAAATCCGCGCCGATGGCACCCTGATTGCCCACGATCAACGGGGCTCAATCCATCAGGTTGGCGCCGCACTGGAAGGGGCACCCAGTTGCAATGGCTGGACCTACTGGTCGTTCAAGCAAGACGGCAAGCAGGTGCCGATTGATCTGTTGCGCCAACAAATCAGGGCAGAGATGAGTTAACCAAATATTAACGAAGATATATGCAGTTACCGCCGGTGCCTGTGGCCATAACCACAAGCGCAAACTTGCCCCGCCTTTGCAAAAGGGCGGGGCTTTTTTCAGTCATCCCGCCAATCCCCATTGGCCAGCCCGTCAATTGTCCAGGACCCAACGCGATAGCGGATCAGGCGCAATGTTGGGTGGCCCACGGCCGCCGTCATTCGGCGTACCTGTCGGTTGCGTCCCTCTGAGATTACGATTTCCAGCCAACTGTCAGGCACAGATTTTCGATATCGCACCGCCGGGTCACGGGGCCACAGCCATGCGGGTTCACCAACTGCCCGCACCTTGGCGGCGGCTGTCATGCCGTCCTTTAGTTGTACACCGCGGCGCAACCGGGCAATTTCGTCACCCCCCGGCACACCTTCCACCTGCACCCAATAGCATTTGGACATTTTATGTTTCGGGCTGCTGATCTTATTTTGCAATTGCCCGTTATCGGTCAGAACCAACAGGCCTTCGCTGTCTTTATCCAGACGCCCGGCGGCATAAACCCCCGGCACATCAATATAACCCGACAGGGTTTTGGACGGGGTTGCGGCGGTACTGGCATCCGTAAACTGCGACAGCACCCCAAAAGGTTTATTGAAAAGGATAGTTCTGGACATCACGCATCCCTGTTTTTGCCGGATGTAACACGGATTTCAAAGGGGCGGTATGGGGGTATGGCTGGGGCACTGTTTTCATCCGGTTTATCATGCCATATGAAAAGGAAATGGTGCGCAATTGGCGCGTAATGGCGGATCAGATAAAGGGGACAGAATTGGAACCACTGGCGCAACTGGCAATCATGTGGCTGGGGGTATTCTTTGCCGTTTATGCCGCCCGCAAAACCAAACTAACCCCGGTTTTATATTTTCTGTTTGTTGGCGCGGTTTTGGTCAACGTTGGGGTTTTACCCAAAGAAACGTCCCCCTTTATCCGTGGCTTTGCCGAAGTTGGGATCGTTGTGATCATGTTTGCGATTGGTTTTGAAGAAAAAACCAGCAACTTTATCACCGGTTTGAAACGCAGCTGGGGTATCGCGCTGTTCGGCGCGATTGGCCCCTTTGTTGCGGCCTATTCCGTGGCGCAATATTTTTGGGGTGATACAAATATTTCCCTGATGTGCGGGCTGACAATGACGGCCACCGCCGTGTCACTGACCCTGGTATCCCTAAAGGCCGAGGGGCTGCATAAAACCCGTGTGGCAACCGGCATTATGACTTCGGCGGTGCTGGACGATATTGGTTCCCTTGCGCTGGTGGCTGTTCTTGTTCCGCTGGCAACCGGTGGTGGGCCGGTGACGATTGCGGTGGTTGGCTGGATCATTGTGAAGGTCGCCCTGTTTTTTCTTGGGGTGGTTGGCCTTGGTGCATTGGTCTTTCCACATGAAAGCACCGGCCTGATGTCACGCTTGCCAGTCTTGCGCAAATTCGGGGTGAAACATGTGTTTGCACTGGCCAATGGTGAACACACCACCCTGGTTGTTTTGACCATCGCCCTGTTGGTCGGGCTGGCGGCGCATGAACTGGGGTTTCACCCGGCAATTGGGGCCTATATGGCCGGGCTGGTTCTGAAAGAAGAATACTTTAGCTTCCTTCGCGGGTCACAGGAAAACCAATTTGGAAAAACGAAATCAGTGGTGGATGACGTTGCTTTTTCCTGGATAGGACCGATCTTCTTTATTGATCTGGGGGCGAAGATTGTTTTTGACGCTGATCTGATCATATCCATCCTGCCAGAGGTCGTGATCCTGATAATTTCCCTGTTTATTATGCAGGTTTTATCGGCAGGGTTGGCGGCGCGCTATACTGGTGGGTTCAGCTGGCAGGAAAGTGTGATGATCGGGTTTGGCATGCTTGGGCGGGCCGAACTGGCCTTTGTGGTGATGGATATTGCCTATGTGCAGAATTCTATCCTGAGTGAGCAAGCCTTTTTCACCCTGATGCTAACAGCGTTCTGGCTGAATATTGCAGTGCCAATCACGATCACCCTTTGGAAACCCTATATGCTTGGTGCCAAAAACCAACCCTAGCGGGGCATTGGATTACTGGCCGCCTTATAGGGGGCCCAATCGGTGATTTCGGGGTAATACATTGCGCGCCATTTTCGCACCCTTGGGTTCATCATGCGTCGCCACACCGGCGGGATCAGGGCCGCCACAACCATTGTTGGATACCCCATTGGCAATTGTGGTGCCTCGGCCTGGGTGTGGTGTTGCAACAGTGGAAAGCGCCGGCTTGGTTTATCGTGGTGGTCTGAATGGCGTTGCAGGTTGATCAGCAACCAGTTTGACGCCCTGTGCGACGCATTCCAGGAATGGTGCGCCTTGGTGTGTTCGTATTTGCCGTCACCAAGGTGCTTGCGGGTCAGGCCGTAGTGTTCAACGTAATTGGTCAGTTCCAGATACCAGATGGCAACCGTGGCCTGATACACAAACAGGCCCAGCCCGGCCCAGCCGCCAATGATCATTGCCAGCAACAAAAACCCGGTTTGCAGCCCCCAATAGCGCCAGAACGGGTTGCTTGCGTCCCACCACGGCAGCCCCTTGCGCGCCAGCATCTGTGCCTCTGATCGAAACGCAGAGCGCCAGCACTGGTACAGCACCCTAAAGAAAAACCGGTGGAAGTTTTCGTTATAACGTGCGCTCACAGGGTCGCGCGGTGTGCCCACATACCGGTGATGCACCAGCAAATGTTCGGACCGGAAATGGGAATACACGACTGTTGCCAGCAACAGATCCGCCAACCACCGTTCGGTACGGTTTTTTTGGTGCATCAGTTCATGGGAATAAACGATGCCCACAGCACCTGAAATTTGCCCGACCCCAAAGAACAGGAACACCTTTTCCATTGCTGAAAGGTGCCCGGTTGCCGTCACATACCAGATCATCCCGAAAATCACGACAAACTGAACCGGAAACCAGATCAGGGTGATCAGACGGTACCAGAACAACTGATCATCGGATGTTTCGGGGTCGGCATTTTCAAAGTTACGCCCCCCCAGCGGATCAATGACAGAAAACAGCCCAAATGTACTGAGAACCGGCAAAAGCAGGGCCCAGCCACCGTATTTTGCGGCACATAATACAAATGGTATCAAAGCCAGTGACATCCAGAACGGCAGGGCAGATCGAAACTTTGCAACAGTTTTGGCCGGGATCATGGGCTTCCTTTCAGGTTTCACACCATTCTAGGGTGCAAACTGTTAAGGCTCAATTCCTGTCGAGCCAACCTTTGGCAATATCAAAGGCCTTAGCCATGACGGTTGGCAGATCATTTTGATGAAACATGTTGTTATTAATGAACTTTCCGACATCTGTCCGGGCGGTGCGTGTAACTGACGCAACCCGCACCGACAGTTCCAGATGAAAATGGGTAAAGGTGTGTTTGACAATTTTTTCAGGGTCCTGCCAGTTGGCGCTGACCGGCGGGGCGGGCGTTGGGTTATCGCCCCAGTCCGACCCCGGCCAACCCAGCATTCCACCAAGCAACCCCCTGTCGGGGCGACGTTCCAACAGCCACGCCCCATCATCACGCCGGACCACATAAACAATCCCGAAACGTGTGGGTTTTGGCTGTTTCGGCTTTCTGCGCGGAAGGTCCGGAGCGATACCTCGGGCGTGGCCCCGGCAGTTTTCCTGCCACGGGCAGGCATTGCAGGACGGTGATTTTGGTGTGCAAACCGTGGCACCCAAATCCATCACCGCCTGCGCGTAATCCCCGGCGCGCTGTTTTGGGGTCAGGGAACCTGCGTGTTCCCAAAGGGTGGGCTTTGCCACATCCAGCGTATCAGTGACTGCGAAAAACCGCGCCATCACCCGTTCAACATTGCCGTCAACCACGGTTTCCGGGTGATCATATGCAATGGCTGAAATCGCCGCCGCCGTATAGGGGCCGATGCCGGGCAGGGCGATCAGACCGGCGTGGGTTTGCGGGAAAATACCACCCATTTCCCGGTGAATGATCCGCGCGGATTTCAACAGGTTGCGCGCCCGCGCGTAATAGCCAAGCCCGGCCCATTCGCCCATCACATCCCCGTCATCAGCCATCGCAAGGGCACCGACGTCAGGCCAGCGGTTGATAAAGCGCGTGAAATATCCACGCACGGCGGCCACGGTGGTTTGTTGCAACATGATTTCCGACAGCCAGACATGATAGGGGTCAGGCACCACCCCGTTGCGCCGCTGGGCCGGGGCCACCCGCCATGGCAGGTCGCGTGCATTTGCATCGTACCAGTTCAACAGGGCCTGACTTGGCTCATGGTCACGCAATCTTTAGATACCTTTTTTGCTTTGGGCTGGTGCGGGCGCCGGTCTGGCCATAAAATGGTGCTAACACGGGGTCATGCCAGCGATGAAGACGCAACGCAATAAACAAGGTCAACGGCGCAAGCGCGGGTTCGAACGAACCTCGGGCCTGTTGCAGGGGCAGATTCGCAAGGTCGGCGAATCGCGGGGTTTTGCGGTGTCGCGCCTTTTGACCCACTGGGCCGAAATTGTTGGTGAGGAAACCGCGCGCACCGCCCTGCCGGTTAAGGTCGGCTATAATCGTGGTGGTCTGGGGGCGACGTTAACGATTTTGACCACCGGCGCACAGGCCCCCATGTTGCAGGCAGACCTGCCAAAAATCCGTGACCGGGTAAATGCGTGCTATGGCTATAACGCTATTTCGCGGATCAATATCACCCAGACCGCCCCCACCGGTTTTGCCGAGGGGCGGGTTGCCTTTGAACACGCCCCAAAACACGCGGCACCAGCAGCCGATCCTGAAATTGTGCGTGCCGCCAAGGACGCCGCCAGCGCAGTTGGGGACACCACATTGCGAACGGCGCTTGAAGAGCTTGGTAAAAACGTTCTATCCCGGACAAAATGAAAAAGAGGTATTTCCCATGAACCGTTCCCTGGCAATTGTTCTGGCCGTAATCGTCGCCTTTGGCGGCGGTGGGCTGTGGTATTCAAATCAGTCCCCCGAACCCGGCCCATTGCTGGCCGCGGCCAACGCACAGGACGCCGATATTGACACATCCGGCGTGCTGGAAATGTCGATCGGCAACCCGGATGCCAAGGTGACGGTAATCGAATATGCGTCCTTTACCTGCCCGCACTGTAAAAACTTTCACGCCAATGTTCTGGGTGAATTGGAAAAAAACTATATCGACACCGGCAAGATTAACTTTGTGTTTCGCGAAGTCTACTTTGACCGTTTCGGCCTGTGGGCCGGCATCGTGGCGCGCTGTGGTGGGCCGGAACGCTATTTCGGTATTGCCGATCTGATTTTTGAACAACAAAAAGAATGGTCTGCCGGTGGTGATCCTGCACAAATTGCCGCCAATTTGCGCACCATCGGTAAAACGGCAGGTATCACTGACGAACAGTTGGATGTCTGCATGAATGACCGTGAAAATGCACAGGCGATGGTTCTTGTTTATCATCAGAACTCAACAGTTGACGAAGTGCGCTCAACACCTTCGTTTGTGATTAATGGTGAAAAATACAGCAACATGAACTATGCTGATTTTGCTGCCGTGATCGAAGAAAAACTGGCCGAATAATGTCACCCCTGTCCGGCCTGAAAGTCGTCGAACTGGCGCGCATTCTGGCCGGGCCGTGGGCCGGGCAAACCCTGGCGGATCTGGGCGCTGATGTGGTTAAGGTTGAAAGCCCGCAAGGCGATGACACCCGCAAATGGGGGCCGCCCTTTGTTGAACGCCCCGGCGATGTGTCCGCCGCCTATTTCCATTCCTGCAACCGGGGCAAACGGTCGATCTGCGCCGATTTCACCAGTGCCGAGGGCCAGCAACTGGTCCGTGATCTGGTGGCTGACGCCGACATTTTGATTGAAAACTTCAAGGTTGGTGGTTTGGAAAAATACGGGCTGGATTACGACAGCCTGCACAAACTGAACCCGCGCCTGATTTACTGTTCCATCACCGGCTTTGGTCAGGACGGGCCATATGCGCACCGGGCCGGGTATGACTACATTATCCAAGGCATGTCCGGGTTGATGTCAGTTACCGGCGACCCCGATGGTCAGCCGCAAAAGGTTGGCGTGGCCGTCACCGATATTTTCACAGGCGTTTATGCGGTTACGGCCATTCTGGCGGCGGTGCATCAGCGCGGTCAAACCGGGCTGGGCCAACAGATTGATCTGTCCCTGCTGGATGTGGCGACATCGATCACCGCCAACCAGTCGATGAACTATCTGACCACCGGCACCGCGCCGGGGCGGATTGGCAATGCCCACCAGAACCTTGCGCCCTATCAGGTGTTTGACTGTTCAGACGGCTGGATCATCATCGCCACCGGCAATGACAGCCAGTATCACCGGCTTTGCGCCCTTTTGGGCCTTGGTGATCTGGCAAGTGATCCGCGTTTTGCAACCAACGCTGACCGGGTGAAAAACCGCCCCGAACTGTCGCGCGCCCTAAGTGTGGCAACCACGGCCATGTCCAAGGCCGACCTGTTGGCGGCCTGTGAACAAAATGGTGTGCCCGCCGGGCCGATCAATGATCTGGCCGAGGTTTACGCCGACCCGCAGGTGAAATTTCGCGGGCTTCAGGGGGAAATTGACGGTGTGCCAACTGTGCATGCGCCATTTCGGTTTTCGGGTGCTGATCTGGCCACTGGGCGGGCGTCGCCCAAGCTGGACGAACACGGCGATGAAATCAGGGCTGATCTGAAAAACCGCTAAGCCCAAGGCGGGCGCAGGCGGCGTCAATGTCTGACCAGTCGTCAATGTTCAGCCGCACAGGGACTGTCAGAACCTTTTGGCGAAAAGATTTAGGCAGGCGAACCGCGTCTTTTTCGGTTGTGACCAGTTGGGCGTTTAGGGCTGCTGCCTCAATTTCCAACCGCTTCATCAGGGCATCTGTCAGGGGCTGGTGATCGTCCAGTTCTTCGGCCCGCAGCAAATTTGCCCCCATCGTGCGCAGGGTGGCGAAGAACTTGCCCGGCCGTCCGATCCCGGCAAAGGCCAGCACATCCAACCCGTTAAAGTCCATTCCGGTTGCCAGTGGCGTCAATTCACCGCTGGTACGGGGGCAACTGATCTGCCCGCCCCACGCGGCACTGAATGCAGCCTGTTCGCCCGCGTTCCCGATTGACAGAACCAGATCGGCCCGTTTCATCCCGGCACTGACCGGTTCGCGCAGCGGCCCCGCCGGTATGACCCGGCCATTGCCAAAACCACGTTTGGCGTCCACCACCACGATGCTGAAATCCTTGGCAACGCTTGGGTTTTGAAACCCGTCATCCAGTAATATCACCTGTGCGCCTGCGGCCTGTGCGGCGCGCACCCCGGCCGCGCGATCACGCGCCACCCATGTTGGTGCAAAGGCCGCCAGCAACAGTGGTTCATCCCCCACATCGGCGGCACTGTGGCCCCGTTCATCCACCTGAACCGGCCCGGCCAGTGTCCCGCCATACCCGCGCGACACCACATGGGCGCAAACCCCGCGTGATTTCATCCGTTCCACCAGTGCGATCACTGTGGGGGTTTTTCCGGTTCCGCCAGCGTTCAGGTTGCCCACACAGATCACCGGCACGTCTGCGTGCAACGCGTCACCACGGACAACCCTGCGCGATGTTGCAAACGCATAAACGGCCCCAAGGGGCGCCAGAACCCGCGCCTGCCAGCCCGGACTGTTTGGTGGGCGGCTCCAGAATATTGGCGGCCTCATTCGTTGTTCGCCTTTGATTGGGACAGTGCGCCGCTTAACGTTGTCAGCGTGGTTTCCATTACCTCGGCCCCCGCCGAAGTGATTTGCCAGGCAGCATGGGCCATGATTGCCGCACGATCAGGTGCCAGCAATGCTTCGACAGTGTGGGCCATTTCACCCATATGGGCGACCGTGCGGGATGCACCCGCACGCCCAAGACGGTCATAGGCCACCTTATGCCTGCCGGTATTTGGCCCGTGCAGAACAACAGACCCCAGTGCTGCCGCATGAAATGGGTTTGGGCCAAAGTTCTTGATGGCGGCAAAGGTGTTCCCCATGAATGTAACCGGGGCCAGACGATACCAAAGCCCCATTTCTTCATCGGTGTCGGCCAGATAAATCTGTGCTGCTGTATCAGGCTCACCACCAATGCTGCGTTGGGTGAAAGCCACGGCTTTTTCATCCAGAATCTTGGTAAATTCTTCCCCGTCTTCCGGGTCCGAAGGAACAATAATTAACAGTAACCTGTGTGAGCGGCGCTGGGCCTGCGAATGGGCGGCCAAAATAGAAGGCAGCTCTGAAATATTTATTTCCGCCGCCAGCCAGACCGGTCGGGCGGCAACCTGTTCGGCCAGTGTTGACCATTCATGTTCGTTGCAGGCAAGGGCGGGAATATCCAGTTCCAGCACACCAGTGGTCTGCACCCGGTCACTAAGGGCGCCTGCGGATATCAGGGCCAGTGATGTGGCTTCGTCGCCACTTAGGATGGTGTCGAATTTTCGCAACGTGGTGCGTGAAACCCCCGGCAACAGAAACCAGCGGCGCGATGCCCCAAAGGCGGCGCCTGTGTCCAGCATTATCAGCGGGATCTTACACAGGGCAGTTTGTTGAATGGTCGCCGGGTGCAGTTGCCCCGATATCCAGATGATCAGATCAGGTTTCCAATGGGCCAGAAACGCCTTGGCCGCGGCCCCGGTATCGGGGGGTATTTTTTCGAAAAAACACTGATCAGGCAGGTTTTCAGGCGCGGCGCCCTGTGTTGTCAGCAAAAACCAGACATCCGGGTGCAAATCACCCAGCCGCGCCAATAATTCCGCGATGACCCCATGGTCGCCGGGGCGTGGTGCATGCACCCATATTAGCGCGCCCGGCGGACGTTTGGCCCGGTTTTGTGACGCCGCCGCGCGGGACCACCCCCGGTGGCGCACCCGGGATGTTAGGTTGTAAATCGTAAGAGAAGGGGAAAATCCCATGTGATTTCTTCAGCTTACCCTTCAAGTTCTTCGGTGGATGAGGCTTCTGTTGTTTCGTCACGTAACCGGTGCAGATGTGCAATGAAATAGCGCATATGGGCATTATCAACCGTGCGCTGTGCTTCTGATTTCCAGGCATTATAGGCGGTCCGGTAGTCGGGGAAAATACCGACGATGTGGATATCGCTTACGTCTTTGAACGCGCTTTTGGATGGGTCAATCAGTTCACCACCAAATACAAGGTGCAGGCGTTGTGTCATGGGGCCTCCGGGGCTGAATGGGGGCCTTTGAAAACAGCCCGTGGTAAGGGTGGGGTCGGTCAAAAAACCTCTGGAACCCGGTTTCGATTTAAATCAAGCCAACCTGTCACGCAACCCGCCATGCACGCCACTTGCCCCGGCAATCAGGCCGGGCAGGGCCGGGTGGGGGTTGTTGAAAACCGGTGTGCCACCTGCGCGGTCACTGACACAGGCCCCGGCCTGTGTTGCGATCAGGGTGCCGGCGGCAATGTCCCATTCCCAAGTGTTGTGCAATGTGACCATTGCATCAAACCGCCCCTCGGCAACCAGCGCCATGCGATAGGCAAGGGATGCCCGAAAATGGCGCCGAACCGGGGGCACGCCGTCATGCCAGTGAACCGGGTCCAGAACCGGGCGGGCGCAAAGAACAGTGGCATCGGTAATGTCCGCCCTGGCGGACGCGGTGATTGGCGTTCCGTTCAAAAGGGCACCCGCGCCGCCACGCGCGCTGTACAGTTTTTCACGCAGCGGCAGATAAATCACCGCCGCCGTGACCACCCCGTTTTTGGCGATTGCCAGTGAATGTGACCATGTTTTTTCACCTGCGATAAACGACCGGGTGCCATCAATGGGGTCAATGATGAACACGTGTTCTTTTGACAGACGCGCGGCGTTGTCTTCGGTTTCTTCGGACAGCCAGCCATAGTCGGGGCGCGCCGTCATCAAATGATCTTTTAGCAGGTCATTCACCGCCAGATCGGCCTCTGTTACCGGGCCGGCACCGGCGTCTTTTTCCCATGTCTTTGGGGACTGCTGCCAAAACGGCGTGGCGACATCCCCGGCGGCCTGCGCGGCGCAGATCAGAAGATCAAGATCACTCTCCGGCAAGGGTCATCCCCTGCACCAGTAATGATGGCACCACCCGTGACAGGTGGGCGCGCCCGTCATTGGCCGGGGTGATGGTTTTTAGCATTTCAATCAGGTTGCCGGCGATGGTGCATTCGTTGACCGGATAGGCGATTTCGCCGTTTTCCACCCAGAAACCGGATGCCCCGCGCGAATAGTCCCCGGTTGTCGGGTTGATCGATGACCCGATCATCGATGTTACCAGCAGGCCCGTGCCCATGTCATGGATCAGGTCATTGCGGCTGACATCGCCCTGGGTCAGGGCAATATTTCCGGTTGTTGGGGATGGTGGTGCGGATGTGCCCCGTGATGCGTTGGCCGTGGATTTAAGGCCCAGTTTGCGCGCCGTGGCCAGATCCAGCGTCCAGCCGCCCAGAACGCCGTTTTCAACGATGGTGCGGCGCGCGGTTGGCAGGCCTTCACCGTCAAATGGTTTGCTGCTGGATGCGCGCGGGCGGTGCGGGTCTTCGATAATTGAAAGGCCGGTTGGCAAAACCTGCTGGCCCAGTAAATCGCGTGCCCATGATGACCCGCGCACGATGGAACTGCCGTTGATCGCCACCAACAGATGCCCGATCAGGGATGACGCGATGCGTTCATCAAACAGCACCGGAAAGGCCCCGGTTTTTGGTTTGCGTGCGCCGGCGCGTTCGACCGTGCGTTCGCCGGCGATGCGGCCAATGTCCTGCGCGCTTTGCAAATCAGCCTGAAAGGTGCGGTGATCCCCGTAATAGTCCCGTTCCATTTCGGTGCCGGTTCCGGTGATTGCAACACATGACAGGGCGCGCCCGGTGCGTTCGTATCCGCCGGAAAATCCGTTGCTGGTGGCCAGGTGGATTGCGTGGCGACTGTAACCGGCGGATGCGGCCTGAACCTGTGAAACACCGGAAACGGCCAGGGCGGCGGCCTCGGCGTTTGCGGCGTCTTCCTGTAGGGTTGCAGGGGTGGGTTCGGCGGTGGGGTCTGAAATTTCCAGCGCATCAGTGTCCCAACCCTGGGCAAACTGATCCGGGTCCGCCAGCCCGATTGTCGGGTCTTCGGGGGCTTCGCGCGCCATGGCGACGGCGCGCTCGGCCATTGTTGTGATTGTGTCGGTGCGGGTGTCAGACGCCGACACACAGGCCTGACGCTGACCAACCATGACCCGCAGCCCGATATCAATACCTTCGGCGCGTTCTGCATGTTCCAGTTTGGCGTTCAGCACATCAATTGAAACAGACGTGCCGTCCACCGCAAGGGCATCGGCGTGATCGGCCCCGGCCCTTTGGGCGGCCGCCAAAAGTGTTTGGGTCAGATCGCAAAGGGGGTGTGCCATCGGGGTGCCTTGGGTTGTTATACGGTCCTGTCAGACGTAATTGGCACTGCGCCGCGCCGCAAGGTGATTGCCAAAGAAAAGGCCGCGCAAACCCAATTGCGCGGCCCGTCCCTGATTATTTAGTGTGACTATTTCAACTGTTGCCCATTGGCAAAAACAGAACCGTCACCGTTCACTTCGATGGTTGAGGTCAGCGCGTCCTCGCCCCCCGCAGGGCGGGCAAACAGACCCAGCATCATACGCACGCCCATGGCCTGATCACTTGGCAAAAAGCCCATTTGACCCAGACGGTCCAGCAACCCGTTCACACCATTGATGTTCATGTCGATGGACCCTGTTGGTGCAGGCAGCCCGTCAAATGTTTTCAGGTCTGTGTTGTCGAAGGTAAAGTTGCCATTGCCAGTGATTTCTGCGCCAACGGCCGACAGTGTAAGATCGTTGATCGACAGGCTGTGCAATTCGCCGGGGGATTTGCCGTCAAATGCTTCGACCTGTTCGGGGTCGGTGATATCAAACGCCCAGTTTGCCTGACCAGATGTGTCCAGAATAATGGTTGCCGGGTCCCGTGGCATAACCTGTGCGGGATCAAACATGCCCCAGATCATGTCGCTGATTTCAAGACCAACCAGTTTCATCACGAAACCGAAGTCTTTTGGCTCATCCGATTTGGTAAGCGGCATCAGCAGGCTGAACGCCACTTCTTCAAAGCCAAGGGTTACCTCTGGAAACGGAATTTGCGGCGACTGGATCGCATAGTTTACGCCGGTTACAGACCCGCCATACCCCAGTGATCCGTCCAGCATGCTGAAGTCCAGTGAACCACCGGTGCTGGTTGATGTCAGGGTTCCGCCCTCTGATCCGTCCTGAAAGCTCATGTCGGAAGTGGTTGCACCACTGGTCATGCCGCCTTGCATATTCAGGCCGCCACCAAACACCATTGTTGGGTCGTCCAATGTAAAGCCGGCCGGAAGGGTCGTTTGTGAATTGCTTTTCAGATCTGCCATTGAACCGGAAACCAAAAAGCTTGTGTTGTCACCCGGGGACTTAAAGCCGACCTTGTAGGTCATGTTTCCAGCATTCATTTCACTGGTATAGGTGGTGCCTTCACCGTTTGTGATGGTGTAATTCCCATCGATATCGGTGATTGAAAAATTAATATCCGGGTCAATGTCTTTCCCGTCTGCAAGGAACTTTACGGTGTCCAGGCTGATTTCGGACGCCAGATAATCAAAGGAAATATTGTCCTTATCACCAGAAGCAACAATGCTTAGCCCGGATTGTTTGATGATCATGGCCATGTCAACAGCTTCGCCCTCTTCGGGGTCAACCGTCATTGAAAATGGCCAATCGGGTGACATGGTGATTGCCACAGTACCATCGCCGCGTTCGCGGAATTCCAGCATTTCAACCGAGCTGGATGCTTTTCCTTCGGGCATTTCCATTGAAAAGATCACATCATGCAGGATCAGTGCATCACCGGATGTTTCCTGTGATCCGATGCTGACGGTCTGGCCAAAGGCTTCAGAATAGCCTTTCAAGCTTTCCCAAACTTCCAGTGCCGAAACGTCGGCAAGGGCGGCAGAAGGAAGGGTGAACGCAATAGCTGCGCCCCCGGCAAATAGTTTTGAAATCTGTTTTGTCATTTTAGGTCCTGTTGAATATGCTCTTGATCAAATATCGTGTTGCAGCACATTGGGTCAAGGGTTGGGCGTTGGCGTAACGGTAATGTGGCCGTTTCCAGTAATTTTAGGATTTAGCACCGCCAATGCTAAGCCTTTGAGCCATAACAAAAGGTAAACGGGCATTCATGATAAAAGTTGATAAAAATGGTCCCCTGTGGCGAATAGTCCTGAACCGGCCGCAAAAGGCGAATTCCCTGACTGCGGGGATGCTGGAAGACCTGATCACACTAACCGCCGAGGCCCGCAATACCGCCAAGGTTCTGATTCTAAGCGGGCAGGGTAAGGTGTTTAGCGCCGGTGCCGATCTGGATGAAGCCCGCGCAGGTCTGGCCACCAGTGACCTGTGGGAAACCCTGTCTGGTAACATTGCAACACTGCCCTGCCTGACCATTGCTGCGCTGAACGGAACACTGGCGGGGGGCGCGTTTGGCATGGTGTTGGCCTGTGATTTACGGGTTTCGGTTGAAAATGCGAAATTCTTTTACCCGGTGATGAAGCTGGGGTTTTTGCCGCAACCGTCCGATCCGGGGCGTCTGGTTGGGTTGGTTGGACCGGCGCGCGCCAAGATGATTTTGATGGCGGGTCAGAAAATAGATGCAGAAACAGCCCTGAACTGGGGGTTGGTTGATCGGGTTGTGGCCCCCGGTGGGCTGGATCAATGCGTGTCTGAACTGGCCAGCGACGCCCTTGGGGCAACACCGGCCCATGCGGCGGCGATAAAGGGGATGATCCGTTGAAAATTGATGCACTGGTGATCGGGGCCGGGCCTGCGGGGCTGATGGCGGCGGATGAACTGGCGCGCGCCGGGCGAAAGGTGCTGGTGGCCGAGGCCAAGCCATCCATCGGGCGCAAATTTCTGATGGCCGGAAAATCCGGGCTGAACCTGACCAAGGACGAACCTTTTGAGACGTTTTTGTCCCGCTATGGCGACAGCGCGGGGCATTTGCGTGAAATCCTGACCGGATTTGATAATAAAGCGGTTCGGCGCTGGGCCGAAGGGCTTGGCCAGCCGGTTTTCACAGGCTCATCCGGGCGGGTATTTCCAAAATCGATGAAAGCGTCACCTTTGCTGCGCGCATGGATGGGGCAGCTGGGCGAACTAGGGGTTCAGGTGCAAACCAAATGGCGCTGGCTTGGCTGGCGGGGGGATGCACTGGTGTTTGATACGCCGGGTGGTGAGACCTTGCTGGAACCAACTGTAACAGTGCTTGCACTGGGCGGGGCCAGTTGGTCACGATTGGGGTCTGACGGAAAATGGGCACCGTGGCTGGCCGAACGTGGTGTGGCGCTAACGCCGTTCGGGGGGGCGAACGTTGGCCTTCGGGTGGACTGGTCCAGCCATATGGAACGCCACTTTGGTGCACCGGTTAAAGGTGTTGCCCTGATGGCCGGTGGCACACGACAGCGCGGCGAATTTGTTGTGTCACACCGCGGTTTGGAAGGTGGCGGAATTTATGGAATGTCGCGTCTGGTGCGCCAAGGTCACGATATGACGCTGGACCTGTTGCCGGATTGGGACAAGGGGCGTATTATGGAACGCCTGTCCAGCGCATCTAAAAAAGCAAGCCTTCCCAATAAGTTGCGTAAATCTCTGCGGCTTGATCCGGTGAAGATTGCCCTGTTGATGGAATTTGGCCGCCCCTTGCCGCAGGGGGGTGAACTGGTGGATTTGCTGAAATCCTTGCCGGTGAAACATCAGGGCCTTCGCCCAATTGATGAAGCCATTTCAACATCCGGTGGTGTGGCCTGGGATGCACTGGATCAGGGGTTGATGATCAGGGATCTGCCGGGGATGTTTGGCGCAGGTGAAATGTTGGACTGGGAGGCCCCGACAGGGGGCTATTTGTTGACGGCCTGTCTGGCCAGCGGCAAATGGGCGGGTCGTAATGCCGCCCATTGGGGGCGGGCCTGACAGGTTGAGCAGAGTTTTATGCCTCCGGCGGGGATATTTTTGCCAATTCGAAGTTGGTTTAGGCTGACGTTTCGAATGCTCGCTTGAAAGCAGGGCGGGCGCACAGGCGGTCGATATAACTGTGAAATTCCGGTTCATTGATCGGAAATTTTGCACCAATTGCCCACCGCCCGGAATGGGCGGCGATAATGTCAGCGATGGTCATGGTGTCCCCCATCAGGAATAGGCCACCCCCAAGGCGTTCAACAAAGCGTTTCTGGCTGCGCCCAAATTCCCATTTCTTCCAGCAACCAGAGAACACGGATGGTTCGGGATCTGTTGTTGCCAATAACGGTATACATTTCAGCGTTTTCCCAACATTGCCAGCCGGATCAGGGTGCGTTCCATCACCGCCATTTGTGGGGCCTTGGCGGTGGAGCGAAGCTGTAAATCGGTTTCGGTCAGGATTTGCAGGGCCTGTTCCAGTTTGCGCAGGCCCCAGCCCTGGGCCTGACGGATCATCCGGTCCCGGCGGGGGCCAAACACTGGCGGGCGCTGGCGTGACATGCCTGCGGATGCGCCCCCCGGATCACTGGCGGCGCTGTGCAGGGTGCGAAAATGGCGGGTTGCGCCAATGCACAGGCCCACGGGTTGCACGCCTTGCCCGGAAAGTTTGTTAAATAGCGGACCGATTTCGCCGTCGCGCCCTTCGGCGACGCAGTTCAAAATGTCATCCAATGCGGCCTCGGTGCTGGCGGGGGCGCAGGCCAGAACGTCCTGGGCGCAAAGGGCTGTGTTATCGCCGATCTTGTAAAGGGACAGCTTTTCCAGCGTTTGGCGAAAATCACCGGGGTTCAGGGTGCGCGACAGTTCAGTGATCTGTTGCATGGCGTCTTGCTCGACGTTGCCCAGGCCTGCGTTGGTCAGGCTGGTTTCGATCTCGGCGCGGCTGGGTGGGTCATCGTAGATGCCAACCGCATAGGAATTGTTGTGGCCTTCAAACAGTTTTCGCAACGCCGATCTGGCATTAAGCGAGCCAGCAGTCACAATGATCTGCGCGTCCCCATCCCGCCATTCCCCAAGGGCGGCGGTGATGGTTTTTGCCAGCCCGTCAGTTGCGTCTTCCACAAAGGCAACACGCGGGCCGGGGAAAAACCCCTGTGCCTTGATGGCGTCCAGCAACATCGCCGGGTCTTTGCGTAATTCGGCCCCGGTGATCCGGGTCAGGCGCATTTCGTCATTGCCGGTGGGTCCGATCAGGGCGGTGATGACCTGTTGGCGTTTCAGGGCAACGCGCATGGCGTCCCCGCCGTAGATCAACAGCCCGGTTTTGGATGGGCTGGGTTTGGCAAAATATCCGCTGGCATCCCGTGGGGATAGCTTCATTTTGACCAAGCCCCGGACGATGCAATCAGTCGGGTCACGATCTGATCGGCCAGCGCCACCATCAGGCGGGCGGCTGCGTCCCGTTCGGCGGTCTGTGTTGAAATGGTTGCATTGGTGCTTGGGGGGGATGTTGTGGTGACAACCCTGTCCAGCGAATAACCGGTAAAGGTATCGGTACTGCCCGATGTCATGACCGCACCACTGGTAATTTCTGTCAGGGTATAACGGACCTTACCAAAGATGTTATAGCGGACCGCCCTTTGCCCCGGTGTTACGCCAACCAGATCACGGGTTGTGTCAATTTTATAGGACAGCCGGTATTTGGGCGCCTGTGCGTGGCCAAGGCGCTGTTCCAATTGGCCAACAAGGTCAAAGTCATTGCGGTTGCGCGGGGCGTCCATCGCCACATTTATACGCAAGGTTTGCGCCGTGCCGGTTGGGGCATAGGCCGGCGTGTAACCGCACCCGGCCAGCGCCGTGAAAACGACCACCAACAGACCAAGTGCAAGTTTAGATAACGACATTTACGATCCGACCCGGAACCACGATTAGCTTTTTCGGCGCCCCACCAGCCAGCGCCTTAATAACAGCATCTTCGGCCAGCGCGATTTTTTCAACCTCTTCTTTAGGCAGATCACGGGGCACGGTGATCTCGGCGCGCCGTTTGCCGTTGATCTGAATGGGCATTGTCACGGTGTCTTCGATCAGCAGGCTTTCATCCGCCACCGGCCAAGCGGCGTTTGTCACCAGACCCTGACCGCCCAGCCGTTCCCAGATGTCTTCTGCCAGATGGGGGGTGAACGGTGACATCAGTTGTGCCAGCACCATCATTGCCTGCACCTGCACAGGTTTGGACGCCTTTGATTTCCCCAAAACATTGGTAAATTCATAAAGGCTGGCGATGGCTTTGTTAAAGGCAAAGGTGTCGATGCTTTGGGTGATTTCAAAAATCGCCTTGTGCATGGCGCGTTCCAGATCGGCGTCGCCGCCACCCTGACCGGTATCGGCCATCTGGGCGATCTTTTCGCTTAGGGTCCAGACCCGGTTGATGTGTTTATAGGTCGCTTCAGCACCCGAAGCCGTCCATTCAACGTCCCGTTCGGGTGGGCTGTCGGACAGAACGAACCAGCGGGCGGTATCTGCCCCGTATTCGCGCACGATATCTTCGGGATCGACAACGTTTTTCTTGGATTTGGACATCTTGGCCGATGGAATGATTTCCACCGCTTGGCCCGTCGATTTCAGGTAGGCTCCATCTGAGCGGTGCTCGATTTCATCCGGGAAATAATAGTGCTTCTTGTTTACGGTTATTTTAGGTGGATAGCCGGTCAGGGTTTTTCCATCCGCAAGCTTTTCTACTAGTGGCGGACCGGGTTCAGTGACGATCTCCTCCACGCGCATATATATTTCGTGCGTTACCATGCCTTGGGTAAACAGGGCGTCAAACGGTTCAACCGCAGAGTCAGGTAAATGACCGCAGATGTTCATCGCGCGGGCAAAGAAGCGTGAATAAAGCAGGTGCAAAATCGCGTGTTCAATACCGCCGATGTATTGATCCACGTTCATCCAGTATTTTGCGTCTGCCAAATCGGTGGGGGTTTCGGCGTGGGGCGCGGTAAAGCGTGCGTAATACCATGACGAATCCACAAACGTGTCCATCGTGTCGGTTTCGCGCTTTGCCGGTTTGCCACAGGCCGGGCAGGCGCAATCGCGCCACGTTGGGTGACGGTCCAGCGGGTTGCCGGGGCGGTCAAATGTTACATCGTCAGGCAGGGCGACCGGCAGGTTTTCCTTTTTCTCGGGCACCACGCCGCAGTCGTCACAATGGACAACGGGGATCGGGCAACCCCAGTATCGCTGACGCGACAGGCCCCAGTCGCGCAGGCGGAATTTTGTCATGCCTGTGCCAAGGTTCTTGGCCTCAAACCAGTCGATGGTCGCGTCAATTGCGTCCTGACTGGTGGTCAGACCAACCCCGGCGAAATGGTCAATAAACTGCACAGTGTCGGTTTTGGGGGGAACCAGCGCGACATTGCCGACCTCAACCTCTTCGCCCGGCATATAAAATGCGTTGCGAACAGACAGGTCGTATTTACGTGCGAAATCCAGGTCGCGCTGATCATGGGCAGGCACGCCAAACACGGCACCTGTCCCGTAGTCCATCAGCACGAAGTTCCCAATCCAGACCGGCAGGGTTTGGTCGGCGTGAACCGGGTGGCGCACCACCAGCCCGGTGTCAAAGCCCAGCTTTTCAGCCTTTTCCATGGCCTCTTCTGTGGTGCCCAGTTTGCGGCACTCGGCACAGAACGCTGCAATTTCGGGCGAATCTTTTTCAAGCGCCTTGGCCAGCGGATGATCAGAACTGATCGCCAGAAAGCTGGCCCCATTCATCGTGTCCGGGCGGGTAGAATAACAGGTCACACTGTCAATCCCGTGTGCTGGGGTGCCCAGGCTGAACGGGATTTCAATGCCGCGCGATTTGCCGATCCAGTTTTGCTGCATCAGTTTGACCTTGGCGGGCCAGTTATCCAGCCGGTCAATCGCGTCCAGCAATTCTTCGGAATAATCGCTGATCTTGAAGAACCACTGGGTTAGTTCGCGTCGTTCTACCGGTTCACCGGACCGCCAGCCTTTGCCATCGATGACCTGTTCATTGGCCAGCACGGTCATATCCACCGGATCCCAGTTCACCACGGCGTTCTTGCGGTAAACCAGCCCACTTTCCATGAAATCAATGAACATCGACTGCTGCTGGCCGTAATATTCCGGATCGCACGTTGCAAATTCGCGCGACCAGTCCAGTGACCAGCCAAGGGGCTTCATCTGTGCCTTCATGTCGGCGATGTTTTGGTACGTAAAATCCTTGGGGTGCCCGCCGGATGCCATCGCGGCGTTTTCCGCCGGCATTCCAAACGCGTCCCATCCCATGGGGTGCAGCACATTATGCCCCGTCGCCATCTTATAGCGCGCGACAACGTCGCCCATAGTATAGTTGCGCACATGCCCGATATGGATACGCCCCGACGGGTATGGGAACATTTCCAACACATAATACTTGGGCTTGCCGCCTTCGCGGGTGGCCTTGAATGTGCCTGCGTCGTCCCAGACCTTTTGCCACTTGGCCTCTATCGTGTTTGCATCATAGCGGGGCATGTATTGGTCCTTTGTCATGCAAACGCCGGGCAACACCCGGCGCTGTAAATTCGTTACGGCAAATCCGAGTTTACGACCCGCCACCACCCAAACGCAACTGGCGTGCCCGGCTTAGAATCGCGTCTTCTATGGCGCGAATCGTTTTGCCACTTGCGGGGCCGCGACGGGTGTTCAGGGAAACATTCAGTGAACCTGCGTCCAATGCGCCATTTTGGATCAGGATTGTTGCGCGATAGGCCCGACCCCCCCCCGGAGGGGTGCCATAGCCCGTTACAATAACCCCGGTGAACGGATCAGCCGACTGCACCGGAAGAAAGTTCAGCACATCCAGTGCCGCCGCCCAGATGTGTTTATTTACCTGAATTGCGGTGTTTGGATCGGCTGTTTTACCCCCGAACCAACCGCGCTTGGCAGGTGGTGCTGTGGTTAGTTTTTGCGCCGGTGGCGGGGTGCCCGCGGTGGCGTTTTCAACCAATGTTTCCTCGCTGGAAGCCACTGTTGGCGTACCGCCGCCAAACCAGCGATTCGTCAATGCCCCCAGACCGCCGGATCCGTTACTGCAACCTGCCAGTGGAATGGCCAGCACACCAATAAAAAGAATCGCCCTTAATCTATACACAGCCATCTGTTCACCCCTTGCCCAATACAACCTTATAAAGGGGTGTACCGGGTCACAATTCAGGGAACAAGATTTATTGGCAATCATTACTGTGGCAAAGCTGCACCATCGCGCCACACTTTGTGACACCACTGCGGGCGTCGCTTGAATAAAAAACCCCGAAACGTCAGATAGGTGATCATCTGCTTAGTTCGGGGTAGCCGGATTAAGTTCAATTTTTGAATAACTCCGAGGGATCACGATGAAAAAACTCATCCTTATGACTTCCGCTCTGACACTGGTTGCTGGCGCTGCTTCTGCCAGCATCACGCTGAGCGCGAGCGCATCACTGACATATGGTAACTGGGACGGTGCAGCCGCAGCCGTATTCGCTCAGTCAACTGCTCTGACAGGTGCTTTTGAAGATTCAACAGCATCCGGCGTAAGCTACGGTGCTAAGTTGACTATCGAAGACCTGAACGCTGTTGCTCAGGGCATTATGTGGGTTTCCGCATCTGGCCTTAAATTCTCGTTCGGCACAGACGCGTTTGGCGCACTGGAAGATGCAGCTGGCGACGACTCCGGCGATGTTGAGCTGACATACGCAGCAGGCGCAATCACAGCAGCCCTGACTGCAGAAGCTAACCTTGGCCTCGTATCTGTAAACGCATGGGACCTGTCCTTGGGTTACACAGGCGGCAACTGGACACTGGGTCTGGACACAGACGCATCCGGTCTGACAGCTGTTTCTGTTTCCACAGAATTCTCCGGCTATAAAGTTGGCGGCACTGTAGACACAAACAGCGCATGGGACGTTTGGGCTTCCAAAGCATTCGGTTCAATCAACGCAAAAGGCACATACGACAGCCTGGGCGTTGCTGGTATCGCACTTGATGGCGCCGTAGGCGACATGACTTGGGCATTGGGCTACGACACAACTACCACGACAACTGCCGCTCTGGGTTATGCAATGGGCGCAGTTAGCCTTGGCATGGCATACGACAGCAGCAATGCTGGCGGTGTTGGTGACGATGCTCTGGTTGTTGTAACTATGGGTTACGCAGCTGGCGACAACCTGGACTTCGGTCTGAAGGTTAACGACCAAGCCGAGTACGAAGTATCGATCAAAGCTTCCTTCGACTTCTAAGTCAAACAGACATTGTCTGAATGTTAAGAGCGGGCCTTATGGTCCGCTCTTTTCTTTTGTGGTGATCAGTGATTGAAAACATGAAACTCTTTTCAACGGATTGACCCCATGTCCCTGACCGAAATAACCGACCGTATTCGCCACGCCGAACAGGCCGCATCACGGCCCGCCGGGTCCGCCCGCCTGATTGCGGTTTCTAAATTGCAACCTGATGAACGGGTGGCGGCAGTTCTTGATCAGGGTCACCGCCTGTTTGGGGAAAACCGGGTACAGGAAGCGGCCGGAAAATGGCCCGCCTGGCGTGAACAATATTCCGACGTCAATGTTCACCTGCTTGGACCACTGCAAACCAATAAGGCCCGTCAGGCGTTTGGCCTGTTTGATGCCATCCATTCCCTTGATCGCCCTAAACTGGCGAAAACCTTTGCCCGCCTGGCGCAGGAAACCGGTGATTG
>DAOURA010000012.1 GCA_030625325.1 Marinosulfonomonas sp.
ACAGCGTTTTGCGATGCGCGCAACGCTTGCTTCGCGGTCGGGTTCAGACCCGTGATAGGTTAGAACTACTGGAATATTCAGCCCGAATGTTGCAATCCTTGCCACGATTGCCGGCGCGGTTTCATGGGCATGAAGCAGCTCAATTCTTTTGTCTTTCAGTGCATGGCGCAGCTTGCGTGCAACCGGCAGAATTTCTGAAATTCTCTTGAAGACAGATCCGCCAGAACCCGCAACTTGATTAAGTTCCAGATGCACGAAATTCGGGTCACTATCATCCGGGCACCAGTCGCCCCGATCACCACCCAAAATAACTGTGTGTCCGCGGTCGCGCAAATCCTGAGTGAGGTCCAGCGCATGGCGCTGAATACCCCCTGGTTTGAAATTCGTGCAGACCTGTAAAATGCGCATGTATTTCTTTCTGTTCACTGCGCTTTGTCAGAGCCGTAATACGTTCAAATTGCAACAGGTTTCTTTTCTCGTAACACGAAAGTTTGCGGCAACCTTGCGTGCTGGCTCTTGTTCTCGAAAAAATGGGGTTTAGTAAAAATTTGCAACCACGGCCAGTGAAACCGGGTATATGTACGACAGTTTCAGGAGAGTTTGACACGATGTCTATCCAACGGCAATTCGGCAGTGGCGTGGCCTGGATGGCGGCGGGTAACTGGATTGAACAGGCGGTAAATTTCGGCGTTTTTGTCCTGCTGGCAAGGATTTTAGGGGCAGAAACCTTTGGTCTGCTGGCAATGGCGGCAGCATTTGTTTTGCTTTGTGAATTTCTGGTTCGGGAATCCTTTTCTGATTTCCTGATTTCCAGTACCGCCCCACAGGGCGAACATTTCAACGCCACCTTCTGGATGTTGACTGGGTTGGGGCTTTTCCTGACTGCCGCCCTGATTCTGGGCGCTGGTCCGATCTCAGAACTATATGGACAATCGGACGTGCACAGCCTGATTGTTGCGCTTTCGCCAACTGTCCTGATGATTGCCCTAACGGCCGTTCCCGTGGCAATTTTACGCCGTGAATTGCGGTTTGCCACACTTTCACTGCGTGCGATTGCGGGTGTCGTCGTTGGGGGCGCTGTTGCCCTGATAATGGCACTGAATGGCTTTGGGGTTTGGAGTTTGGCCGGCCAAAGGCTGGCACAGGTTTTTACCAATATTGTCATGGCATGGGGGGCGGTGACGTGGCGACCGGGGTTCTCGGTCCGGGTGGGGCACTTTCGTGATGTATTCAGATTTGGCGGGGCGGTGTTGGGTTTGCGTGCCGCAGAAATGGCTGCAACCCAGGTTCCGGCGATCATTATTGGCGCAACGCTGGGCCCGGTGGCGCTTGGGTTCTTTGCAATCGCATGGCGATTGGTTGAAATTGGTTCATTCCTGATTGTGGCCCCCCTTAGAATGGTGTCCCAGCCTGCATTTGCCGCGATGACCCGCAGCGGGGCGCGGGCATCAACCCTGCTGCTTGATATTTCGCGCCTTTCGGGCCTTGTGGCCTTGCCTGCATTCGTTGGTCTGGCCCTGTTGGCCCGTCCAGTGGTTGTCTTGCTCTTTGGGCCTGAATGGGTGCAGGCCGCCCCCATACTTTCGGTTTTGTCTGTCTACGGTGCCTATCTGTGCATTGAAAAAATACATCAGGCCTATTGCCTTGCTGCGGGCCGGGCCAGCGCAACGGCGACAATTGCTTGGGCTGAGGTTGCCCTGTCAGCTGTACTGGTTTGGTCGTTGTCAGATTTTGGTGTTGGGGCAATGGCGGTCGGAATGGTGGTCTCTGTGCTGGTTTTTTGGGGGGTACGTTTATATGTGGTCGCAACCATTGCCCGGATCGGCCCCCGGCAACTGATCGAAATTCACTTGCGTCCCCTTATTGGCGCAGGGCTGATGGGGGGGGCGGTTTTTCTGACGCTCAGGTCGCTGGTTTCGTTTTCACCGCTGGTCGTGACCCTGTCTGGGGTGGCAATGGGTATGGTTGTTTTCGCGGGGTTTAGTGTGGTTTTCATGGCCGACAGGTTTGAGTTACTGAAAACATTTGTTGCCAAGCCATCAAAAGATGAAGAAAAAACAATTCAGACTAAATAATTTTAGCGCGAACTAATCGGACCATTCATGAAATCCCTTCGTATCCTGATGTTCAGTACATTTTACCCGCCATATTCTTTTGGTGGTGATGCCGTTGGTGTGCATCGCATGGCCTGCGCATTGGTGGCCCGTGGGCATGATGTGACCGTGGTCCACGACGAAGACGCCTTCCTGTCCCTTGGCGGGGCTGAACCGGGTAAAACCACAAACAATGATGGCGTCAAAACCATTGGCCTTCGCAGCCGCTTTGGCATGGTGTCCAACCTGTTGACCCAACAAACCGGCCGCCCTGTTGTCCATGGCGCACAGATCCGGCGCATTGTTACAGATGGGCGCTATGATATCATCTGGCACAACAATGCATCCCTTGTGGGTGGTCCGGGCATTCTGGGTCTTGGTGACGGTCTGCGGATATATGAGGCCCACGAACACTGGCTGGTGTGCCCGACCCATGTGCTGTGGCGCTATAATAAGGAACTGTGTGACAGCCGCGAATGTATTCGTTGTGTTTTGAACCACCGCCGCCCGCCGCAACTGTGGCGCTATACCGGCCTGATTGGGCGAATGCTGGATCAGGTTGATCTGGTGATCGCCAAAAGCGAATTCAGCCGGGAAAAGCACCGCGAATTTGGCCTGCGCCAGAACATGGAAACCTTGCCCTATTTCCTGCCCGATATCGACCTTGGGCAGGCGGAACAGCCCAGCCCCCATAACCGGCCCTATTTCCTGTTTGTTGGTCGTCTGGAAAAGATCAAGGGCCTGCAGGATGTGTTTCCGGCCTTTGACAAGTACCCGGACGCTGATCTGCTGATCCTTGGGGACGGTGACTATTCCGACCAGTTGAAAAAGCTGGCTGCCGGAAATGAACGTATAAAATTTTTGGGCCGCAAAACGCTGGATGAACTGAACGCCTATTACCGCGGGGCGCTGGGGTTAATTGTGCCATCGGTCTGTTATGAAACCTTTGGCATTATCCTGATCGAAGCCTTTCGCCTTGGTACGCCGGTTATCGCGCGCCGTTTGGGGCCGTTCCCGGAAATTGTGGAAAAGGCCAATGGTGGCGTTCTGTTCGAAACGGAGCCTGAACTGATCAACGCCATGACGGCGTTGCAATCTGACCCCGCCCTGCGAAAAGTTCAGGCAAACGCTGCGCGAGCGGCCTTTTTGGACCATTGGCATGAAACCCCCGTTCTGACCGCGTTTGGGGCCGCCTTTGCGCGGGCTGCACACCAAAAGGGTGACACGCAACTGGCGCGCGCCCTTGATGGTGGTGCGTTTGAAAACGGTGCAGGTGCCTAGGGGGCGGATGCGGCAATCCGGTGGGCGTTGGCCATCACTGAAAATGTGATTGTCGTCGCCGGAATTGACGGCAAAACAGACCCATCCACTAAATGCACCCGCGACAGGCCAAGGGGGCGCCCCAGTGTGTCGGACTGTCCGGCCACAGGGTTTGCGGACATCGGCACACTTCCCCCCACATGAAAGCTTGATCCAGCAGGGCCCAGCCGAGTGGCAAAGCCAAGGGTGGTCATCCCGACCCGCCCCATTGCCCGGCTCAGGTTTTGGCGCGCCGATTTCAGGACCACCGGGGTTTGTGGGTTGGGCTGCAACGTAGGGATCAGTTTGCCATCGCCCGACAGGCGCAAGTTGATCCGGGATGAATGCTGTGAATGCAAAAACACCTGCGCCACGATCAATCGACGGGCAACGGCATTCAGCACCGGTTTGGTGATGCCCAATCCAAACCCATAGTTTGCAATCAGATCACGGGCGAAATGTTCGTTCCAGGTATAAAACTGCGCATGAACCAGATTGGGCGACACGTCTGGCGCATCAATTTCAACAAAAATCTGCGGCAGGGTTGTATAGGGCAGGGCGTCAGGCCGGGGTGTTGACCGCCAGCGGTGCAACATCGGAACGAAGGCATGCTGGCTGTCCATCAGCGTCATTTCGCGTGTCCCCGATGGGTCAGAGGCAAGCATAATGCGCGCTGTTTCCAAGACCCCTGCGCCAATGAACAGGTGCTCTCCTCTAAGGGTTTCGCCGCCTTCAAGGGCCACGTCCACGCCAGTTGAATTTTCGAAAAATGACAGGGCTACAGCATTGGGCCTGTAGGTAAAGCGCGGGTGTGACTTTAGCTCTGACAGGGTTCGCTGGCTTGAATAAATGTATCCCCAGGGGCAGCCATGCAAACACATGCCGCAGGCCTTGCAATCCCCATCCACAGCCTGGCGGGCGGCCCCGAAATGAATGCCGTCCAGTGCCAGTCGATTAGATTTCTTTGACAGGCGTTCCAGCAGATTACGCGCCTGTGGGCCCGGTGGAACAGGGCTGCGACCTGCCATTTCGATGCCGGGCAACAAGTCACAAAGACCATCCTTTGCCCCGGAAACCGGCATAAATCCTGCAACCGCCGCGTAATGGGGCGCAAGCTGCGTTATGTTGACCGGCCAGTCCGCGATATCCTGTTGGCGATAGGGTAACACCGCCCCCCCCCACAGGTTTGACAGCCCCCCGCCTGCGCGTGAGCTGCGCAAACCAAACCAGCCATGTTCGCCCGACAGGGTTGCATCGGCGGGTTCCATCGCGAAGTCAGACCCATAGCGGCGGGCTTGTCCGTCGGGTGTTTCAAACTGCCCCTGCTGATAGGCGTCCCGCCGGGTCTTGTCCCAACCTTGGGGCGGTTGCGCGGCCATTTCATCACGCTGTGCCATATGTTCAGGCTCAAGCGTTTTGCCAGCATCGACCATCAGAACGTCGCGCCCGCGATCCAGCAGGGCCTTGGCGGCCGAAACCCCCGATGGGCCTGATCCGATGATGATATCAGCCATTATTCACGCCTGAAAACCAAAATGGCACCGTCCCCCAATGTGCCGGGGAAGCGGCGCATCAGGGTCATCTGATCTTTGGTGTCTGCGTCCAGTGCGGCAACCTTGCGCAAACTGCGCGCCGGAAAGGGCACCACGAAAATTGTTGCTTTGGTGGTGGATTTAACTGCCAGATAATCCGCATCTGTCATGATGGCCCCCCAGTCGGCACCAAAATGGCCGGTGAAAACCTCGCTGGCAAAACCAACTGCATAGACCTGTTCGCCCGCCTGACGGGTATTTTCTACATATTCAAAAGCACCGACCAGATTTTGTTTTGGGGCGGTATAATTGCGGGTCGCCAACGCACCGGAGAGGAGCAGCATTGCAACACTGGAGGCCACGAAAAACATCCCGGATGGCACCCTGATGATGCCGCCGGTCCATGTGCAAACCATGCGCACGCCCAAAACGATCAACAGCATCAAAAACCCGATGTCGGCAAAGAAGAACCGCGGCCATATACGCATGCCAAGTGCCAGCAACAGCACCAGCGTCAGCAGGACATGCACCCCCACCACCGGCCCATATAGGGGGGATGCCTTGCGGGTGTTAATGCCACCTAAAACGGACAGAAATACGATTGCCCCGGCCACCAGTGCCACCACCATCCCTGCAGAACCAAGGGCCGTGCGGACACCTTCCAACAGGGACCAAAGCGGGTTTTGGTATTCAACCATGACGTCAACACCTGACGTTTCAGACACCGCCCCCACCGTAGCCAGCAGGCTTGGCAACACCGGGGCATAAAGGGCGATGGTTAAAACAGCACCAAAAATGAACCCAACCGCAGGAAACCGAAGTTGTCCCGGTTTCATTTGGCCCTTGATCAGGGCAGCCACCAGAATAGCGACCCATACGCCCCCCTGTGCTGCAAACAAAAAGGCACCCGTCAGGTGGGTGAACGTTCCCAGTGCCAGCGTCAGCCCATAAGCCAGCCAGATTTTCAGGGTCGGACGTTCCATGCCCCGCAGGAAAAGGATGAACCCCAATGTTCCCCAAAACGCCAGTTCGGTGTAACCCCGTGCGTTCTGGGAAAACCAAATATGATGGTAGGAAACCGCCAGCAAAAGGGCCGTCAGATGCGCAATCGCCGTTCCGGCAATATCACGCGCCAGAAACCACATTGCCCCAACTGCCCCGACGCCAAAGGCGATTGCAGGCAGGCGCACCGCCCAGTTGCTTTCGCCAAAAATAGCAATTGCCAGCTTTGACTGAAGACTGAACAGATAATGATAGTTCATCGAATAGTCTTGCATCATCTCACCCCAGGGCAGGCGCAAATGCCGGTCCAGGGTTAGGATTTCGTCGTACCACATTGGGCCGTTCAGCCCCACAAGGCGTAAAACCAACGCCAGCGCCAGAATTGCAGTCAGCACAAGGTATTCGCGATTGTTTGCCAGAAGGTTTGCCATTCAGCCCGCCTTGACCGCGCGCACCATCACCAGCATTTCATAATTGGGGTCATGGCTGTCCAGCTCGCTCTGGTCAATTTCGCGGGCACCCAAACCGTGCAGATTACAGATGCAGGTGAACACGTTTCCAACGGTGGACACCTCAACATTTTCTATCGGGAAAACTGCGCGAAACAGACGTTTTTTTGACTGGCTGGTAAAGTGCCAGTATTCGCCCCAGTCATCTACACCCTCACGCCGCGCGACCCGTGTCATGCCGTGGGATGTGCACAAAACTACACCGCCCGGCTTTAGGATGCGTTCAAGAGTCGCAATGGCCTTGCCCACTTCGAAAATCATCTGAAGGGTTTGGGTGATGATGATGCAGTCAAAACTGTTGTCAGGAATGTGGGGCGCGTCGGTCAGATCGGCGACGATGGTGGCGTTTGGGTTGCCGTCCACATAGTTCAGCACATCCGCCTGTGTCACCTTATCACCGCCAAATTTGCGGATATAGGCGGGGTCCCCCATTTCCAGAACCCGCCCTTTGATGTCACCCGCGTGGCGTTCAAGAAATTCTTCAATGTAATGGCGCTCAATCGTCAGCAGATCGCGATCCTGACCAAAAATAGTACTGATCGGTGACAACCGTCGCAGGCCGCCAAAATCAACAGTCCCCACCGGAACCGACTGTAGTTTTCGCGCCCGTTGCTGGGCGCGGATCCATTTTCGCAGCTTTTCGGGCAGCAAGATCGTTGCCACATCGCGGGTTATCTTTTCCAGTATTGCCGCTGGTGTCATGGGGTGGCTGCCCCGCGCTTTTCGGCAATGATGTCACCGATAATTTCTGTCAGCGCACGTTCAGGGCGAAACCCGATTGCGGCCTGTAATTTGGACACGTCCGGCAAGCGGCGGTTCATATCTTCAAAGCCTTCCGGGTAAACCGACGAATAGGGGACCAGTTCTATGGTCGATACTGATCCAGTTGCCTCTATCACCCGTTCGGCGAGAGACTTGATGCTGATTTCTTCATCGGTGCCAATATTATAGACCTGCCCATAGGCGGCCGGGGTTTTCATCAGGCGAACCAGGGCTTCGACCACGTCAAAGACATGGCCAAAACAACGTGACTGTTCACCGTTGCCATGGACCTGCAAAGGCTTTCCATCCATCGCGCTTTGCACGAAATTTGGCAAAACCATGCCATAGCGCCCGGTCTGGCGTGGCCCTGTGGTGTTAAAGAAGCGAAGAACGACAACCGGCAACCCGACCTCGCGTGCAAATGCGAGCGCCAGAAATTCATCCAGCGTTTTTGCGCAGGCATAGGACCAGCGCAGGTTGACAGTGGCCCCGATCGTCAGATCGTCATCTTCACGAAACGGGAACTTGGTCGTTTTTCCATACACTTCTGAACTGGACGCAAGATAGACAGGCTTTTTGTCCTTTTTTGCGGCCTGCAGAACGTTTTCTGTGCCGGTTACATTGGTCAGGATGGACTTGCTCGGCTCATCCATAATCAGTTTGACCCCAACGGCGGCCGCCAGATGGAACACCATGTCTGCCTGATCTGTCAGTTCCTGAACCAGTGCCCTGTCAAGGATACTGCCCTGCACAAATGAAAACTCAGGATTATCCTTAAGAGACTTTAGATTCTCAAGGGTTCCGGTCGACAGATCGTCAAGCGCGACGACGCCGTATCCTTCACTGATCAATCTTTCTGCAAGGTGCGATCCAATAAACCCTGCACCACCTGTGATTAAAACCTGCATGAAACCCCGCAATAAAAAACCAGGTGCCCCCACCCAGTGGTGACGCATATAGCATGACGGATATTTGCCCGCCACAACAGCCCGACAAACGGTTCCTTAGCGAAACAATTCTGGTATCAAGGGTGAATTCGCCAGAATAAAGGAAAAGTCTTGCAGCCAACAAATGCTTCAGCGCCATCGATTTCGGGCAAACGGATCGCCCTTACCGGTGCGCGTGGGTTTATCGGATCCCATTTGCTGAACGCGCTGTTGGCGGGGGGGGCGCAGGTAACTGTGCTGCTTCGCACTGGCCATGGGGCAGGGCGGTTGCGTAAGGCGGGCGCAAAGGTGGTGATTGCGCCATTGCAAGCCGGGGCGGCGCTTAACACGGCCCTTGATGGGCAGGAAATCCTGATCAATACCGCCTATGATGTCCGCGCCTCAAAAGCTGTGAATATGGCGGCGTTTGATGCTTTGTTGGGGGCGGCAAAAACGGCTGGGGTCCAGCGTATTGTTCACACAAGCTCAGCTGTTGTGTACGACAGCTGGCCCAATGGGGTGATCGACGAAAACAGTACTATTTCGCCGAATACCGGCGGCGATTACCGTCAGAACAAGGTCGCTATGGAACAAAAATTGATGGCCAGTGATTTCAAAGTGGTTATCTTGCAACCAACCATAGTTTACGGCCCCAATAGCGCCATGTGGACCCGGGCGCCGATGGAGGCCCTTGCCGCGGGTGGGGTGGTGTTGCCCACACCCTGCGGGACATGCGCCGCAGTCTATATTGACGACGTGGTTCAGGCCTTCGTGCGGGCGTGCGAATTGATTGATCCCCAGCGGGAACGCTTTTTGATAAATGGCCCCGGGACTGTGAACTGGCAGGAATTTTATCAGGGCTATCGGGACATTCTGGGGCGTGGCGACATTACCCTGAAACCCGCCGATGAACTGACTGCGCGCCTTGGCCCGGCCCCGCAAAATGGCGTGGCCAGTGGCCCGTCGCTGGCCGCAAGGGTGTCTGCGCAGGCGCGCCGCCTGATCGGGACACAGGCGTTTGACGCCGTCATTGGGCGGCTTCGCAATTTGCGCCACCCCAGTGGTCCGCAATACCCGGACCGCCATATGCTAACCCTGATGCTGGCCAGCCCGGAAGTATCAATTGACCACGCCCGCAAACGGCTTGGCTATGTCCCGACGTTTGATTTTCAGCGAGGATTGGCCGAAATTGCGGCCCACAAGCCGTAATTGTTCCGGGTTTCGGAACAGTTTGTCTGTTTTTCTGGTATTTCCGACGTTGGGCTGTCCGGGCAAAAATATCCCTACGGATAATAATTGTGCTATGATACTCGGGCTCGGGTGAAGTGTGTTGAACGGGAACCGAATTTATGACCAGTACATTTTCTTTGTTTGCGGATTTGAAAGAACGGATTGCCAACGGCAAGGCTAATGTCATGACTGTGGGTCTTGGCTATGTTGGTTTGCCCCTTGCACTGACGATACATGAATCCGGGTACAATACCCTTGGGTTTGACATCAATCAGGACCGGGTCGCCCTTATTAATGACGGGCAACAGGTGATTTCCTATTTTCCACCAGACCGGATTTCAGGGGCGATCAGCAGTGGAACCTTTGCGGCCACTTCAGATAGCACCAAAATCCGGGAAATGGATGTGGTGGTTATTTGCGTGCCCACACCGCTTTCACCCGAAAATGAACCTGATCTGACCTATGTGATTAAAGCGGCCGAAACGATTGGTGCGCATCTTCGCCCCGGGCAACTGGTGGTGCTGGAAAGCACCGTCTGGCCCGGCGCCACATCGACGGTGGTTAAGCCAATTCTGGAAAAATCCGGCCTGCGCGCTGGCAGTGATTTCTTTCTGGGCTTTTCGCCTGAACGCGAAGACCCCGGAAATGCGGTTCACAACACCCGCAACATCCCCAAGGTGGTGGGCGCCGATGAACGGGCATCACGCGATTTGCTGGAACTGTTTTATGGCAAAATTGTTGATACCACGGTTCCGGTCAGTTCCTCTGCCGTGGCCGAGGCCGTGAAACTTGCCGAAAACAGCTTTCGCACCGTCAACATTGCACTGGTCAATGAAATGAAGGTGGCGTTTGACGCAATGGGTGTCGATGTCTGGGAAGTGGTCGATGCGGCCGCCACCAAACCGTTCGGCTATATGCCGTTTTATCCCGGCCCCGGCATTGGCGGGGACTGTATCCCTGTTTCCCCGGCCTATTTGTCGTGGCGTGCCCGTGATGTGGGGTCCCGGACCCCGATTATTGACCTGTCCCGGAAAAACAATGAAAGCGCGCCGGATTCAATTGCCGCGCGCATTGTTGCGGGTCTGATGGCCAAAAATAGGGTTGCGGTATCCAACGCAAAAATTCTGGTGCTTGGGGTGGCCTATAAAAAGAACGTTGAAGACACCCGGGTCAGTCCGGCCCTTGCCGCGCTGGTTCGGTTGGAAGAAATGGGCGCGAGTTGTGATTATCATGACCCCTATTTCCCGGTTATGCCACTGACACGCGACTATCCTGATCTGGCGGGGCGGCGCTCTGTTGATTTAACGGCTGATGTGCTGGCGGGTTACGACGCGGTGGCGGTGCTAACCGATCATACGGATGTGGACTATGCACTGGTGGCCCGCGCGTCAAAGCTGATATTTGACAGTCGTAATGTGTTTGCCGCCCAGGGCATTGGGGTGTCCGAAAACCGGCTTATCAAGATCTGATTATTTCAGCCAATGTGACAGATCGCGCCCGATCAACGTTTCCAGCGCCTTTATTTCGCCGCCTAAACGTTTTTTCAGGATTTCTCTGGCGGCGACCGGCATGGTCTGTTCATGTCTGGTGTTCAGGGCCGCAATCCGGTCACGGATAGCAAGGCGCGCCTGCTTGGGAACCACCAATCCAATCGCCCGGGTGACCGGGTTCGATTTCATCAAAAAATCCTGCAAAACCCGGTTCTTGGGAACCCCACCAGCATTTGGCTTGCGCGACATGTCGGGGCCGAAATCCGCGTCCACCCCGATGAACCCGAACAGTTCACGGAATAATTTCTCTGGCTGGTCTTTAAAATCTTCATAGGTCCTGACAAAAATCTGCTCTTGCGGGAAAACCTGAAAATACCGCTGTAGTTGTTCGGCGTATTTCGGAAAATCAGAATAGCCAAAAAGTGGCTGCCAACCTGCGGCGATCCGTTCGCCTTCCAGCCCCAACGCCTTGGTGAAATCGCGCTCTGGCTCAATCGCCTGTTTGGTTGCGTATAGAAAATGCGAATATGCCTGATCAATAGGGTTGCGTAAAATGACAATCAGCCGGGCCTTGGGAACGTGATGCCTGATGCGGGCGGGCGCTTCGGGTGAAAACAAATATAGGGGGGAGGCCTCGCCACAGATTGCCCCATCTGGTGCCGCGCCAAACAGCCCCTGATAGTCATTCAGCCGGGTCAGTGAATTATTGATGTAATCCGCCCCCGGCCCCTGACAATCCAGTGTCTGGCCTTCATAGGCAAAGAAATTCGGTTCTTTCAGCACTGGCATGAACACCTGGGGATGCTGCCGCAAATACCCATGCAGTGCGGTGGTCCCCGCCCGCGCGGCCCCTATGACAATAAAATTCGGATATTCTGCCACTAATATTCTTTCCGCTGAAAACATCAGCCAATTAAAACATCCAAAGGCACGGTAGCCCACGAATGAAGGTTTCCCCTTTTTGTCTGATCAAAGCAAAAGCGTCAAATCCCCCGGATTGATTGCGCTTAATGCAGGCATCAACGCTGATTTTATTGGCAGATTATCTTGGTTTTGCTAGGGTTCGCCCTACTGGATGTTAATCCCGCCCAATTGATTCGAGTTTAAAACGAATTTTGGGGTCGGGCATGTTGGATAACTGGGCGTTTGCTGCGGCAAATCGGTAGTTTTTTGCAGGATTGGTTCCAATTGGGCCACTAAACAGCGGGCGTTGGGCTGGTTTGTTTGGCTTTGGGTTCGGGTCCGTTAATTTGATTTGAATACGAATAGGTAATTTGTGCTTGGGAGTGGTAGTTTAACGATGGCAAATATTAAAAGCCCAGTTGTTATAATTGGCGGCGGACCCGCGGGCCTGACGGCCGCATATGAACTGCAAAAGCACAGCGAGGACCACATTCCGCTGGTTTTTGAAGGTTCTGATATGGTCGGCGGTATTTCCCGCACAGAAACCAATAATGGCTACCGTTTTGATATTGGTGGCCACCGCTTCTTTACCAAAGTTAAAGAAGTCGAAAAAATGTGGCATGAGGTACTTGAGGATGATTTTATCACCGTCCCGCGCCTTAGCCGGATTTATTATCGCGACAAATTTTTTGATTACCCGCTGAAACTGTTCAATGCCCTGTTTGGTATCGGCCCGTACGAAGCTGTGCGCATTGTTTTAAGCTATATCAAATGGCAGGTGCGCCCTTACCGGGATGAACAAAGCTTTGAAGAATGGGTTATCAACCGCTTTGGCGGACGCCTTTATATGCATTTTTTCCGCAGCTACACGGAAAAGGTCTGGGGTATCCCGGCCAAAGAAATCCGTGCTGACTGGGCTGCGCAACGGATCAAAAACCTGTCTTTGTTCAAGGTGGTCTGGAATGCGCTGACCGGGGCGAACGACAGCTCAAGCCTGATCGAAGAATTTCAGTATCCGCGTCTGGGCCCTGGTATGATGTGGGAAAAAGTTCGTGATCTGGTTCGCGAAGATGGCGGCGAAGTTAACATGCGCTCCAAGGTTGTCGGCGTGAACCGCGACGGCAACCACATCACTTCGGTTGATGTTCAGAAATGGTCCAAGGATGGTAAAGACGAAGGCACAACACGGGTTGAAGGCGATCATTTTGTCAATTCGATGGCGTTGCGTGATCTGATCCATTCCTTTGATCCACCGCCGCCAGCTGCGGTCGTTGATGCGGCTGACCGGTTGAAATATCGTGATTTCCTGATCGTGACGCTGGTTTTAGACCATTCAGATCCGTTCCCGGACAACTGGATATATATCCATAGTCCCAAGGTTAAGGTTGGGCGGATACAGAATTTCCGCGCGTGGTCGCCTGAAATGCTGCCCGATCCAAACACCGCGTCAATTGGCATGGAATATTTCTGCCAAAAGGGCGATGGCCTGTGGACATCCAGCGACGAAGAACTTCGCGAACTGGCCGCCGGTGAAATTGAAGTCCTTGGTCTGGCCAAAGCCAGCCATGTGATCGATGCTGCTATTATCCGTCAGCCAAAGGCCTATCCGGTTTATGATTCCCAGTACCGTGATGCACTTGATATTATTGAGGCCTGGTTGAAAGAGCTGGATAACTTCCAAACTGTCGGGCGCAATGGCCTGCACCGTTACAACAATCAGGACCATTCCATGTTGTCGGCGATGTACGCCGCCCGCAATATTCTGGGCCAGAACTATAATATCTGGGATGTGAATATCGAACGCTCGTACCACGAAGAATTTGAGGTCGATAAAGACGGCGAAAAGACTGTTGCCGCCGAATAAAACCCAGCTTACGTGCTGATGAAAGGGGGCGCATTGTGCCCCCTTTTTTATGGGGCGGGTAATCTGTTAACCCCGGCTGGCCCCGGTTTGGTGTACCAGCCGTTGTTTTCGTGAAAGATCAAAATCCCCAATATATCAGTCAAAACATTTACGTTACGGCCGGCGTCCTTGCCGAACTGCTGCGGGATGTCTATCTGGGTCTCAACCGCCACCCAAAAGGCCCGCAGTCGAATATGAAAAGCACCCTGAAACATTTTCGCTGGCCCTTTGTTATAACGGCCTTTGGGTTGGTTCTGGCGTTTTGGCTGGGCTGGTCAACGACCCACACGTTAAGTGGTGCATTTGCTTTTCTGATCATCGCATCTGTCCTGTCCATTCTGGAAATATCCCTGTCGTTCGACAATGCGATTGTGAATGCCAATAAGCTGAAAACCATGTCGCCGATTTGGCAGCGCCGCTTTTTGACCTGGGGGATATTAATCGCCGTTTTTGGTATGCGGATTATTTTCCCGTTGGCGGTGGTTGCGATTGCGGCCGGGATTGGCCCGGCGGCGACACTGCATCTGGCGATATCGCAACCCCATGAATACGCGCAGATAATGCAGGATTCACACCTGTCGATCGCCGGCTTTGGCGGGGCGTTTTTGATGATGGTGGCCCTGACCTATTTTATTGATGAGGGCAAAGAAGTTGACTGGATCAAAGCACTGGAGGTACAGCTTCGCCGCTGTGCCAGTGTTCGGGGCCTGCAGATCACCATGGTTTTGTTGGTGGTTCTGGCTGTCGCAACGGCCCTGCCCGACGCACAAGTCAGCCAGTTTTTGTTTGCGGCCCTGTTGGGTTTGGTCACGTTCACCGGGGTCGAAATTCTGGGGCAAGTCCTTGACCGGGAAGAAGAAACTGCAAATATCGCGCAGGTCGGTGGGCTGGGGGCGTTCCTGTATCTTGAGGTGCTGGACGCCAGTTTTTCCTTTGACGGTGTGATTGGCGCCTTCGCTTTGACGCAGAATTTCTTTCTGATCGCAATCGGGCTGGGTATTGGGGCGATGTATGTTCGTTCAATGACGGTGATGCTGGTGGAAAAGAAAACCCTGAGCCAGTTCCGCTATCTTGAACATGGGGCGTTTTATTCGATTCTGGCACTTGCCCTGATTATGTTTGCCCAGACCCTGTGGCATATTCCCGAGTTGGTGACCGGGTTGATAGGGGCCACGTTTATTGGTGTCGCGATTTGGTCATCGGTCCTTTATGATAGAGGGCAGGTAAACCCAGACAACCCGCATTAGTGTTGCCCGAATTCACCGTATCCGGTACTTTTTTCGCCCTTGCGGCCCTGCGGCCGCGATAATAAGACTTCTGTAAGCAGTATTCCGCTAACCATTCCCCAGCAGCGCGAAGGTAGGACATGACAGACCCAGTTTCACAATTCACGAACTTCATCATCCCAACGGTTGAAGAAACGACCTCGCGCGGTTCAATCCGCTATGATATTTTTTCCCGTCTTCTGAAAGAACGGATCGTTTTCATTTCCGGCCCGGTTCATGATGAAATGGCAACTGTGATTGTTGCCCAGTTGCTGTATCTTGAGGCCGAGAACCCAACAAAAGAAATCGCAATGTATATCAACAGCCCCGGTGGTGTTGTAACCAGCGGTCTGTCGATTTACGACACGATGCAGTATATTCGCCCAAAGATTTCAACAGTTTGCATCGGGCAGGCGGCGTCGATGGGGTCACTATTGTTGGCCGCTGGTGAAAAGGGCATGCGCTTTTCCCTGCCAAACAGCCGGGTGATGGTGCATCAGCCATCAGGTGGCTTTCAGGGGCAGGCGACGGACATCATGATCCACGCCCAGGAAACCCAAAAACTGAAAGACCGGCTTAACCAAATCTATGTAAAGCACACTGGTCAAAAGCTAAAAGCAGTGGAAGGCGCGCTGGAACGTGACAATTTCATGAGTGCCGAAGACGCCAAAGAATGGGGCCTGATCGATGAGATTGTTGAAAATCGCGCAAAAATAGATGGCGAAGAAGGCTGATTGGCGCTTAAACGTGACCTTTCGCAGGCATCTGCCATTTTGGCGTTGTACCTGAAAAGGCCCTGATTTAGACTCTGATCGTGAAAAAATGCTGCATTTGTGCAGCGTGCAATACAAGATGAACTACAAGCAGGCCGGCGGCCTTGGGAAAATGTGATGGCAAATAATTCTGGCGACAGCAAGAACACGCTCTACTGTTCGTTCTGTGGCAAAAGTCAGCATGAGGTTCGCAAACTAATTGCGGGCCCGACTGTGTTCATCTGTGATGAATGCGTTGAACTTTGCATGGATATTATCCGTGAAGAAACAAAGTCTTCTGCGCTGAAATCAGCAGAGGGCAATCCGACGCCAAAAGAAATTTGCGACGTACTGGATGATTATGTCATTGGCCAGACCCATGCCAAGCGGGTTTTGTCGGTGGCGGTTCACAACCATTACAAACGCCTTGATCACGCCGATAAGGCGGATGAAATTGAACTGGCCAAATCCAATATCCTGCTGATCGGTCCAACCGGTTGCGGTAAAACCCTGTTGGCCCAGACCTTGGCGCGCATTCTGGATGTGCCCTTTACAATGGCCGACGCCACGACCCTGACCGAAGCCGGTTATGTGGGCGAAGACGTTGAAAACATTATCCTGAAACTGTTGCAGGCCAGCGAATATAACGTTGAACGCGCACAGCGCGGCATCGTTTATATTGATGAGGTCGATAAAATTACCCGTAAGTCTGACAACCCTTCGATTACCCGCGATGTGTCGGGCGAAGGTGTGCAGCAGGCCCTGTTGAAGATCATGGAAGGCACTGTTGCCTCTGTGCCGCCGCAGGGCGGGCGCAAGCATCCACAGCAGGAATTCCTACAGGTGGACACCACCAATATTCTGTTTATTTGCGGTGGTGCATTTGCCGGGCTTGATAAGATTATTACCCAGCGGGGCAAAGGCTCTGGGATTGGGTTTGGTGCTGATGTCAAAAACAACGATGATCGTGGTGTGGGTGAGGTGTTTACCGAGCTGGAACCAGAAGATCTGTTGAAATTTGGCCTGATTCCAGAATTTGTTGGCCGCTTGCCGGTGATCGCCACATTGCGTGACCTTGATCAGGATGCGCTGGTGACAATTCTGTCCAAGCCCAAAAATGCGCTGGTTAAACAGTATGAACGCCTGTTTGAACTGGAAGACACCAAGCTGACCTTTACCGACGATGCCCTTAATGCCATCGCCAAACGGGCGATTAAGCGTAAAACTGGCGCGCGGGGCCTGCGTTCAATCATGGAAGACATCCTGCTGGATACAATGTTTGATCTGCCGGGAATGGATGATGTCAGCGAAGTCGTGGTTAATGAAGAGGCCGTGAATTCCGACGCCGCACCTTTAATGATCTATGCTGAAAACCGCAAAGAAAAGGCCACCGCAAGCTAACCTGCCTTCGTGCTGGACCTTCATGCTGTGATCCGCCATACGATAAACAAGAATAACCGGAGGGCAAAATGGGCATTCTTAACGCGCTTATTCGGTCGGTCACATGGTGGAACGGCCAGACTTGGAACACCCAGATCTTCACCCGGCTGCGCGGTGTGCGCGTTGGTGAAGATGATCAGGGTAACATTTTCTATACCACCCGTGACGCTAAGCGCCGTTGGGTAATTTATAACGGTGAGATCGAAGCAAGCCGGGTATCGCCCGATTGGCATGGCTGGCTGCATCATACCTTTGATGAACTCCCAACCAATGCGCCCCTTGCCCATAAGCCATGGGAAAAGCCCCATCAGGAAAACCTGACTGGTACTGTGCTGGCCCACGCACCGGCCGGGTCTATCCGGCGCGACCATCCGGCCGATCGCAGTGACTATGATGCCTGGCGGCCGGAATAGACAGACATGTCTGAAAACACGACAGAGGTAATCGTTGGTGGCGCGGTACTGGCCGGTGCGATTGCCTTTCTTGTCTATGCGGGGCAGGTGACGGGTTTTGCCGGGGGCAGTTCTGCAGACCATCAGTATTTTGCGTCTTTCCGTTCGGTTCAGGGTGTGTCGGTCGGGACCGATGTGCGCATGGCCGGGGTTAAGGTTGGTACCGTTACTGATCTGGTCCTGAACCCTGATACCTTTCGCGCCGAGGCGAATTTTACCGTATCCAAGACCGTTCCCCTGCCCGATGACACGGCTGTTGTTGTGTCCTCAGAGGGGCTGCTTGGCGGCACATTTGTTGAACTTCTGCCGGGTGGATCATTGGACAATCTGGAACCGGGATCAGAGATCGAAGACACCCAAAGTGCGGTTGGTCTGGTTGAACTATTGCTGAAATTTGTCACCGGCGACGGTGGCGAATGATGATGCGCCCGGTTGGTATTTTGGTTGCGAGCGGCCTGTTGGCCTTGCCCGTTGTGGCCCAGAACGCGGTGATCGAAAGCCCGATAACCCAGGAAGTTCTGCCGCTGAACGATGGTGACCCCGAAGTCATCGGCGTGCAAACTGATGCCACCACCGCCCCCGACCTTGGGGATGGGTTTGATACCGACACCGGGGATGGGTTCAGTACTGACCCCGACGCCGAGGTTGAATTTGGCAGCCCCGACTGGCGCGACCTTGGGGCCTTTACCCAAGAGGCTCAGGTTGAACAGGCCTCGGTCGCTGAAAAGGGTGTGCTGTTGCGCGCCCTTGATAAGATATCGGGCGATGTGGTTGATTTTGAACTGACCCCGAACCAGACAAAACAGCTGGGCCGTATTCAGGTGACATTGGGTGAATGCCGCTTTCCGGTTGGCAACCCGGCGGGCGATGCGTCGGCCTATCTGACCATCAGGAATGCGGGCAATGATGACGCGGTTTTCACCGGCTGGATGATCGCGTCCAGCCCGGCATTAAACGCGTTGGATCATTCCCGTTATGACGTCTGGGTGTTGCGCTGTATCACATCCTGAGCGGTCTGCGTGATGTCCGGACATTGAATGTTCGCCTGAATTTGTAAGGCCCCCTGAAGCCGTTCCAAATAATCCGCACGGCTGATTTCAATAGCACCCAGACTGGCCAGATGGGGCGTAATGAACTGGGTGTCAAACAGGGAAAAACCGCCCTGACGCAAGCGGTCAATCAACCAGGCAAGGGCAATTTTGGATGCATCGGTTTGCGTTGAAAACATGCTTTCCCCGAAAAATGCCCCCGCCAGCGTAATGCCAAAGACACCGCCGACAAGGGTTTCACCATCCCAGATTTCCTGACTGTGGGCATGCCCCATTTGGAAAAGCTGCATATACAGATCAAATATCGGGCCATTGATCCAGGTATTTTCCCGGTTCGCACAGGCCTGAACCACGCCCCTGAAATCCGTGTTAAAGGTCGCCCTGTAGGGGCGGTTTAAGATGGATTTCCGCAGGCTGCGTGAAATGTGAAAACCATCCAGCGGGAACACCCCCCGGTCAGTGGGGTCAATCCAGTGGACTTGGTCATCATCCTGACTTTCCGCCATCGGAAAAATGCCGTTGGCATAGGCCTGCAACAGCAGGCTGGGCGTCAGGGGATTATTCGAGGTTCTTCTCCAGCCACTTTTCCAACCAGTGGATATTATAGTCACCGGAACGCACATCGGGTTCGGCCAACAGCATCGGGAACAGCGGGATCGTGGTATCAACACCATCCACGATTAATTCACCCAAGGCGCGGCTTAGGCGCGCGATGGCTTCGTCCCGGTCGCGGCCATGCACGATCAGTTTGCCGATCAGGCTGTCGTAATAGGGCGGGATTGAATAGCCGTCATATAGGGCCGAATCCATCCGAACACCCAACCCACCGGGGGCATGATATTGGCTGATGCGTCCGGGGCAGGGCGTGAAATTCGGCAGTTTTTCCGCATTGATCCGAACCTCAATCGCGTGGCCATTAATTTCCAGATCGTCCTGACCAAAAGACATCGGCAGGCCCGCCGCAACGCGGATTTGTTCGCGCACCAGATCAACGCCATAAATGGCTTCTGTGACCGGGTGTTCAACCTGCAAACGGGTGTTCATTTCAATGAAATAAAACTCGCCGTCCTCATACAGAAATTCAATTGTTCCGGCCCCGGCATAATCAATGGTGGCGACAGCATCGGCGCAAAGCTTGCCGATTTTCGCCCGTAGTTCCGGGGTGATCGCCGGGCCGGGGGCTTCTTCGAATACCTTTTGGTGGCGACGTTGCAGGGAACAATCCCGCTCACCCAGATGTACGGCGTTGCCTTTGCCATCACCGAAAACCTGTACTTCGATATGGCGGGGCTTTTGCAGGTACTTTTCGATATAGCATTCGTCGTTGCCAAAGGCCGATTTTGCCTCGGCGCGCGCCGCACTGAACGCCATTTCCATGTCTGCTTCGGTATCGGCAACGCGCATGCCGCGCCCGCCACCGCCAGCCGTTGCCTTTACGATAACCGGATAGCCGAATTCGGCGCCAATCTTTTTGGCCGCCGCCAGATCAGGCACACCCCCATCCGAGCCGGGAACACAAGGCACCCCCAGCTTTTTCATGGTGTCCTTGGCGGTGATTTTGTCGCCCATGGTACGAATATGCTGTGCCGTCGGGCCGATGAATTTCAGGTCGTGATCTTCGATAACCTGAACAAAACTGGCATTTTCGGACAAAAAGCCATAGCCGGGGTGAATTGCCTGTGCGCCGGTAATTTCACAGGCGGAAATGATTGCAGGCACCGAAAGATAGCTGTCAGTGCCCGGTGGCGGGCCAATACAGATGGCCTCATCCGCCATGCGAACATGCATCGCATCACTGTCGGCGGTTGAATGCACAGCCACCGATTTGATGCCCATTTCACGGCAGGCACGAATGATACGCAGGGCAATTTCGCCCCGGTTTGCGATCAGGATTTTGTCGAACATGGCCCGTGCCCCTATTCGATAATCATCAATGGCGCGCCGAATTCAACCGGATCACCATCTGACACAAGTATACGTTTTACCGTGCCCGATTTGGGGGCCGGGATGTGGTTCATGGTTTTCATCGCCTCAATGATCAGCAATGTATCCCCTTCGGAAATCTTATCACCAACCTTGGCAAATGCCGGGGATTCTGGTTCGGGTTGCAGGTAAACCGTGCCAACCATCGGCGATGTTACTGCGCCCGGATGCCCGGCGGGGTCGCCGCTGTTTGCGGGGGCTTCGGCTGTGGGCGCAGCTGCCGCAGGTGCCGCAGCGGGGGCGGGGGTCGCCACCTGAACCGGGGCGGGCACCATTGGCTGAACCCGGCTGACCCGAACGTTCAGACGATCAGAGTCGCCGTATTCGCGCTTGACCTCAAGTTCGGTCAGATCGTTTTCGTCCAGCAGTGCTGCCAGCGCTTTAATGAATTCCACGTCGGCCGTGTTGTTTTGTTTCGCCATCGGTTCCTCGCCTACATTATTGGCCCGTCTTTAGCAGGCTTTCCAAGGTTTTACCGTTTATACGCCACGAAATCTGGGGTGGAAAGCGCCCTTTGGCACAAAAATAGCGGCTGATCGGGCAAATTACCGGGTTTGAAAATTAAAAAATTTTACCGATTGATAAAAATTTCAAATGTGGCAAGCTATAGGTTGAGAAAACGCATTTCCCAGGAGAAGCACGGATGTCCAACAACCAACAGACGCCAGGCGTTGTCGCCGCCCGCCTTTCGGGCGCTGAACTGGAACAGAATTTTTCTGATTTGCATGCCCCCCTTGATGCGCATGAGGCCGCAGTTGCGGCTGATCGGTGCTATTTCTGCTATGACGCACCGTGCATGACGGCCTGTCCAACCACGATTGATATACCGCTTTTCATCCGCCAAATTCAGACCGGAACGCCCGACGCGGCGGCGCGCACGATCTTTGATCAGAACATTCTGGGCGGTATGTGTGCCCGGGTTTGCCCCACTGAAACCCTGTGTGAAGAGGTCTGTGTTCGTGAGACCGCAGAGGGTAAGCCTGTTGAAATTGGCCGCCTGCAACGCTTTGCAACCGATACGCTGATGTCAAAAGACGGGCATCCCTATGGGCGGGCCGAACAAACCGGCAAGACGGTTGCGGTTGTTGGCGCGGGGCCTGCGGGGCTGTCGTGTGCGCACCGTTTGGCGATGAAGGGGCATGATGTTGTGCTGTTTGACGCACGCGCCAAGGCCGGGGGCCTGAATGAATTTGGCATTGCGGCCTATAAATCTGTGGGCGGATTTGCCAAGGCAGAGGTCGATTGGCTGATGCAGATTGGTGGCATCCGGTTGCAGGGCGGTCAGGCCCTTGGGGATAACCTGACGATTGATGATTTGTCGGGGGATTATGACGCGGTGTTTCTTGGCATTGGTATGGGTGGTGTTAACGCGCTGCGCACTGATGGTGAAGACAAAGGCAATGTTCTGGACGCGGTTGATTTCATTGAAGAATTACGCCAATCAAATGACCTGTCCACCCTGAAAATTGGCCGCAATGTTGTGGTTATTGGTGGTGGTATGACAGCCGTTGATGCGGCCGTTCAGTCCAAATTACTGGGGGCTGAAAATGTCACCATGGTTTACCGGCGCGATCGTAACGCGATGGGGGCGTCCGTTTATGAACAGGATCTGGCAACATCCCGTGGTGTGCGCATTATCTATAACGCGCAACCGGCGGGGGTGCATGGCAATGGCGCGGTTGCCGAGGTTGAATTTGAATACACAACCCAACAGGGTGGTAAGCTGAGCGGAACAGGTGAAAAGTTTCGCCTGCCCGCCGATCAACTGTTCAAAGCTATTGGTCAGAAAGTTACGGGTGCACCGGATGCCCTGAAACTGAATGGCGGAAAAATTGCGGTAACACAAAATGGCCGGACATCGGTTTCCGGCATCTGGGCCGGTGGCGATTGTGCCAGTGGCGGCGATGATCTGACCGTGACAGCCGTGGCCGAAGGACGTGACGCGGCAGAGGATATTCATGCAGCAATCTCTTAAAATTCTGGCGTTCATTGTGCCCGCTATGGTGCCACATGGCGCGCTTGCCGCTGGCCCGTCCCTGATCGGGGACTGGTGCGCGCAGGATGGTCGCGGGGCGATTTATTTTGAAAATGATGCCATCGGAATGAACGAACATACGATGTGTGAACTTGAACAGCCGGTTGGGGACGTCAAAAGTTTCAAGGCGGAACTGACCTGTTTTAATGCCTATCTTAGTGATGGTGAAATCGTTCGCGCCTTTGAAGTGACATTGCCCTTTGAAGCAGTGCTGAAAACAAACAACCTTATGCGCGTCCTTATGGATGATGACCCCGAACCACAGCTTTATGAGCGATGCCAATAGCGATCCGAAAGGGAACTGAACATGGCTGATCTGACAACGAATTTTGCTGGTATAAAATCCCCAAACCCGTTTTGGCTGGCCTCTGCGCCGCCAACGGATAAGGAATATAACGTGCGCCGCGCGTTCAAGGCCGGATGGGGTGGTGTCGTCTGGAAAACCCTGGGCGAGGCCGGACCCCCGGTGGTGAATGTAAATGGCCCCCGGTACGGCGCCATTTGGGGGGCGGATCGCCGCCTGTTGGGGTTGAATAATATTGAACTGATCACCGATCGTTCGCTGGAAATCAACCTGCAGGAAATCAAATCGGTAAAACGCGATTATCCTGATCGTGCGGTGGTCGTTTCCCTGATGGTGCCCTGTGAAGAAGAGCCGTGGAAAAAGATTTTGCCACTGGTGGAAGACACCGGGGCGGATGGGATTGAGCTAAACTTTGGCTGCCCGCACGGGATGGCGGAACGTGGAATGGGGTCTGCCGTGGGGCAGGTGCCCGAATATATTGAAATGGTGACCCGCTGGTGCAAGCAATACACCCGGATGCCGGTGATCGTAAAACTGACGCCGAACATCACCGATATCAGGGGGCCGGCGCGCGCCGCCCTAAATGGTGGTGCGGATGCGGTTAGCCTGATTAATACAATAAATTCAATTACATCTGTTGATTTGGATGCGATGAGTCCCGAACCAATGATCGACGGCAAAGGAACGCATGGCGGTTATTGTGGTCCGGCGGTCAAACCGATTGCCCTGAACATGGTGGCCGAAATTGCGCGGGATGCGCAAACCGCGAACCTGCCAATTTCTGGGATTGGCGGCATAACAACATGGCGGGATGCGGCGGAATTCATGGCCCTTGGGGCCGGGTCCGTTCAGGTTTGCACGGCCGTAATGACCTATGGCTTCAAGATCGTAGAAGAAATGATTTCGGGCCTTGATCAGTGGATGGATGAAAAGGGTTATGCGTCAATTGATGACGTGGTTGGGCGTGCGGTGCCAAATGTCACCGACTGGCAAAACCTGAACCTGAATTACATCGCAAAAGCGCGCATTGATCAGGACAAATGCATCAAATGTGGGCGCTGTTATGCGGCCTGTGAAGACACCAGCCATCAGGCGATATCAATGTCGCCTGACCGGGTGTTTGACGTAAAAGACGACGAATGCGTGGCCTGCAACCTGTGTTTCAATGTGTGCCCTGTTGAAAACTGCATCACGCTTGAGCCACTGACCCCCGGCAGTATTGATGAACGCACAGGTCAAACGGTCAAAAAGGAATATGGCAACTGGACGACACACCCCAACAACCCGTCTGTGTTCAAGGCGGCTGAATAAATATTGGGCGGGCTGTTAAGGTCCGCCCCCCGGTTCCCGACCTTAGGCGGGTGTTAACGCCCGGCGATAGAATTGTTCAAGAAAAACGGCCGCATCCGTGAAATGTTCGTCCTTTACGGGCTGCAATATCCCCCGGACCTGAACGTCGAAATCCGCATAGTGCTGGGTTGTTGCCCATATCGAAAACAGCAGGTGATTTGGGTCAAGCGCGGTGATTTTACCGGCGTCCAGCCAGCCCTGAATTATGGCGCTTTTTTCCATCACCAGATCGCGTAATTCACCTTGGATCTGATCAATGATCCGGGGTGCGCCCTGTATGATTTCATTGGCAAACAGGCGGCTTTCGCGCGAAAGATTGCGGGCCATTTCAAGTTTGCGCAGAACATATTTCACAATTTCTTCGACCGGTTCGCCGTTGGCATCAAGACCGTGAAGGGGGGCAAGCCAGACCTCCATCAGGCCAGACAGTAATTCAACATGGATCGCTTCTTTTGAAGGGAAATAATACAGCAGGTTCGGCTTGGACAGCCCGGCCGTTTTGGCAATCTGATCCAGGGTGGCCCCGCGAAACCCTGCCTGAGAAAACACCACAAGGGCGGCATCAAGAATTGCCTTGGTGTTTTTTTTCTGGATACGGGTTTTCGGGCGCATATGGTTCATTGGGCCATCCTAAATATTACTTTGGCTTTCGCAATCCCTGCACCGCGCGATGAACAGCGCGGGAAATTGCAAAAGTCGGGCTGAATTCCTTGACTGCCCCTGATCCTCTGCTAGCGTGTTTCTGACCGTTTGGTCAAACTCAATTAATCGGGATCAAGGGGGATCAACAATGGCGCTGGACCGCACAACCATACCAAACGACCTGTCGGCATTTTGGATGCCCTTTACTGCGAACCGGAATTTCAAAAAAGACCCGCGCATGATCGTCGGTGCAAAAGATATGCACTATGAAACCAGCGATGGACGTCAGGTTTTGGATGGAACTGCGGGTCTGTGGTGCTGTAACGCCGGGCACGGACGTCCAAAAATTGTTGAGGCAATTCAGGGTCAGGCCGCACAGTTGGATTATGCCCCTGCGTTCCAGTTGGGCCACCCCTTGGCGTTTGAGCTGGCAAACCGTCTGCGAGACATGGCGCCCGACCCGTTTGAGCATGTGTTTTTCACCAATTCCGGATCCGAAAGTGTTGATACCGCCCTGAAAATCGCGCTGGCCTATCAGCGCGCCAAGGGCGAAGGGTCGCGCACCCGGTTGATCGGGCGTGAGCGGGGATACCACGGTGTTGGCTTTGGCGGTATTTCCGTTGGTGGCATCGTCAATAACCGCAAATTTTTTGGCACGTTGCTAAACGGTGTTGATCATCTGCCCCACACGCACCTGCCGGAAAATGCGTTTTCCCGTGGCCAGCCGGAACATGGGGCCTATTTGGCCGATGATCTGGAACGTATCGTCGCCCTGCATGGGGCCGATACAATCGCGGCGGTGATTGTTGAACCAATGGCCGGATCAACCGGGGTGCTGTTGCCGCCCAAGGGGTATCTTGAAAAGCTGCGAGAAATTTGCACGCGGCATGGTATTTTGCTTATTTTTGATGAGGTTATAACGGCTTTTGGGCGGCTTGGGTCTGCCTTTGCGGCGGATCATTTTGGGGTGATGCCTGATCTGATCACCACAGCCAAGGGCCTGACCAGTGGCGTCATTCCCATGGGCGCAGTGCTGGCAACGGCCGAAATTCATGATGCGTTCATGACCGGCCCCGAACATATGATTGAACTGTTCCACGGCTATACCTATTCGGGCAACCCGATTGCATCGGCGGCGGCCATTGCGACGCTGGATACCTACCGCGAAGAAAACCTGTTTCAGCGCGCGGCCGATATGGCCCCCTATTGGGAAGAGGCGCTGCATTCCCTGCGCGGTCTGCCCCATGTGATTGATATCCGAAACATGGGCCTGATTGGCGCGATTGAGCTGGAACCAATTGCGGGTGAACCCACAAAACGGGCCTATCAGGCGTTTCTGAACGCCTATGACAAGGGGCTGTTGATCAGAACAACCGCTGACATCATCGCGCTGTCGCCGCCCCTGATCATCACCAAAGACGAAATTGATACGCTGTTTTCTATTCTGGCAGACGTGTTGAAATCATTAGACTAATAAACAGGAGTTATGACCATGGCAGCCCCCGGAGAGAACCTGAAGATTAACGGCGAGCGCCTGTGGGACAGCCTGATGGAAATGGCCAAAATCGGCCCCGGTATTGCCGGCGGCAATAACCGCCAAACGGTTACAGACGAAGACGGCGAAGGCCGCGCCCTGTTTCAAAAATGGTGCGAAGCCGCTGGCATGACCATGGGCCTTGATCAGATGGGCACGATGTTCGCGCGACGCGAAGGCACTGATCCGGATGCCCTGCCGGTTTATGTGGGCAGCCATCTGGATACACAGCCAACAGGCGGCAAGTATGATGGTGTTCTTGGGGTTCTGGGTGGGCTGGAAATTATCCGCACGCTGAACGATCTGGACATTAAAACCAAGCACCCGATTGTGGTCACCAATTGGACCAACGAAGAAGGCACCCGTTTCGCCCCGGCGATGCTGGCGTCTGGCGTGTTTGCGGGCATGCATACCCAGGACTGGGCCTATAATATCGAAGATGCGGGTGGTAAGAAATTCGGCGATGAATTGGCGCGCATTGGCTGGCGCGGTGATGAAGAGGTTGGCGCGCGAAAAATGCACGCGTTCTTTGAGCTGCACATCGAACAGGGCCCGATACTTGAGGCCGAAGGCAAAGACATCGGCGTTGTCACCCACGGGCAGGGCCTTAGCTGGACCCAAGTGACCGTGACTGGCAAAGAAAGCCACACCGGGTCAACCCCAATGCCAATGCGCAAAAATGCCGGGCTTGGCGCCGCGAAAATTCTGCAACTGGTTGATGACATTGCATGGTCCCACGCGCCGGACGCGGTTGGTGCGGCGGGGCATATGGATGTGTTCCCGAATTCGCGCAATGTGATCCCTGGGCGCGTTGTGTTCACGGTTGATTTCCGCTCGCCGACCTTGGCGACGATTGAAGATATGGAAGCCCGGTTGGCCGTTGGCGCCAAGGAAATTTGCGACGAAATGGGGCTGGGGATTGAGATTGAAAAGGTCGGTGGGTTTGATCCGGTTGAATTTGACGAGGGCTGCGTGACTGCGGTGCGAAATGCGGCCGAACGCCTTGGCTATTCCCACCGTGATCTGATTTCTGGTGCGGGGCATGATGCCTGCTGGATTAACCGCAAGGCACCCACCGCAATGGTGATGTGCCCCTGTGTGGACGGGTTGTCGCACAATGAGGCCGAGGAAATATCGCGCGAATGGGCAACTGCCGGGGCCGATGTATTGATGCATGCCGTGGTGGAGACAGCGGAGATTGTGAAATAGGGCCGGGGGCCAGCCCCCGGACCCCCGGAGTATTTGAACAAAGAAAAAACCTTTTGGACAAAAAGGTGGGAGGAAGAAAATGACCAAAGTCATCAAGAACGGAACCATTGTTACGGCAGATCTGACCTATAAGGCGGATGTTCTGATCGAGGGCGGTAAAATCGTTGAGATAGGTCAGGGGCTGAAGGGGGACGAGGTGCTGGATGCAACCGGTTGTTATGTCATGCCCGGCGGTATTGATCCGCACACGCATCTGGAAATGCCGTTCATGGGGACCTATTCATCGGATGATTTCGAAAGCGGGACACGCGCCGGATTGGCGGGCGGCACGACGATGGTGGTTGACTTTGCCCTGCCCAACCCGGGTGAGGGGCTGTTGGATGCCCTGCAAAGGTGGGACAATAAATCGACCCGCGCCAATTGTGATTATTCGTTTCACATGGCTGTCACATGGTGGGGTGAAAAGGTTTTTGACGACATGGAAACTGTCGTAAAAGAACGCGGTATCAACACGTTCAAGCATTTTCTGGCCTATAAAGGTGCGCTGATGGTGAATGATGATGAGCTTTATTCATCCTTCCAGCGCTGCGCCGAATTGGGTGCAACCCCGATGGTTCATGCGGAAAATGGTGATGTGGTTGCTGAATTATCGGCCCGTTTGCTGGCAGAGGGTAATACCGGGCCGGAAGCCCACGCCTACAGTCGCCCGACGCAGGTAGAGGGTGAGGCCACAAACCGCGCGATCATGATCGCCGACATGGCCGGTGCGCCTTTGTATGTGGTGCATACGTCGTGTGAAGAAAGCCACGAAGCAATCCGGCGTGCCCGCCAGAACGGCAAGCGCGTCTGGGGTGAGCCACTGATCCAGCATCTGACGCTGGACGAGTCTGAATATTTCAACAAGGATTGGGACCACGCCGCGCGCCGAGTGATGAGCCCGCCTTTTCGTAATAAGCAGCATCAGGATAGCCTGTGGGCCGGTTTGCAGGCGGGCAGTCTGTCGGTTGTGGCGACGGATCATTGTGCGTTTACCACTGAGCAAAAGCGCTTTGGCGTCGGTGATTTCACCAAAATTCCGAACGGCACCGGCGGTCTGGAAGATCGAATGCCGATGTTGTGGACACATGGCGTTGCAACTGGCCGCCTGACGATGAATGAATTTGTGGCCGTGACTAGCACGAATATTGCCAAGATACTGAATTGCTACCCGAAAAAGGGGGCCGTTCTGGTTGGATCAGACGCAGATATCGTGGTTTGGGACCCTGAAAAGGAAAAAACCATTTCCGCCGACGGGCAGCAATCTGCCATTGATTATAACGTGTTTGAGGGCAAGCATGTTAAGGGGTTGCCGCGTTTTACCCTTAGCCGCGGTTATGTGGCGGTGCATGACGGGGAAATCCGCACACAGGAAGGCCACGGTGAATTTGTGGCGCGCGAGCCGAACGGCACGGTGAATAAGGCGCTGAGCCAGTGGAAAGAACTGACAGCGCCCCGCCCTGTTCAGCGAACCGGCATTCCGGCAAGTGGGGTTTAGCGGATGACAAAAGTTGCGCTGATCATCGCGGGCGGTAGCGGCATGGGGGCAGGGGCGGCCAAACGGCTGGCCCAGGACGGGTTTGAAGTTGGCATCCTGTCGTCGTCCGGCAAAGGCGAAGCACTGGGGCTTGAACTGGGTGGCATTGGTGTTACCGGTTCCAACCAGTCGAACGACGATATTCAGGCGCTGGTTGATGGTGCGATGGCAAAATGGGGCAGGGTTGATGTGCTGGTCAATTCCGCCGGGCACGGCCCCAAGGGCCCGGTGCTGGACCTGAGTGATGACGACTGGCATCTGGGCATGGATGTTTACCTGATGAATGCAATCCGCCCGGTGCGGATTGTCGTGCCGATTATGCAGGCGCAGGGCGGTGGTTCTATCATCAACATTTCAACATTCGCGGCGTTTGAGCCAGAGGCGACTTTTCCAACCTCGGGTGTGTTTCGCGCCGGTCTGGCCGCGTTTTCCAAGTTGGTTTCGGATAAGTACGCAGCAGACAATATTCGGGTGAATAATATCCTGCCCGGTTTCATTGACAGCCTGCCGGAAAAGGAACATTTCCGCGCCCGCATTCCACTGGGCCGCTATGGTCAGGTGGACGAAATTGCGGCGACAGTTAGCTTTTTGGCCTCGGATGGGGCGGCCTATATCACGGGGCAGAATTTACGTGTGGATGG
>DAOURA010000114.1 GCA_030625325.1 Marinosulfonomonas sp.
CGCGGGATTCGTAAGGGGCGGGCACGCCGGAAGAATTTGGCAGTGCAAGACCGATGGCCTCGGACACACAAGCCATGGTGTTGGCGGTAAACTGACCACCGCAGGCCCCGGCGGACGGGCAAGCCACCTGTTCCAGCGCGATAAGGTCTTCTTCACTCATGACGCCAGCCTGAAGTTTGCCGACACCTTCAAACACGTCCTGAACGGTTACGTCCTTGCCATCCAGACGACCTGGCAGGATTGATCCGCCATAGATAAAGACAGATGGCACATTAAGACGGATCATCGCCATCATCATTCCCGGCAGGGATTTGTCACAACCGGCAAGCCCGACAAGGGCGTCATAACAATGGCCACGCATGGTCAGTTCAACCGAATCTGCGATCACTTCACGACTGGCAAGGGACGAACGCATACCTTCATGGCCCATCGCGATCCCGTCGGTGACAGTAATGGTGGTAAATTCGCGCGGTGTGCCGGCGGCGGCACTAACGCCGACCTTGACCGACTGCGCCTGACGGTTCAGGGCGATGTTACAGGGGGCGGCTTCGTTCCAGCAGGTGGCAACGCCAACCAGCGGCTGTGCAATTTCCGTTTCCGTCAGCCCCATAGCATACAAATACGAACGGTGCGGTGCGCGTTCCGGCCCCTCGGTCACATGGCGGCTTGGCATACGGGATTTATCGATCTTGTTCTTTAGCATTGGGGGCCCTTCCCTGTTCCGGTTTGCCCATCGGCAATAATGCGATGGGCCGCGATTAACAAGACACCTGTGATGGATTGCACCCGTATCTTCCCCCCCCTAGACAGGACAAAAAGACACATGGGAATTATTAATTGTTCACCCCGCAGTTTGACAACTTTGTCGCCCCCGCCCGACAACACAACCAAATCTGGCGTTTATTGCTTGGGGTGGTGACGATTGCGGCGGTTTATCTTGGCTGGTTTATGGTGATGCTTTGGGGGTTGCAGCTGTGGCTGGGCATAAACGGCGCAATCCAGATGGCCACCCAAATGGGCGAAGCCACCAGTTGGATGGGGATGCTGTTGTTGTTGCCCACTTTTGGCGGGCTGGCACTGGGCACGATTGTTGCGGCGAAACTGATCCACAAACGGGGTGTGGCCACTTTGTTTGGCCCCCGTGGCCGGGTTTTGCACGATTTTGCCACCGCCGCGGTTGCGGTACTGGCCGTTTATGCGGGTTTGGTGGTGATCTGGTCGTTTTGGTTTGAACCGCTGCCGGGGCTGGCGTTTTCACTGTGGTGGAAATTACTGCCACTGGCGCTGGCGGGTGTCCTGTTGCAAACCGGGGCGGAAGAACTGGTGTTTCGCGGTTATCTGCAACAACAGCTTGGCGCGCGGTTTCGTTCCCCTGTGGTGTGGATGCTACTGCCCGCCCTTGGCTTTGCAGCACTGCATTATGACCCCAACACCAGCGGCACCTATACGGTGATGGCCATTGGTGTGACAGGCCTGTTCGGATTGATTGCGGCGGACCTGACCCGAATTACCGGCAGCCTTGGCGCGGCCTGGGGGTTTCATTTTGCCAACAACCTGTTCGCTATTCTTTTGATCGCCGTTGACGGGTCAATGTCTGGCCTGTCAATTTTTGTGACCCCCTATGATGCAAACCAGGCATCCATGATGCCGCTGCTGATTGCCGGTGATCTGTTGGCAATGGCGGGGGGGTGGTTTTACCTGCGCCGCCACTTTAACGGTTGATTGCAATTCGCGCCCAGCAGGCTTATTTCAGAATGAACAAACAAACAGGCCAAAACGCACTATGAACTGGATATCAAATTACGTCCGCCCGACGATCAATTCGTTGTTTTCCCGCCGAGAGGTGCCCGACAACCTTTGGTCCAAGTGTAAAGAATGCGGAACGATGCTGTTCCACCGGGAACTGACGGAAAACCTGAACGTCTGCACCAGTTGCGACCATCACATGGCAATGACCCCGCGCGAACGGTTTGCAAACCTGTTTGACGGTGGGATTTTCAGTGAAATCAGTGTTCCGACCCCGATTGCGGACCCACTGACCTTTAAAGATCAGAAAAAATACCCCGACCGGATGAAAACGGCGCAAAAGACGACCGGCGAAGCCGAGGCCATGCTGGTCGCCAAGGGCGATATGGGCCGCACGCCGGTGGTTGCGGCGGCACAGGACTTTTCGTTCATGGGCGGTTCTATGGGCATGTATGTGGGCAACGCAATCATTGCCGCCGCCCAGGAAGCCGTAAAAACAAAACGCCCGCTTATCCTGTTTTCCGCCGCCGGTGGCGCGCGCATGCAGGAAGGTATTTTGTCCCTGATGCAAATGCCACGCACCACCGTGGCCGTGCAAATGTTAAAAGAGGCAGGCCTGCCCTATATCGTTGTGCTGACCCACCCGACCACGGGCGGCGTTACCGCGTCCTATGCTATGCTGGGGGATGTGCATATTGCAGAACCTAACGCCCTGATCTGTTTTGCAGGCCCACGGGTGATTGCCCAGACCATCGGTGAAAAACTGCCCGAGGGATTTCAGCGCGCCGAATATTTGCTGGATCACGGCATGTTAGACCGGGTGACACATCGCAAGAATATGCGCGAAGAACTGATCACTGTAACCCGGATGCTGCTGGGATTAAGCCCGGCGATTAAGGGCGACCTGCCCGCCCCGGTTGAAAAGGCGAAAAAGCCAAAACCGGACCCTGAAAAGTGACCCAAGCCGGATCGGACATCATTCTACAACGGATGATGTCGCTGCACCCGAAAATCATTGACCTGACGCTGGACCGGATGTGGCACCTGCTGGGTGCGCTGGGTAACCCCCAGCACGCATTGCCCCCGGTGGTGCATATTGCGGGCACCAATGGCAAAGGTTCAACTCAGGCGATGATCCGCGCCGGGCTGGAAGGGGCTGGAAAATCGGTTCATGCCTATACTTCGCCCCATCTGGCGCGGTTTCACGAACGTATCCGGCTGGCGGGCAAGCTGATAACCGAAGAACACCTGACAAAGGTGCTGGATGAATGTGCGCGCGCCAATGGTGATACCAACATCACCTATTTTGAAATAACCACCATTGCGGCCCTGCTGGCGTTTTCGCGAACACCGGCAGATTTTACATTGCTAGAGGTCGGCCTTGGCGGGCGCTTTGATGCCACCAACATTATCGACAAACCGGCCCTGACCATCATCACCCCGGTGTCCATCGACCATCAGCAATACCTTGGCGACACCCTGGCGGAAATCGCCGGGGAAAAGGCCGGTATTCTGAAACGGGGTGTGCCCTGCGTTGTTGGCCCCCAGCAGGATGAAGCACTGGACGTGATTGAGGCCCGCGCCGCCCGTCTGGGTGCGCCCCTGATGGCCCACGGACAACATTGGCATGTATATGAAGAACGCGACCGCCTGATTTATCAGGACGAAACTGGTTTGCTGGACCTGCCCCTGCCCAACCTGATTGGGGCCCATCAGATTGAAAATGCAGGCACGGCCATCGCCGCCCTGCGCGCACTGGGTTTTGGTGAAACCGCCGCCGAGGCCGCCATGACCAACGTCACATGGCCCGCCCGCCTGCAACGTCTGAAACAGGGGCCACTGGTTGATGCGGCTAAAACGGCCGAGCTGTGGCTGGACGGTGGTCACAACCCGGCGGCAGGTATCGCATTGGCCGAGGCCCTGACCAGATTGCCAAAGCGCCCAACCCACCTGATCTGCGGAATGCTGAATACCAAGGACGTCACGGGTTATCTGACACCCCTGCGCGGGGTGGCGGAGACGCTGCATGCCGTTTCGATCCCCGGTGAGCAGGCCACGCTAAGCGCGGACGAAACATGTAACGCCGCCCGTCAGTCCGGGTTCAGCGCCAGCACATCGACCGATGTTCTTGCGGCTGTGCGCGACATCACCAAAGACACCCCCAATGCGCGCATCCTGATCTGTGGTTCCCTATACCTTGCCGGTGCGGTGCTGCGGGAAAACGGATAAATACCGCCCCGCCCATTGCAACACATTCAATAAACCTTATGTAACGGCTTCGATGGTTATTTTGCCCCACTCAACACACCGGAACACCCCATGAAACAAATCGCCCTTGTCGTAATCGCAATCATTCTTGGCCTGACACTCGGCCATTTCACGGGCGGTTTTGAATTTTCATCCGCAGTTTGTCTGGTGGCTGGTATATTCCTTGTCACCCCAAGCCTGTTCAAATTCAATCTTTCCGACCTTTCGATCATAAAAAACCACCTGCCCAGCATCTTTAAAAACCTGTGGATCAATTATGTGCTGATGGTGGCCGCCGCCCTGATCATTGGCTACGCCAGTCAGGACCTTGGCATCGCCGCGGCCCTGTTCCTGCTGGCCCTGTTGCCCGGTGGTGGCATGGTGATGATGTGGATCAAGCAAAGCGGTGCCAACGTCAAACTTGGCTTTATCATCTTTATGCTTAACCTGGCCCTGTTGCTGCCGGTCACACTGATCTTCGGGCAATTCCATGGGTTTGCCGACGGCTGGTTCCCCCATGTTGACCTTAGCCATGTTCAAGGCGTTGCCTCGGACAAAGAAATCAAACCCTTTGCCCCGTTCATGATCCTGATCGTCATTCCATTTTTGCTAAGCCGGGTTGCCCTGAAATTCCTGCCCGGTGTGGTTACTTTTACCGGCAAACACCAAAAACTAATTTCGCAGGCGACAATGTTTGGCATCGTGTTCTACCTGTTTTCGCTGTCCACATCGCAACTGCTGTTTCAGGTTTCAGCCGCTGACCTGATCCGCGCAACGGTTGCCACGGTGGCCTTTTACGGCGTGGCCTTCACAGCCGCGATCCTGTTTACCGATGATACCCCCACAGGCAAGGCCGTGTTCTGGCACATCGCCACACGCTATATCACGCTGGCCCTGATCTTGGCGGTCTTCACCGTTGATACCTTTGGTGCGACCTTCATCCTGCCGATCATGATTGCCTACTTCATTCAGATCGGATCTGCCGGGCTGCTGGCCAAACGGGGCAACAACACCCCCGCTTAGGCTTCTTTTTCGTAAAAATATCCTCGGGGGTCGGGGGGCAGACAGCCCCCCGAAATCTTCACGAAGATTTTTGGGGCGCGCAACCCCACCCCTCACCCTGCATTTCGCGCAGGCGCGAGGCGGTGCGCCCAAATTCAAAGGCACCTGATCCTTCCAGATACAAACGATCAGGCACATCGGCGGCACTCATCACCAGTTGAACACGGGCCTCGTACAATGTGTCGATCAATATCACAAAACGCCGGGCTTCATTGTAATTCCCGCGCCCAAGCCGGGGCACATCATCCAAAATAAGCACCCGAACCGCATCTGCCAGCGCCAGAAAATCCGCCGCCCCCAGCGGGTGCCCGCACAGGTCCCAGAACGTGGCCCGCGCAACGCCATTGTGGAAACGGGGCAATACAACCTTGCGCCCCTGCACGTGCAAGGTCAGTTCGTGACTTTCCCCACCACTCAGCCCGGCCCAAATCCGGTTTATTTCGTCGCGCGCAACACCGTCTGCCGGACTGAAATATACCTGACTGCCCACCAACACGTCCTGACGATAATCCGTGACGGACACCAGTTCATGCACCGCCATCCGGGTCTTTAACAGGTCAATGAACGGCAAGAACAATTGCCGGTTCAACCCGTTTTCATACAGACCATCGGGCGCGCGGTTTGATGTGGTGATAATCACCACCCCGGCCTGAAACAATTGTTCAAACAGCCGCCCGACGATCATGGCGTCAGTGATGTCATTGATCTGCATCTCATCAAACGCCAGTAATTTGACATCTGCCGCCACCGCTGCGGCCACCGGTATCAGGGCATCCTGGGCACCTGATTTGCGGGCTGCATGTATCCCGGCGTGTATTTCCTGCATGAAGGCATGGAAATGCACCCGGCGCTTGGGGGCACTGACCGCACCAACAAACAGGTCCATCAGCATTGATTTGCCACGCCCGACCCCGCCCCACAGGTACAGGCCCCCCGGCCCATCCGGTTGTTTGCCAAACAGGGCCCGCAAGCTGGGGCGCGGTGGCGCGCCGTTCAAATGTACCCGCAATTCTTCCAGCAGGGGCAACACGACCTGTTGGGCCGGATCTGCCTTTATCAGCCCTCCGGCCACACGGGCGCTATATATTTCCTGAACTGTTTTACCCATCCATCCCAGATAATCGCAGATTGCCCATAAGAAAAGCTGATGCTGGCCGATACAGATGATGAATTGGCGCCATGGGCCTTTTGGTATCCCCTGCGTGGCCAATATTACTGGCACTGGCGGCCTGATCAGGCGATTGCGGCCCCTGATTTACGGGCCAGATCACCGGTCACCCATTCCATCATAGTGCGGTAGGCCATGTAACAGATCACCGGCGTGGCAATTGCCAGTGCGCCGTAGGTTCCGATGGTTGCAACGGCCCCGTATCCCTTGACCATAGCCATCACCTGAACGTTCAGGAAGGCCGCCGCAGGAAAGGTAAACGCCGCCCAGATCGGGGTATAACCACCGCGCATCATCCACGGCACAAAGAACAACAGCCCCACTGCGACCGCGCTGCTTACCCAGTAAAACAACGCAAAGGCCCCGTCATAGCCCAACCCGCCATAACTAAGCGCGAACAAACAAACGGGTGCCAACAGGATTGTAACAGAAGGGCGCAACATTTGGGGCATGGGTTTGCGCGTCAACGTCACGATAAACCCGGCCGTCAGGATCACATAGGCCACCAGCGAAACAGACGTCACCACAACAATTCCCCCGCTATAGCCAAGGGAAATACCAGCCGCCGAACTGATCACCGGACCCACAAATGTAAGGTACTGAAAGGTTGAAAAATGCCGCACTTCGGGTGAATCTTTCCAGATTGCATTCAGGACCACAACGGTGGCCAAAACCTGCATCGAAACGCCCAGCCACCAAACCGGCAGAACCGGAAAATTCATCGGTAGTAATGCGGCAGACAGCACCAGCATACTCATCCCGGCGGCGGCCAGTCCGGCGCGCGCGGGCGGGGTGCGCACGTCTTCCAGAATCACCTTGGGGCGCGTTACGACCTTGGCCAGATAAAACATCAGGAACCAGATAAAATACCCGGCTGACAGGCCCAGCAACAAA
>DAOURA010000134.1 GCA_030625325.1 Marinosulfonomonas sp.
GGTGATCCACAGATGCTGGCGGAAATTGCCGCGACCATGCGGGCGGGCAAAACCGTGGGCGGGCATTATGCGTCGCCTGACAAGGGAAATGCCTTTGCCGCCTATGTGGCCGGCGGCCCGGCGGATGACCACGAAGGCACAGCCGAGGCCGACGCGATTGCCCGTGTGCGGTTGGGGATGAAGTCAATGATGCGGCTGGGCAGCGCGTGGTATGACATTGAAACCCAGATCACGGCGGTGACTGAAAAGGGGCTGGATCCGCGTAACTTTATCCTGTGTACGGACGACAGCCATTCGGGCACGCTGGTCAATGACGGGCATATGAACCGGGTGGTGCGTCACGCGATTGAATGCGGGTGCGACCCGCTAGTGGCATTGCAGATGGCGACGATCAACACCGCAACCCATTTCGGGCTTGAGCGCGAGCTGGGATCAATTGCGCCGGGGCGCCGGGCGGATGTTGTTTTAACGTCTGATCTGAAAAGCCTGCCGATCAACCGGGTGATTGCGCGCGGTGTTACCGTGGCGGTGAACGGTGAAATGCTGGCGGAATGCCCGCATTTGGTTTGGCCCGACGAGGCACGCAAAAGCATGAACATGGGTAAGGTTCTAGGCGCGGCTGATTTTGAGGTTAATGCACCCGAGGGCAAAAACCACGTCATCGCCAAGGTCATCGGTGTGATTGAAAATCAGGCCCCAACCAAGGCGTTAACGGCCGAATTGCCTGTAATAGACACCATTGTGCAGGGCGATGAGGCAAATGATGTTTGCCAGATCGCCCTGGTGGAACGCCACCGCGCCACGGGGGATGTGGTGAACGGTTTCGTGTCGGGCTTTGGTTATAAGGGCCGCATGGCGATGGCCAGTTCGGTGGCCCATGACAGCCACCACATGATCGTGGTTGGCACCAGCCGCGAAGATATGGCATTGGCGGCGAACCGGTTGGGCGAAGTGGGCGGCGGCATCACCGTTTTTCAGGACGGCAAAGAAATTGCATTGGTTGAACTGCCGATTGCCGGCCTGATGTCTGACCGACCCGCGCGCGAAGTTGCGGCCAAGGCCGACCGGATGGTGGCGGCAATGGCCGAATGTGGTTGCACCCTGAACAACGCCTATATGCAGCATTCCCTGCTGGCGCTGGTGGTTATACCGGAAATCCGTATTTCTGATCTGGGGTTGGTGGACGTTACCAAATTTGAGATCACCGAATTATTTGAGGACATGTGATGAGTGCGGACAATTTAAACCTGTCAATTCAGACGCCCAAAGTGGCGGAACCCGAAAACTTTTTTGATGGGGCGCAGGCGGTTGAACGGCTGATCGAAATTTACCGGGTGTCCACCGATTTTTTGTGCGACCGGTTTTCCGACACGGTGGGCGGGACAAAGCCGCCATCGCGTATTCGTGCGTTTTACCCCGAACTTCGCATAACAACGACAAGTTTTGCAAAATCAGACAGTCGCCTTAGCTTTGGCCATGTGGCCACACCGGGCACCTATGCCACAACCGTCACGCGCCCCGAACTGTTTGCCGGATATCTGGCGCAGCAAATTGATCTGATAATTCAAAACCACGGGGTGCATGTCACCGTGGGGATATCAGACACACCGATGCCGGTGCATTTTGCCGTGGCAAACGATGCGTCGGTTTCTGTGCCCCAGGAAGGCGCGATCGAATTTTCCCTGCGCGATATTTTCGATGTGCCGGATTTGGCCACCACCAATGATGATATTGTGAACGGCACCCATGAAGTGGGCGCCGACGGTATTGGCCCGCTTGCCCCGTTTACCGCGCAGCGTGTAGATTATTCATTGGCGCGGCTGTCCCATTACACGGCCACCCTGCCTGAACATTTTCAGAATCATGTGCTGTTCACCAACTATCAGTTTTATGTTGAAGAATTCGAAGCCTATGCGCGCAAATCACTGGCAGACCCCGATAGTGGCTACACTGAATTTGTGGGGCCGGGAAATGTGGTGATTAAAACCAGCGATGCGCCAATGGAAACGCCTGCAAAACTGCCGCAGATGCCGACCTATCACCTGAAACGCCCGGATGGGGCGGGGATTACGCTGGTCAATATCGGGGTTGGGCCGTCGAACGCCAAAACCGCCACCGATCACATTGCGGTTTTACGCCCCCATGCCTGGATCATGGTTGGCCACTGCGCGGGCCTGCGCAACAGTCAGCGGTTGGGTGATTTTGTTCTGGCCCATGCCTATCTGCGTGAAGACAAGGTGCTGGATGATGATCTGCCGGTTTGGGTGCCGGTGCCGCCACTGGCGGAAATTCAGATTGCGCTGGAAAGTGCCGTGGCCAGTGTGACCGAACATCAGGGCTATGACCTGAAACAGATCATGCGGACCGGCACGGTTGCGTCACTGGACAACCGAAACTGGGAATTGCGCGATCAATCCGGCCCGGTGCAGCGCCTGTCACAGTCACGCGCCATTGCGCTGGATATGGAAAGCGCGACGATTGCCGCCAACGGTTTTCGGTTTCGTGTACCCTATGGCACGTTGCTATGTGTGTCCGACAAGCCCCTGCACGGGGAGCTGAAATTACCCGGAATGGCCAGTGATTTTTACAAATCACAGGTGTCGCGCCACCTGTTGATCGGGATCCGGGCAATGGAAAGCCTGCGTGAAATGCCACTGGAACGTATCCATTCACGCAAGCTTCGCAGCTTTGAAGAGACCGCATTCCTATAAAATAGGCACTTTTCTGCAATAAATGTGAAATTTTCCGCCTGTTAGCGCCAGTAATCGTTGTGCATCCCCCCATTATTCAGCTAGATTCCCCCCACAAACCCCAAGGAATGGGGCTGAACGAGGAGATTATACATGGCAAAACCGCTGACAAAGACACAGCTTGTCGCCACCCTGGCCGAAGAAATGGGCACCGACAAAAAATCTGCGAACGAAGCACTGGAAGCAATCGTTGCAGTGATCACACGCGAAGTATCAAACGGTGGGGCTGTTACCCTTCCGGGCGTGGGCAAAATCATGTGCCGCGAGCGTCCTGAACGGATGGTGCGCAACCCTGCAACGGGTGAGCAGATTCACAAGGATGCCGACAAGGTGGTCAAAATGACCATCGCCAAGGCACTGAAGGAAAGCGTTAACAGCTAATCTTGCCTTCATGACAGAATTGGGAAAGGGTCGCCTTTGGGCGGCCCTTTTCATTTGTGAGGCACTATGAATTTCAAAGCGATCGCAATGGGGCTGGCATTTGTATTGATGTGGTCCTCGGCCTTTACGTCGGCGCGCATTATTGTGGTGGATGCCCCACCACTGGGGTCACTGGCATTGCGGTTCTTCCTGTCAGGGTTGATCGGGGTCGGGGTCGCGCGCGCCATTGGCCAGAGCTGGCACCTGAACCGCGCCCAATGGCGGGCCACATTTATATTTGGTCTGTGCCAGAACGCGCTGTATCTGGGGCTGAACTTTGTCGCCATGCAAACGATCGAGGCATCATTGGCGTCAATCATTGCGTCCACCATGCCGCTGATGGTGGCACTGGCCGGCTGGATCGTGTTTCGTGAACGTCTGCACCCGGTGGCCTATGGTGGTTTGCTGGCCGGGTTGGTTGGGGTTTCAATCATTATGGGCGCGCGTCTGGAAGCAGGCGTTGATGCCTATGGTCTGGTTTTATGCATCATCGGGGCGCTGGCGCTGACGGTTGCCACACTGGCGGTGCGGGGGGCCCTGACGGGTGGCAATGTTTTGATGGTGGTTGGTTTGCAAATGCTGGTGGGGTCGGCAATTCTGGCGGTCGCCTCGGCGGCGCTGGAAACCCACGAAGTGAACTGGACATGGCAGATGATCACGGCGTTTGCCTATACAACGCTGGTTCCGGGGTTATTGGCCACTTGGGTCTGGTTTTCACTGGTGCGCGAAATCGGCGCCATCAAGGCGGCCACCTTTCATTTTCTGAACCCGTTTTTTGGGGTGGCGATTGCCGCCCTGTTACTGGGCGAAGCGTTGGGGCCGTGGGATATAATCGGTGTGGTTATAATCACCCTTGGGATTTTGGCGGTACAACTGTCCAAACAAAGGCCCAGTTGACGCATTCTTGATCAATTGTAACCTGAGTTTTGGTGACAGGCGGGGTTGCTTGTTCTAAGTGCAATTTATGGAATTTATATTTGCATATGGCGCAGGGTTACTGACGCTTATCAACCCGTGTGTGTTGCCGATCTTGCCAATCATATTGGCCAGTTCATTGCAGACACATAAGCATGGGCCACTGGCCATCGCAGTGGGGATGAGTCTGTCATTTGTTATTCTGGGGATGACGGTAACGGTGCTGGGGCGAACCCTGGGGATAACCGAGCAGACAATTTCAAATGCCGGGGCGATCCTGATGATCGGGTTTGGTGTTGTGTTATTGGTGCCGCGTTTGTCGGCCGGGTTTGCCAGTGCAACGGCCGGGTTCGCATCCGGGGCGGATGCCAGCATCGACACGGTCGGAAATTCGGGACTGACCAGTCAGTTTTTGACCGGTGCCCTGATGGGCGCAGTCTGGAGCCCGTGTATCGGCCCAACACTGGGCGCGGCCATTGGTTTGGCAAGTCAGGGCGAAAGCCTGATATTTGCAGGTCTGATCATGCTGGCATTTGCAATCGGTGTTTCAACGATCATCATCGTTTTGGGCTATGGTGCGCGCGCTGTTATTATCAAGCGACAGGCCCTGATGCGCGTGATCGCAGAAAAATCCCGCCCGGCAATGGGTGGCGTATTCGTCGTTGTTGGAATTGGCATCTTGTTTAATTTTCAACGCGTCTTGGAAGGATGGGCAGTTCAGAACCTGCCCGCATGGTTGGTGGACCTGTCGGTCGCCCTTTAACGCTGGAGAAATCAATGAAACGTCGTGAATTTATCGCCCTGAGTGTTGCCGCATCTGTTGTTCCGGCCATCGGGTTTGCCCAGGGGGCAACCTATGTGCCGGGTCTGGTCACCAAGGAACTGGCCGCCGGAAAAACCGTATTTCTGGATTTTACAGCCACATGGTGCAGCACATGTGCAGCGCAGGGGCGCGCGATTGAAGCAATTCAGGCCAGCAACCCGGCCTATGCCAAAGAGGTGTCGTTTATCGATGTGGACTGGGACGATTATGGCAATGGTGATCTGAGCAAAGCCCTGAACATTCCGCGCCGTTCAACCCTGGTGGTGTTGAAGGGCAATAAGGAACTGGGGCGCGTTGTGGCGGGGACGTCCAAAAAGGTGATCAAGCAGTTGATGGATGTTGCTTTGCAGGCGGCCACGGCCTGAGGGCTGCAAAGTTCGGGTGCCTCCGGCGGGGATATTTTGACGAAAAAGAAGCCGGGGTGTTAGCCTATTTTGCCCCGGTTTTCCCCGATCTGGCCACGGTGAAGCAGCAGGTGGTCCAGAATTACGCAGGCAACCATTGCTTCGCCCACGGGCACGGCGCGGATGCCGACGCAGGGGTCGTGGCGGCCCTTGGTTATGATTTCGGTATTTTCGCCGGATTTGGTGATGGTTTTGCGCGGTGTCAGGATGGATGAGGTTGGTTTGACCGCAAACCTGACAACGATATCCTGTCCGGTGGAAATACCGCCAAGGATGCCGCCCGCATGGTTTGAGCTGTAGTCAGGGCCGTTGGCCCCCATGGTGATTTCGTCGGCGTTTTCCTGACCCGTCAGGGTGGCGGCGCCCATGCCTTCGCCGATTTCCACGCCTTTGACGGCGTTGATCGACATGCAGGCGGCGGCCAGATCAGTGTCTAACTTGGCATAAACCGGGGCACCAAGGCCGGCGGGGGCGCCTTTGGCGGTGATTTCAACCACGGCGCCGACAGAATTACCGGATTTGCGCAGGCCATCGAGGTAGTCGGCCCATTTGGCGGCAGCACTGGCGTCAGGTGTCCAGAACGGGTTTTGGTTAATCTGATCCCAGTCGAACCTGTCGCGTGAAATGGCATGGGGGCCCATTTGCACCATGTAGCCGGTGATCTGAAGATCCGGCAGCAGGGAATTCAGCGCTGCGCGTGCCACGCCGCCCGCCGCAACCCGCGCGGCTGTTTCGCGGGCAGATGAGCGCCCGCCCCCGCGATGGTCCCGCACCCCGTATTTTTGCCAATAGGTGATGTCGGCGTGGCCGGGGCGGAATTTTTCAGCAATATCGCCGTAATCTTTCGAACGTTGATCGGTGTTGGCGATCATCAACTGGATCGGGGTGCCGGTTGTGACCCCGTCAAATACGCCAGACAGGATCTGGACCTGATCGGGTTCTTGCCGCTGGGTGGTGTATTTGGAGGTGCCGGGTTTGCGCAGGTCCAGCCAGCGTTGCAGCATAGCCGCGTCCAGCGCCACACCCGGTGGGCAGCCGTCAACCGTGGCGCCAAGGGCGGCCCCGTGGCTTTCGCCCCAAGTGGTGACGCGGAAAAGATGTCCGAAAGAATTCATGCTCATGGTTGTTGG
>DAOURA010000137.1 GCA_030625325.1 Marinosulfonomonas sp.
TATCGGTTGCCTGCAGGCCCGGCATTTGGCGGCATTGGCGGAACTGTTTCGCCTGTCACAGGTGGAAGTCTTTGAAGTCGCAAGTTTTTATCACCATTTCGACATTGTAAAAGAAGGCGAAGAAGCCCCCGCGCCCCTGACTGTTCGGGTCTGCACGGGGCTGTCATGTGCGATGGCCGGGGCGGATGATCTGATCGCCAAACTGTCGCAAACCACTGATCCGGGGCGGGTTCGCATTAAGCCTGTGCCCTGCATTGGGCGCTGTGACGGCGCACCGGCGGCGCAGGTTGGTAAACGTGCGGTGGATCACGCGGATGAAGGCGCGATAATTGAGGCCAGCCTTAATGCTGATGCGCCTGAAATCCCGGAATATGAAACGCTTGAGGCCTATCGTTCTGTTGGGGGCTATCAGGTTCTGGCGGACATTATCGCCGCAAAAATCACCCCGGAAAATGCCATTGCCACCATGTCTGACGCGGGTTTGCGGGGGCTTGGTGGCGCCGGGTTTGCCGCCGGAACAAAGTGGGGCTTTGTGCACGGCTATGAAGGCCCGCGCCTGATGACTGTGAATGGCGACGAAGGCGAACCGGGGACCTTCAAAGACCGCTGGTGGCTGGAAAGCACCCCACATCGGATGCTTGAAGGGGCGCTGATCGCCGCCCATGTGGTCGGATGTGAGAAAATTTATATCTATATGCGTGATGAATACCCGGCGGCACTGGAAATTCTGCGCCTTGAAATAGCGGCGCTGAAAGAGGCCGGGTTACTGTCCACCCCGGTAGTGCTGCGACGCGGCGCCGGGGCCTATATCTGTGGTGAAGAAAGCGCGATGCTGGAAAGCATTGAAGGCAAGCGCGGATTGCCGCGCCACCGCCCGCCCTATATCGCGCAAGTTGGTCTGTTTGGCCGCCCAACCCTGAACCACAATATTGAAACCCTGTCCTGGGTGCCGGATATTTTGGCCAATGGGGCCAAATGGTTTGCAGATCAGGGGCACGGTGAAGGCCACATTGGTCTGCGGTCATATTCAGTTTCCGGGCGGGTGCAGGAACCGGGGGTAAAGCTGGCCCCGGCGGGTATCCCGCTAAATAAATTAATCAGCGATTATTGCGGTGGAATGGCCCCGGGGCACGAGTTTAAGGCGTTTTTACCCGGCGGCGCATCGGGGGGTATTTTCCCAGCATCGATGGCAGAGCTGGCGTTGGACTTTGGGACGTTTGAACCCCACGGTGGTTTTGTCGGAAGCCACGCGGTGGTGGTCCTGTCAACACAGGATTCCGTGCGCGACGCGGTCTTGAACACCATGGAATTCTTTCGCGATGAAAGCTGTGGCCAATGTACGCCGTGCCGGGCCGGAACCGATAAGATTGTTCGATTATTACAAGAATCACCGCCAAACCGGCCGCTTTTAGCCGAATTAATACAGGTTATGTCTGATAGCTCTATCTGCGGATTGGGGCAGGCGGCCGGCAATTCGGTAACCCATCTGATCAAATATTTCCCGGAGGAACTGTCATGAGCGGGTCAGTCAAATTCATGCTGGACGGTGAACCGGTTGAGGCCGAGCCGGGGGAAACCATCTGGCAGGTGGCCCGCCGAAACGGCACAAACATCCCGCATCTGTGCCACCGTGATGACCCGGAATACCGCAGTGACGGCAATTGCCGCGCCTGCATGGTTGAGGTTGAGGGTGAGCGCACGCTGGCCGCGTCCTGTGTGCGAAAACCATCCGATGGCATGACGGTCAACACAGTTGGTGACCGGGTGGAAACCAGCCGGCGCGTGGTGTTTGATCTACTGGCCAGTGACATGCCAACGCGTGCTGACAGCCCGGATCCGGGGTCGCATTTTTGGCGACAGGCCGATCTGGTGGGGCTGGCGCATACCCATTATCCGCCTGCGCGCCCGGCGGCGGGTGGGGAAATTCCGGTGGACAGCGCATTTCGCGACGCCAGCCACCCGTCGATTGCCGTAAATCTGGATGCCTGCATTTCCTGTGGCCTGTGCCAGCGTGCCTGCCGTGAGGTGCAGGTGAATGATGTGATCGGTTTGGCCGCCCGCGGTGTCGATGCAACCCCGGTTTTTGATCTGGATGACCCAATGGGTCTAAGCAGTTGTGTGGGTTGTGGTGAATGTGTGCAGGTTTGCCCGACAGGTGCACTGATGGAAAAGACCCTGATGAACAAAACGGCCACAAAACGGGACGTTTTTGCCGAAAAAACAGTTGATTCCGTTTGTCCGTTTTGTGGTGTGGGGTGCCAGACCGAAATATCCGTCAAAGATAACCGGATTGTTAAGGTAGATGGCCGCAAGGGGCCGGGCAACCGGGGTAAGCTGTGCATCAAGGGGCGGTTCGGGTTTGACTATGCCCATAGTGAAAATCGCCTGACCAAGCCACTGATCCGGCGTGATGATGCCCCCAAACGGGGTGATATGGATTTGCGCCCCGAAAACATGATGGATGTGTTTCGCGAAGCAACCTGGCAAGAAGCGATAGAGGCCGCAGCCGACGGGTTCAACGGTATCCTTGGCGCAGACGGTAGCGGGGCCTTGTGCGGTTTCGGTTCAGCCAAGGGCAGTAACGAAGAAGCATATTTATTTCAAAAGCTTATCCGCCAAGGATTTGGCACCAATAACGTTGATCACTGCACCCGGTTATGCCATGCGTCCAGCGTGGCCGCCCTGTTGGAAGGGATCGGATCAGGCGCGGTTTCAGCGCCGTTCACAGATGCAGATCATGCCGATTGCATCATTGTGATCGGGTCCCGACCGGAACAAAACCACCCGGTTGCCGCGACCTATTTCAAGCAGGCCGCCAAACGGGGTGCCAAGCTGATCGTGATGGACCCGCGGACCCAGAGAATGTCGCGCCATGCCACCCATCCGGTGGTGTTCAAACCGGGTATGGATGTGGCGCTGCTGAATTCAATGATCAATGTGATCATTGCCGAGGATCTGACAGATGACGCCTATATCGCCGCGAACGTAGATGGGTTTGAGGCCCTGCGTGAAAAGGTCAAAGATTTCACCCCAGAGGCCATGCAGGATGTATCCGGCGTACAGGCGGAGCTTGTTCGTGAAATTGCGCGGACCTATGCAACCAGTGGGCGGTCTATCATTTTCTGGGGCATGGGGATCAGTCAGCATATCCATGGCACTGATAATGCCCGGTGCCTGATTGCACTGGCACTGATCACCGGGCAGGTCGGGCGGGCGGGAACCGGGCTGCACCCGTTGCGCGGGCAAAACAATGTTCAGGGGGCGTCTGACGCCGGGCTGATCCCGATGTTTTACCCAAACTATAAATCTGTAGAAGACGTTGATATCCGAGGGAAATATCAGGATGCATGGGGGCGGACCCTGGACCCGGTCAAGGGGCTGACGGTGGTGGAGATTATCCATGCGATCCATGCTGAGCAGATCAAGGGCATGTATGTGATGGGGGAAAACCCAGCCATGTCAGACCCGGACCAGACCCATGCGCGCGCCGCGTTGGCCAAGCTGGAACATCTGGTGGTACAGGATATTTTCATGACTGAAACGGCCTGGCATGCGGATGTGGTTTTCCCGGCCTCCAGTCAGGCGGAAAAAACCGGCACTTACACCAATTCTAACCGCCAAATTCAGATCGGGCGCCCGGCAATCACCCCGCCGGGGGATGCGCGACAGGACTGGGAATTGATTGTGGAACTGGCGCGCCATATCGGGGCTGAGTGGGAATATAACGATATTTCAGAGGTTTACGCCGAAATGGCGGAAATGATGCCGTCACTGGATAACATTAGTTGGGGCAGGATCGTGGCCGAGGGGGCCGTGACCTACCCGGCAAAGGCGCCAGATCAGCCGGGGGAAGATGTGATATTTACCGATGGCTTTCCAACGCCAAGTGGGCGTGCAAAAATTGTGCCGGCGGACCTGATTGCCCCCGATGAGACCCCGGATGATGAATATCCGATGGTTCTGACCACCGGGCGGATGTTGGAACATTGGCACACGGGGGCCATGACCCGGACATCGGCGGCCCTGAACGCACAGGAACCGGTGGCGGTGGTGTCAATGCATCCACGCGATATTACAAAAATGGGGTTTGAAAAGGGTCAGCAGGTCAGGGTTGAAACCCGCCGTGGTGCGATTGAACTGGCGTTGCGGGCGGACCGGGATGTGACGCCGGGAATGTTGTTCATTCCGTTTTGTTTCTGGGAAGCACCGGCAAATGTGCTGACAAATCCGAAACTGGACCCGTTTGGGAAAATTCCAGAGGTCAAGTTTTCAGCGGCAAAGGTTAGCGCGCCGCATCAATAATGGGTGTTAGCCCTGTGTTTCTTCCCGGGTGTTGACCAACCAGCCACCGGGGCCAGCAACCGCGTCGGGCAAGAACATGATCATGACTTCGCGCAGTCCAATACAAGCCATTACTGACAGTGCGATCTGATCGAAAGTGATACTCGTAAATTCCATCTGGGTTCTCCAACCTAAAATATAAGGCTGTCATCCCGGCCAAACAGGGCGAAATAAGGGCAAAATAGGTGCAATAACTCAGTCATAGTTTGAATGTGTCGAATTATCTGAACAATTCCTTAATTGAGGCAAAACTGTTTCGAATAATCGACCTATAGCTCAATTTTTAAATGGATTTTCCGGATACTCCACACCCGCAAGATACAGCCCTTGTGGCGGGCAAACAGGCCCGCAGGCGGCACGATCCTGCGCCAAAAGGGCCGATTTTACATCGTCAGGGGCCCAGCCACCTGCACCCACCCGTTCAAGGGTTCCCACAAAACTGCGAACCTGATTGTGCAGGAAGCTGCGGGCGCGGATGTGAAAGCGGTATTCCGTGCCCTGCGCATATGGGATGGCGGAAATATCCAGTTGATCCAATGTTTTGACCGGGCTTTTGGCCTGACAGTCGGTGCTGCGAAAAGTCGTAAAATCATGGTTTCCCAACAAATGGGCGGCCCCGCGCTGTATCGCGCCCAGATTAAGGGGGTGGGGGACCTGCCAAACCAGCCCCCTGTCATGGGTGACGGGCGCGCGCCGGGAAACCAGCCGAAACATATAGTGCCGTTCGGTTGCGGAAAACCGGGCGTGAAAATCGTTTGTCACACGCGAAACATCAACGATTGCAATTGGCTGCGGCTTTAGGTGGAAATTCAGCGCCTCTGACAAACGGAATGGATCCCAGTCTTTGAGCATGTCGCAATGGGCGACCTGGGCCAGCGCGTGAACCCCCGCATCGGTGCGCCCGGCCGCGGTGATATCGGGTGCGTCTGATTGCAATTTACGCAGGGCCGTTTCCACCGCCTGTTGCACAGAGGGGTGGGATTTTTGCCGCTGCCAGCCGGAAAATGGCGCGCCGTGGTATTCGATTTTAAGTGCGTAACGGGGCATGGTGGGGATGTAGCGCGCAGGGCGCTGTTGGGCAATGGGGGTGGCAGGAATGGGTGAAGGGTTATGATTTGTGGGGGATTTAGGGGGCTATCTTGAGATTGTATAGGGAAAGGTTGGCTGAACCTGACTTGCTAATAACGTGGTATTGAAATTTTGCGAAAGATTAACCATATATTAACCTATGCGATTATTTCAAAAAAGTTCCATTTATGGCGTTTTATTTCTTACGGTGTTCGCGGCGCAAGTTTTTAGCGCCAATCTAGCCTATGCCCATTCTGGTGGCTTGAATGCTGATGGTTGCCATGCAGGGTCAAAACCCTACCACTGCCATCGATCAGCTAAGAGTACGCGCAAAGCCGCGCCCGTAAGGTCTGTTATTCGGGGTGTAAATTTTCGGGACTATGACTGTAAGCACTTCGACAGTCAGGCCGAGGCCCAGGGGTTTTTCATTCAGGCAGTCAGCGGGGATCCACATCGATTAGATGCGGACAATGATGGTATAGCGTGTGAACACTTACGCTAACGTTTTTTAGTTGGTGATTTGTGGTTCTGTGCCTCCGGCGGGGATATTTGGGCCAATTCGAAACCCGCTTGGCCGGTCTGGCGAAACGCGCCGCTCGCCCCTATATTCAGATTAACAATTGAGGGGCAGGCATTTGGTTTTTTCCGATATGGCAGACCGGCTGACGCGGGGGATGGATACGGTTCAGGCCGGTGTCAGTGAGGCGTTGTTTGAGCCGGTGATCCGGTTGGGTGTGACGGGTCTTAGCCGGGCGGGTAAGACCGTGTTTATCACGTCACTTGTGGCAAACCTGATTGACCGGGGGCGGATGCCACAGCTGTTGGCGGCGTCAAACGGGGCGATCCGGGCGGCGTATTTGCGCCCGCAGCCTGATGATACGGTTCCAAGGTTTGATTATGAGGCACATCTGGGGGCGCTGTTGTCGCCGACC
>DAOURA010000020.1 GCA_030625325.1 Marinosulfonomonas sp.
CTGATCAAATTCGTCCAGAAAGGGATAGACCGATTTGGCGATATCAAACGTGGCAATTCCAAAATTGCTAAGGGCGAAAACCGGAATATCCTTTGCGCGAAGGGCACGCAGCAGTTTCACCGAATGGTCAAACGCAGGTTGCGCCATTTCGATCCAGCGGTCATGCCACAGGCGTACCTCATCATGCCATTGGGGGTGTTCATCGGCCTTTTCATAAACGGCACTTTTAAAATCAGCGCCAAGGTCTACCCCAGCATTCATTCCAAAAAGGTCCACTTCGGTAAACATCTTTTCACGGCGCGCGGGGCCGATCACGTGGTCGAAAAACCGCTCTGGCTGCCAGTCAATCAGCACATTTCCGATATCAAAAACAACTGCCTGAATATCTGCCATTCCGGGGTTCCTTCATTGTCTGAACTGGCCCGACTATAACCCCAATCAGGTGGGTTTATACCTGAATTTCAGTGTGCTATCCGTTGCCGCGCGGGCCGCCAGACAGGCTTCCGCCTTTGGACAATGCTTCGCGCCAGAACATGTAAAGCCCGCCGAACAAAATCAACGACGTCCCAACCCATGACACCGCATCCGGCCAGTCACCAAACACCATGACCCCAAAGAATATCGCCAGCGGCAGCGCCACATATTCAAAGGGCGCTGCAAGCCCTGCTTCGCACAGGGAATAGGCCTGACTGATCAGGTAACCCCCACCCGCACTGCACGCCCCCAGCAACAAAAATATCAGGTAATCCCCCGGATCAGGCCAAGACCACGCCCGAAAGAAAAATTCCATTGACGGGCCGCCTTGCCCGGCGAACTGGCCATCCCCCACGGCCAGACCAATGGTTGAGCTGACGATAATAAACACGACCTGAATGTAAAATGTCATGGTTGCCGGGCTTTCGGTTGCACGGATCCGGCGGGTCATAATGTGCAACAAAGCATAGCCAAATGCAGCCGCCAAAGGGAAAAATGACGCCATCTGAAATGCCGACGTTCCCGGGCGCATCACAATGATAACCCCCAATAGGCCAATCCCAACCGCCGCCCACCTGCGCGGGCCAACATGTTCCCCCAGCATCAGGACGGAAAGTCCGGTGATGATGATCGGGCTGACGAAAAAGATCGCAGCCGCATCCGCCAGTGGTATCGCCGCCAGACCAAGGAAAAAACACAGGTTTGCAAACACCACGAACATGCCCCGAAGGATGTGAACGCCAAGGCGTTTTGTTTTAAAGTTTTTCATCCCGCCCTGACGTGGAAACACCAGTATCAGCAATAGCGCCATGCCAATCAGCGAGCGGATTAGAACCACCTGATGCAGCGCATAATCGCCGCTAAGGAACTTGATCGTAACGTCGTTGATGGAAAAGCAAACCCCCGCCCCAAGGGCCGACAGAACGCCAATGGCATTATTACGATTGTCTGTGATTGTATTCATCTTGCCTGCACGTATTATTTGCCTGACCTGACGCCGACACGCTGCGCCAGTCTATCGCAAATACGACATAAGCATGGGATTTTATTGCCGTTTTGCGGCCTGCACTTCGCGTTCCAACCCATCCAGAAACCGGGATCGGTCGGCCTTGGAAAACGGTCGGCCACCCCCCTGACGAAATGGGTCGGCGGCGCGCAGGTCTGTCATCAGATCACGGGTTGCCAGAACATTGCCAATATTGGCCGCATTCAGGGTTTCACCGTTGTGTTTCAGGACCTGCGCGCCGGCCTCAACACATTTTGCGGCCAGTGGGATGTCACCGGTGACCACCACATCACCGGGGCCTGCCCGTTCGGCTATCCACATATCGGCCACATCGGGGCCGTCGGCGACAAACACCATTTCCACCAGTGGGTTTTGCGACGGGCGCAGGCCACCATTTGAGACAATGAATGCCTTAATCCCATGGCGGGTTGCGACCCGTTCCACCTCGGCCTTGACCGGGCAGGCGTCGGCGTCAACATAGATCACGCGTATAGGGCCTGCGCATGGAAATTGATGTGATCTTCCATAAAGCTTGAGACAAAGAAATAGCTGTGGTCATACCCCGGCTGCATGCGAAACGTTGCCTGTTGGCGGCGTTGTGCAATTGCTGTGGCCAGGGCCTCTGGGGCCAGAAATTCAATAAACTGATCATCGGTTCCGATATCAATCAGGACAGGCCCGTCAAAGCCCTTTTGCGCCATCAAAAGGGATGCATCATGTTGCGACCATTTGCTTTCATCATCCCCCAGATACGCGGTTAATTGCTTGCGCCCCCAAACCGCGCCCGCCGGATTGCAAAGCGGTGCAAACGCCGACACAGACCGATAACGTTCAGGCAAATTCATCGCCATGGTCAGTGCGCCATGCCCCCCCATTGAGTGGCCGAAAATTGACTGACGCTCTGGGTCCAGTGCAAATTCATTAAACAACAGCCCCGGCAGATCCCGGGTCACATAGTCATACATATTATAATGCGGCGCCCATGGTTTTTGGGTGGCGTTCACGTAAAACCCGGCCCCCTGCCCAAGGTCATATTCCGGGTCATCGGCAACACCTTCGCCGCGCGGGGATGTGTCTGGAAACACCAGTGCAATGCCCTGTTCGGCGGCCCAGGATTGCGCCCCGGCCTTGACCATTGCGTTTTCATGGGTGCAGGTCAGACCGGACAAATACCACAATACAGGCACCGGCCCGTCCTGGGCCTCGGCCGGCAGGAACAGGCCGAATGTCATGTCGGTTCCTGTTGCCTTTGATTGGTGGGTATAAACACCCTGCACGCCGTCAAAGCACTTATTTTCGGATAGGGTTTGCATGTGGTGTCCTTTGTATTTCAACGGGGTGGAAACCCCGCCGTTTTGTCACAGATTTAGGCCGCTTGAAACCCAGGCAACAACCAATGACACGGTCAAAACCGACAGTGCCGTGGAAATCAGGATTGACGCCGACACCCGTTGTGGGGCCACGTTATAGTGTTGGGCCAGCATATAAACATTTCCCGCCACAGGCAGGGACGCGGTTGCGATCATCACAGCCGCCGGAAAGGTATCAACCTTGAAAATGATAACGGCAAAAACCACGACCGCCGCCGGGTGCAGGACCAGTTTGCAAAACGACAGCCAGATTGCGACCGACACCCGTTCGGCCGATTTTGGCGCCAGTGACGCGCCAATGGCAAACAGCGCACACGGTGTCGCCGCAGAGCCAAGCAAGCCCAAAAATTCATCAACTGGTCCGGGAATGGGCAGATGCAGGGCAGACCACACAAACCCCAAACTGATGGACACGATCATCGGGTTTGCAAACAGTCCGGTCACGATTGACTTCAGTACACCCAGCCGCAGGCGACCTTCGCGCGCTATGGTAATCAAAATCACAATCAGGCTGCTGAACACTATCAGATCAATCGCCAGCACCACCATCAGCGGGCCAATCACATTTTCCCCAAGCAGCAAAACCAGCATTGGAATACCCAAAAATCCAACATTGCCGATAACGGCGCACTGGGCTTCTACGGCGGCCTCGGCCATGCCCCTGCGGCGCCACAGGGCAACAGCCGTCGCCAACAAGTAGACCGATAATCCGGCAAACAGATAGGCCAGCATGAAATCCCGGTTCAGAAATTCGCCAAGGGACAGGTTTGCCGAAAACCGAAACAGCATCGCCGACAGGGCGAAATAGAAAACAAACCGCGTCAGATAGGCGGTTGCTTCTTCAGAAAAGAACTTAACCCGCGCAGCCCAATAGCCCAGACCGATCAGGGCAAAAAATGGTAACGTTTTTTGAAAGATATCCCACATGGGTTTCGCTTAGCACGGGGGCCGGGGCGCTGCTAGCCACCACCGATAAGAACACCGGCGGCAAAGACCAGCGCGCCACCCAATACCACCTGAAATGTCGCCCGCAAAAATGGCGTGTCCATAAAGCGGTGCTGAATCCAAACAATCGCCCAAAGTTCAATGAACACAACGATGATCGCGGTTATAGTGGCTGTCCAGAAATCAGTTATCAGGTAAGGCAGGGCGTGCCCCAACCCGCCAACCGTTGTCATGATGCCGGATGCAAAGCCCCGCTTGGTTGGCGAGCCACGACCAGACAGTTCACCGTCATCTGACGCGGCCTCGGTAAAGCCCATGGAAATACCCGCGCCGATGGACGCCGCCAGACCGACCAGAAATGTCGTGTGGGTATCCTGCGTGGCAAAGGCCACGGCAAATATCGGGGCCAGCGTTGAAACCGACCCATCCATCAACCCGGCCAAACCCGGTTGTACCCATGTCAGCACAAATCTGCGATGTGCATCCCGGTCTTCAGCGCCGCGTTTTTCGCCGCTTAGGTGTTTTTGTTCCAACTGGTCGGCCTTGGTGGAATGCCCAGCCTCGGCCGCAGCCAGATCACCCAATAATTTACGGGTGTCGGCATCTTGGGTTCGCTCGGCTGCTTTGCGGTAAAACCGTTCGGCGTCGCGCTCCATTGCTTCGGCTTCTTCACGGATACGATCAAGGCCCAGATTTTCCACCAGCCAGACAGGGCGGCGGGCATAATAGCCGGACACATGTTCACGCCGGATCAGGGGGATTACATCGCCAAACCGCGCCTTATGCAGGTCAATCAGGCTTTGGCGGTGGCCGTCTTCTTCTTTGGCCATATCGTCAAAAACACTGGCAGAATCAGGAAAATCAGCGCGCAGGCTTTCTGCGTACTGGCGGTAAATGCGCGCATCGTCTTCTTCTGACGCGATGGCAAGCGCCAGAATTTCCTGTTCACTCAGGTCTGAAAAACGCTTGCGACTTGTGACACCGGGGATCATGGCAACCTCTGCTTTAGAACAATTCTAAAATAGGGTCGCCGCCCGTTTCTGCAAGCCTGAAACGCCGGTTAAAACAGGTAATCGGTGCCGCACGCCAAATGCCTTGTAAAAACTGAACTGACTGGTTTAGTCTTTGGGTCAAAGCCAAGGGAAACCAATGACCGCAACCGATGAAATCGTCAAAAAGGGGCGCAAGTTCGCACAGGTGCTGGATGGCGCCCGTCAGGTGTTTCTGGCGGACGGGTTTGAAGGGGCCAGTGTCGATGACATCGCCAAAACCGCGGGTGTATCCAAGGCCACCCTTTACAGCTATTTTCCCGACAAACGCCTGTTATTCACCGAAGTGGTGCGCACCGAATGTCAGCGCCAGACCAATCAGGCCACCACCAGCATTGATGTGAACGCACCACCCGAAACCGTGCTGCGTGCGGCGGCGGGCCATATGGTTGGCTTTCTGTTGGCCGACTTTTCCCAAAGCATATATCGCATCTGCGTGGCAGAGGCCGAGCGGTTCCCTGAATTGGGGCAGGAATTTTACGATTCCGGCCCCCGCGTGGCCAAGGAAACCATTGCCGCCTATCTAAGTCTGGCCGTATCGCGGGGCGAATTGGAGATCACAGATTTTGAACTGGCCGCCTATCAGTTTGCAGAGCTGTGCAAAGTTGATCTTTTCGCCAAGCGGGTCTTTGGGGTGCGTGATCAGTTTACGCAAAAAGAAATCGACCGCGTCATTGATGGCGCGGTCGAAATGTTTTTGGCGCGCTATGGCGCAAAGGCCTAAAAAACCACCACGGCCCGGATGGATTTACCGGCATGCATCAGATCAAACCCGTCGTTGATATCATCCAGCGTCAGGGTGTGGGTGATCATTGGATCAATTTCGATCTTTCCATCCATGTACCAGTCAACGATTTTTGGCACGTCGGTGCGCCCGCTGGCCCCGCCAAAGGCGGTGCCCCGCCAACTGCGGCCTGTGACCAACTGAAACGGGCGGGTTGATATTTCGGCGCCGGCGGCGGCAACGCCAATGATAATGCTTTCGCCCCAGCCTTTGTGGGCGGCTTCCAGTGCGGTGCGCATCACATCAACATTGCCGGTGGCGTCAAACGTATAGTCGGCCCCGCCTTTGGTCAGATCGACCAGATGGGCAACCAGATCGCCGCTAACCTCAGACGGGTTAACAAAGTCTGTCATGCCAAAACGTTTTGCCATGTCTACCTTGCCGGGGTTCAGATCAACACCAACGATTTGATCAGCCCCGGCCAGACGCAGGCCCTGAATGACGTTCAGCCCAATACCCCCCAGACCGAAAACGATCGCCCGGCTGCCAATTTCAACCTTGGCCGTATTGATCACCGCGCCAATCCCGGTGGTCACACCGCAACCGATATAACAAATCTTGTCAAAGGGCGCGTCCTTCCTGACCTTGGCCAGTGCAATTTCCGGCAGAACCGTGTGATTGGCAAAGGTAGAACAGCCCATATAATGCAGGATTGGTGTGCCATCGAGCATGCTAAAACGGCTGGTGCCGTCGGGCATCAGGCCCTGCCCCTGTGTGGTGCGAATGGACTGGCACAGGTTGGTTTTCGGGTTCAGGCAATAATCGCATTCCCGGCATTCGGGTGTATATAGGGGGATCACATGGTCACCGGGCACAAGGCTGGTCACGCCTTCGCCAACCTCAAGCACCACACCGGCCCCTTCGTGGCCCAGAATGGCCGGGAACAGACCTTCCGGGTCGGCGCCCGACAGGGTGAATTCATCGGTGTGGCAAATCCCGGTGGCCTTAATTTCAATCAGCACCTCACCGGCGCGGGGGCCTTCCAGGTTTACGTCCATGACTTGCAAGGGTTTGCCTGCTGCAATTGCAACGGCGGCTCGGGTGCGCATAGGTGATTCCTCTCTGAATAATTTGGCACACATTAGCCAAAGTCAGAACCATTTCAACACCTGGATGGGGTAAGGAACACGCAAACCTGCCCGACACGCCCGGCAGGTGTTCGTTGGTCAAAAAAAACCCCCGAGTGTAAACTCGGGGGTCTCAAGTGTCCCCGGCGTCACAGACTGAGTGGGGGCAATTAACTGTGACATCAGGGTAAGCGGTGTCGCTATGCCAGATGGATGCACGCAAAACCGGGCGCCAAAAAGGATAGCCTTGGGAACTTCACAGACCATTTGGTGGCAAATTCAGGGCGGGCTTGATTTTATCCTGTGAAAACGGCAACCTTTTCCCATGAACGCGCAAACCCCCACGCCCTTTCCCAATGCCAGACAGGTCCCGGAAAAAATCGCCTTCAACCGCATCGAAATTGGGATAATCATGAACACCTATGGCCGCATGGTCGCAGCCGGTGAATGGCGCGATTACGCGATGTCATTTCTAAAAGATGTGGCTGTTTTTTCGGTATTCAGAAGAACGGCGGAATTCCCGATCTATCGCATAGAAAAGCGCCCCAAGCTGCGCCACAAACAGGGGCAATATGCCGTAATAGCCATGGATGGGCGGATTTTGAAGCGGGGGCATGACCTGAAAACAGTTCTGAGGGTTCTGGAGCAAAAACTGATCCGCGCCGTTCCCTAGGGTCGTTTGGTGCGCTTAGTATGGTGGTGCAAGCTGTGCAACCTGCACCATTTCACCGGGGGTAAAATGATCGGCGTCCACCTTGCCCCGCAGGGACACATGGGCGACACGCCCATTGGCTGGTGTCCGGCGCCTGTTCATTACAAGCCCAGCAATTCTGGCAGCGCATCCAATAACGCGCGCGCGCCCTGACCAATACCGCCCTTGGGGCGGGCCGGCTGCGCCGTTGGTTGCCAGCCATACATGTCCATATGCACATAGCGCGGGGTTTGGGTGACGAACCGGCGCAGGAAAAGCGCCGCGGTAATTGATCCGGCCATCCCGCCCTTGGGCGCGTTATCCAGATCGGCAATTCCCGGTTCGATCATGCCTTCATAGGGGTCCCAGAACGGCATTTGCCACACCGGGTCACGCACCTTTTCACCGGCGGCCTGCAGAACCTGCGCATCACTGTTTTGGGTCACATAAAACGGCACCAAATCCGGGCCAACCGCAACGCGGGCCGCCCCGGTCAGGGTGGCCATTGAGACAATAAGATCCGGCTTACCTTCATCCGCCAGCGCCAGCGCATCCGCCAGCACAAGGCGCCCCTCGGCGTCGGTATTGTTGATTTCCACGGTCAGCCCTTTGCGGGAATTCAGGATGTCCTGTGGGCGAAATGCATTCCCGTTTATGGCGTTTTCCACCGCCGGGATCAGCACCCGCAGCCGAACCCCAAGACCCAGTGACATGATCATCCGCGCCAGCCCAAGAACCGTTGCCGCACCACCCATGTCCTTTTTCATCAGGCCCATTGATGCGCCGGGCTTAATGTTCAACCCGCCTGTATCAAAACAAACGCCTTTACCAACAAGGGTCAGCCTTGGCCCGCTCTGTCCCCAGTTCATATCAATCAGGCGCGGTGCCCGTGGGGATGCCCGGCCAACGGCGTGGATCATCGGAAACCCCTGATCCAGCAGGTTATCCCCCTGAATGACAGACAGGGTGGCACCAAATTGGTCGGACAATTCACGCGCCGCTGTTTCCAGATCAGCCGGCCCCATGTCAGACGCCGGGGTGTTGATCAGATCACGGGTCAATGCCTCACCCGCGGCAATGGCCTGCAGGCGTTCGCCATCTATGCCCGCAGGCGTAACAAGGCGCGCCTTTGGGGGCGTTGAACTGGCGTATCGCGCAAACCGATACCCGGCCAACAGCCAGCCAAGGGCGGCCTCTTCCAGATCTGGGCCGGCACCGATACCGCGTAAGTCATAGTCGCCTTCGGGCAGGGTTGCGCGGGCCGCCGCGACAATGAACCGCCTGCGCTTATATGAATTATCGCCCCCCAGCCCAACCGCCGCACAGGCGATTTTATTGTCAGCATCGGGTATAATCAGGGTGGTCCCGTCCGCCCCCTTAAACCCTGATGCCACGGCCCATATCCTTGCCCGGTCATCCAGCGTGGACAACCAGTTGTCCAACCCATCCTTTGGCACGGCAAAAAGGGGAATCGGCGATGTTTCGGGTTTTGAAAATGTCAGGGGCATGGCGTTTCTCTATCAGGTCAGAACATGTTCAGCCTACCTGTGTTTGACGTACCCACAAGGCCTTACATTGAAAGATCCTGCAAATCCCAGACCTTCATCAGGGATGATTCCCCAATCCGGCCCAGCCGCGCAACCGTTGCGGCAAAGGCGACACTGTCGTCGGTTTGCGCCAGTCGTGTCACGTCACCTGCGACCGCACTAAGGGACGGCATGCCAACATGGGCCGAAAACTCTGCAATTTTGCGGGCGGCGGCATGGACATCATTTATTGCCCCCCGCTCAAAACCCTTGTGAACATTGGCCAGCTGCACGGCAAGTTCTTCCATCGTGCGCGAAAGAAGCACATCAGCACCACGCGTGCCAAGCCTGGAAATTATTTCAACCAGGCGGTTCCTGTCTAATCGAACCTGATCTGTTAATCGTAATGTTGTTATCAATTTTACTACCCCGGAATTATTGGCCCCCATAAAAGCTGAGTATTGCTGATGCATCCCAATAAAAGGTTGCGCCCCAAGCAATAAATAGGTCGAATTGCAGATAAAATCTGCCTACACAGGTGGAACTAAAAGGAATGAATTTGCGCCATGAACCACGTTAGGCCACTGCCCGCTTACCTGATCCAGCGCTATCACGGCTGGAAGGCAACCACCTATTCCGAAAATAAGGCCTGGTATCGCCGCCTTGCCGATGATGGCCAGCACCCGCGTGCAATGGTGATTTCCTGCTGTGACAGCCGGGTGCATGTGACGTCAATTTTTGGCGCGGATCAGGGCGAATTTTTCATCCACAGGAACATTGCCAATCTGGTTCCGCCCTATTCACCAGACGGGGACCACCACGGAACATCCGCAGCCCTTGAATATGCAGTGACGACATTGAAGGTTGCCCATGTGATCGTGCTGGGCCATTCAAATTGCGGCGGCGTCAACGGCTGTTTTGATATGTGTAGCGGTAATGCGCCAGAGCTTGAGGAAAAAACCAGCTTTGTCGGGCGCTGGATGGACCTGCTGCGACCGGGTTTTGAACGGGTGGCAGATATTGCAGACCCGGTTGAACAGCGCCGCGCACTGGAAAAACAGGCGGTTCTGATTTCACTGGAAAACCTGATGACATTTCCGTTTGTGCAACAGGGGGTCAAGGACGAAATGCTAACGCTTCATGGCCTGTGGACAGACATCGGTGAAGGCGGGCTGGAACAGTACAGCGCCGAAACAAAAGAATTTACCGCAGTTTAGAAAATAATGGGCGGCGCACTGCACCGCCCTTAATTTGTACCCGGCATCAGCCCTTTTTCAACACCCGGTTGCCCAGAAGTTCGGCGATTTGTACCGCATTCAGGGCGGCACCCTTGCGCAGGTTGTCAGACACGCACCACAGGTTCAGGCCGTTTTCGATGGTGCTGTCCTGACGGATGCGGCTGATGAAGGTCGCAAAATCCCCAACACATTCAACAGGTGTGACATAGCCGCCATCTTCGCGTTTATCGACCACCAGAATACCGGGTGCCGTGCGCAGAATTTCGCGGGCTTCTTCTTCATCGATGAAATCTTCGAATTCGATATTAATCGATTCTGCGTGGCCAACAAAAACCGGAACCCGCACACAGGTGGCGGTGACTTTGATCGATTTATCAACGATCTTTTTGGTTTCGGCGACCATCTTCCATTCTTCTTTGGTGTCGCCGCTGTCCATGAACACATCAATGTGGGGGATCACGTTAAACGCGATTTGTTTTGGATAAACCTTTGGCGCGACTTCCTGACCGGGGACATACATGCCCTTGGTCTGGTTCCACAATTCATCAATCGCATCTTTCCCGGAACCGGAAACCGACTGATAGGTCGAAACCACCACCCGTTTGATGCGGGCACGATCATGCAGCGGTTTCAGGGCGACAACCATCTGCGCGGTTGAACAGTTCGGGTTCGCAATGATGTTTTTGTTGGAATATTGGGTGATCGCATCGGCGTTTACCTCTGGCACAATCAGGGGCACCTGCGGGTCATAGCGGTAAAGCGACGAATTATCGATCACCACACAACCGGCCTTGGCGGCCCTGGGGGCATAGGTTTTTGTGGCCTCGGACCCAACGGCAAACAGCGCCATATCCCAACCGGCAAAATCAAACGTGTCCAGATCTGCGGTTTTCAGGGTTTTATCGCCAAAACTGATTTGGGTTCCCAGGGATCTGCGCGACGCCAGGGCGGCAATCTCATCCACGGGGAACTGGCGCTCAGCCAGAATATTCAGCATTTCACGGCCAACGTTTCCGGTGGCACCGACGACGACAATCCTATAGCCCATTTCGGCCTCCTTAGGTCTGGTAACGGGGGCGGTAGTTAGCCCAATCATTGCCCCGTGGAAAGGGCCAATTAAAGGACAGATTCGCGCAAGGCCCCCATGGGTGGGACTAGCCGCGAATAGTCACCCGATCATCGCGCGCAATCAGGGCATCCACAAACGCCTTTTCTGCGGCAAAGTCATGGGGCACCTGTGCGGCTGTTCGGCTGCCACTAAGGGACAGCGAAGCAAAGAAATCAAAACCATACAGTTTAATTGACGCCGCATCCGATTGTGCCAGCATATGGATCAGCATGATCCCGGTTGTCGGGGGCGCGCCAAGCAATTTGCGAACCGCTTGGTAGTTTTCCAGCGGATACAGAAAAAACCCGGGGCGAACCGCAACCCAGTGCGCCAGCCTTTTGCGTTTATGTGACATCCACAAAATGCGGTTTGGCGCAATATTTTGTGCATCCCGCCGGGGCAGGGACGTGGCCAGCGCCAGCCAGTCAGTTTTACAGCCATGGGAAATTTGTGCCGGCATCGGGGCGCGATTAATGCGGATGACGATATCAGCGCCGTCAATTTCCGCGCCATATTCCTGTTTGGACAGGGCGCGCGAATTACCAATGATGGCAACTGATTTACCGGTAAGATCAGCAAACAGGGCACTTTGGGGGGCAGACAGGTTTTCAGCCAAGGCCCCCAGACCCACCCGGCCCATAAGTAAGCGAATTCTCTGAATGCCGCTTGCCAGCATTTCGCCCACAAAATTCACAATCGGCCATCCTTCAGCAGATCACGGTAAACCCTGACCAGTGCTTCGGCTTCCCCTTGGATCCTGAAATCCGCCAGAACGCGGGCACGCCCGGCCTTTCCGGCGGTTGCCATTGCATCGGGATCATCAAGCATAGCCATCACAGCATTTGCCAACCCATCCACATCGCCCGGCTGAACCACGGCCCCGGTCACACCGTCAACAATCTGGGCCTCAAATGCGCCTGCTGTTGTTGCAATGGCCGCAACACCGCATGACATTGCTTCCAGCGGGGTTAATCCAAACCCTTCCCAGCGTGCCGGTGCGGCGAACAGATCAAGGCAGCGGTAATATTTTACCAGATCTTCCCAATCCACCTCACCCCGAAACAAAACACGGTTTTCCAGCCCGGCCTTGGCCAGCTTTGCACGTTGTTCATCCACAAAACCCTGATTGTCCGGTGTAATCCGCCCGGTCAGCACAATATGAACATCTGGCCTGTCGGGCAAAAATTTCAGGGCCGCATCGATCAGAACATCAATGCCCTTTTGGTGGCGCACCCGCCCGAAACAACCAATTAACCTGCCCGACGGCAGGTCCAGTTCACGGCGCAGTTTATCCTTGTCTTCAGCCGGGTGAAAAATTTGGGTGTCTATCCCATGCATAATAACCCGGGCATCGCGTTTAAGATAACTGGCGGCCTGGGGCGAAGTTGCAACAACCCCGTCCATTTTAGCGATCAGCCATTTGGAAAACTTTTTATGGTCCCGCTGCGCGGCGGATGTGAACAACAGCCGATACCGCCGCCCAAACAGATGCCTGAAAATCAGCCCCAGAACCATTTCATTGTTGCGCCGTGCATGCCAGACCCGCCAGCGAGAGCGCGGCATCGTCGCAGCGCGCAATAGCGATATATGGGGGATTTCCGGCGGAAGCCCCGGACCGGTTGTCACAATACCAACCATCTTGGCCTGAACAGGCACCAGACGTAAAACCGTTGTCGTCACACCTGACAGGCGACGTTTCAGGTTTGGCGCAATGACGTCTATTGCGTCATGATCAAGATTTGGGTCGGGCATATTCATGCACAGGAACTACACCGGGTTTCCCCGGTTAAAAAGCCGAATTTCGCTAGGTTTTACCGGCCAACAGCCACATAGTTTTCAAACCCGGCGCGCTTGGCCTCTTTTGCGGAATAGATGTTTCGCAGGTCGGCCATGTTTGGGGACGCCATTTTTTTCGCCAAGCGCTTCAAATCAAGCGCGCGAAACTCGTTCCATTCGGTCAAAATCACCACGGCGTCGGCCTTGCAGCACGCCTTATAGGCGTCATTACACCATTTAACGCCCGGCAGCAGATCTTCGCCTTCGCTGCGCCCCTGCGGGTCAACAACACGCACCTTGGCCCCGCCACCGACAAGGGCCGGCACGATTGTCAGGGATGGCGCATCACGCATGTCATCAGTGTTGGGTTTGAAGGTAACCCCAAGAACCGCGATTATTTTCCCATTAAAGCTATCGCCGCAGATGTCCTGAATTTTGTCGATCATCCGGCGTTTGACTTCGTTATTTACCTTAATCACGGTTTCAGTGATCTGCATCGGAACCGCGTGTTCCTGCCCAATCCGGGCCAGCGCACTGGTGTCTTTTGGAAAGCACGATCCACCATACCCCGGCCCGGCGTGCAGGAATTTATTACCGATGCGGCCATCCAGCCCCATGCCCTTGGCCACCTGTTTGATATCGGCGCCCACCTTTTCGCACAGGGCGGCCATTTCATTGATGAATGTGATCTTTGTCGCCAAAAATGCGTTGGCCGCATATTTGGCCATTTCCGCGCTTTCCAGATCCATCATAACAACGGGGAAATCACGCAAAAACAGCGGGCGATAGACGTCATTCATCACCTGCCCGGCGGTTTCATTTTCAACACCAACCACCACGCGATCCGGGCGCATGAAATCGTCAATCGCCGCCCCTTCGCGCAGGAATTCCGGGTTTGAAGCCACGTCAAATTCTGCATCAGGGTTGGTTTTTTCGATGATGTCCTTGACCTGACGGTTGGTGCCGACCGGAACCGTCGATTTGGTCACAACAACGGTATAGCCCGACATTGCATTGCCGATCTCTTCGGCGGCTGCGTAAACAAAGGTAAGATCCGCGTGGCCATCACCACGCCGTGTTGGTGTGCCAACGGCAATAAACACCGCATCCGCCCCGGCCACCGATGCGGCCAGATCACCACTAAAACTAAGCCGGCCGGCGGCTACGTTTTTGGCCATCAAGTCATCAAGGCCCGGTTCATAAATCGGAACCTCGCCGCGTTCCAGCATTTCAACCTTATCGGGGTTGTTGTCCACACAGACCACTTCGTGCCCAAAGTCGGAAAAACAGACCCCCGAAACAAGCCCAACGTAACCCGTACCAATCATTGCAATTTTCATGTGCGCGCCTTGATATTAATAACTTTGGGATTTGGATGGGTCATCGCCACCCACCTGTCAATAAAAGGTGTCTGATTTCCAAAGCTTTGCCCAATTAGGCAACAATAACCCAGCCAGCTATCTATTTTAACCAATAACCCCGGCTATCCACCGGGGCCTTTTCGGATGTTATCAGGCAGCCATGTTGCGATTTCAGGGAATGCGATCAGGACAAAAACCATAACAACCATGATCAAAAACATCGGAAAGGCCGCGCGCGCAATAAACCCCATTTCATGGTCTGTCATGCCCTGCAAAACAAACAGGTTAAACCCAATCGGTGGTGTGATTTGCGCCATTTCCACCACCACAACGATGAAAATGCCAAACCAGATCAGGTCAATCCCCGCCTGACGCACCATTGGTTCAACCACCGCCATCGTCAGAACGACCGACGAAATACCGTCCAGAAACATGCCCAGAATGATATAGAAAACCAGCAAAACCATCAGCAACTGAAACCGCGACAGGTCAAGTTCACCGATCAGATCGGCAAGGCCCCGCGGCAGGCCGGTAAACCCCATTGTCAGGGACAAAAATGCCGCCCCCGCAAGGATCAGCGCGATCATTGCCGATGTGCGGGTGGCCCCCATCAGGCTTTGAATGAAGGTGCTCCAACTAAGTGAGCCCTGGGCCGCTGCCAGTAGCAGCCCGCCAATTACGCCAAAGGCGGCTGCTTCTGTCGGGGTGGCAAATCCCATATACATTGACCCGATCACCACGGAAATCAACAAAAACACCGGGATCAAAAAGCGTGAATTTGCGACCTTTTGGCCAAAGGACATTTTTGGTTCATCCAGTGGGTTCCACTTGGACGAAACCCGCGACATGACACCCACATAAGTCATGAACATCCCGGCCAGCACGATCCCCGGCAGGATACCGGCAAAGAACAGCTTGGAAATGCTTTCGTTGATGGTGACCCCATAAACGATCAGCGTCAGGGACGGCGGGATCATCAGCCCCAGCGTTGCCGCCCCGGCCAGTGTTCCGATGATCATTTCTTCGGGATAGTCGCGTTTTCGCAGTTCAGGTATCGACATTTTACCAACCGTGGTCAGTGTCGCCGCCGAAGACCCGGACACAGCCGCAAATACGGTGCAACCAACGATATTGGTATGAACCAACCCACCGGGCAGGCGCGCCAGCCACGGGGCCAGCCCCTTGAACATGTCTTCGGATAATCGGGTTCGATATAATATCTCACCCATCCAGATAAACATGGGTAACGCCGTTAACGTCCATGACGATGACGCGGTCCAGATTGTTGTTAGCATGACGTCGCCAACAGGGCGTGTGGTGAACAATTCCATCCCGACCCAGGCAACACCCATCAGGGCAAGGCCAACCCACACGCCACTGCCCAGCAGCAGGAACAGAACGAAAAGGAACAGGATGATTACTGAAAGGTCTTCCATCTGATTATTCCCCAAAGCTCTGATCGACGATGTCGGGTTTGATCCGGTTTTCGCCTTTGAAAATAAGGTTCAGCAGATTATCGGTAAGCGCAATCGCCAGAATAACCGCCCCGATCAGCATAATGGTTTGCGGTATCCAAAGCGGTGTTTTGTCCTGACCCTGACTGATGTCGTTGAATTTCCATGACCAGTAAACAAACCGCTGTGCGTAAAACACAAAATACCATGCAATTGCTGCGCCAATTGCGAAACACCAGGTGTCGATGGCACGCCGCATTTTGGGGCCAACGGCATTCAGGACAATTGAAACCCTGATGTGTGATCCACGGTTTAGCGCACTGGCAAAGGCCAGAAAACTGGCCGATGCCATAGCGTAACCAGCGTAATCCGGCGCGCCGGGAAAGACTTCACCAGTCCAGCGGGCCAGCATTTGGATAACGATCAGGGAAAGGATTGCAATCAGGGAAAGCGCGGCAAGCACCCCTGACGTCAAGTATAACCCATCCAAAAACTTACGAACTACCGTCATAATTCCTGCCCCCGCCGATACTGTTTATTTTTGTAAAAGTTACGGGCGCCGCCAAGTTGCGGCGCCCGTTGTTTGTTTTACTTCATTGCCCTGAATGCGTCGACGATTGCCTGACCTTCGGCACCGGCGGCTTCCAGCCACTCGGATGTCATGGTCACACCGATTTCTTTCAGCTCGCTAACCATTTGGTCACTTGCCGGACCAACGCTCATGCCGCCGTCACGCAGGCCCTGATAGGTAAATCCGGTGTATTCCTTGGACCGCCATGTGCCGGAATATTCAGCCAGTTCGGCACAGCCACGGATCACGTTCTGGCTGGCCTCGGATGTGCCATTCCAGACGTCAGAATTCACCATGATATAGTTGCGCGGCAACCAGGCATCCACTTCGTAGTAGTAGCTCAGGCTTTCCCAGACTTTGCGGTCATAACCGGTGGAACCGGACGAAACCATTGCATCGGCAACACCTGTTGCAAAGGCCTGACTGATTTCAGCGGCCTCAATTGACACGGGCAGCATGCCTGTCAGTTCAGCCAGACGTGCAGTTGCGGAGTTATATGAGCGGAACTTGATACCGGCCATATCAGCAACTGAAGTGACTTCGTTTTTGAAGTACAACCCCTGCGGCGGCCATGGCACGGCGTAAAGCAGTGTCAGATTTTGATCAGCCAATACCTTTGTAATGGTCGGTTTGGCCACTTCCCACAACTTGGCAGAGTCATCAAACGATGTCGCCAGGAAGGGCACAGAATCAAACCCAAACAGCGCGTTTTCATTTTGATGGCCCGACAACAGGCGTTCGCCGATTGGCACCTGACCGGTCTGGATCGCCCGCTTGATGTCGCCGCCTTTGAACAGTGAACCGCCCGGATGTGTGGTGATTGAAATATCACCACCGGTGCCGGTGGTCACGCACTGGGCGAATTGCTCGCCATTGTGCGAATGGAAGTTTGACGCAGAATAGGCCATCGGCATGTCCCATGTTTCCGCACTTACGCCGGTGGCACCCACCGCCAGCGTTACCGCCGTCAATGCCGTTGTCAGTTTCATCATTGGTGCTTTCATAATAGTTCTCCCTTTTGGTTGAAGCACTTCGTTTCTTAGTTCGCCCCCCGTGCAAACCGCATTGGGTTATAGGGGGTCATATCGTTTTTTGGGGTATTTTCAGTGACCAGATCTGCCACCATTCGTCCTGTTTTCGGCCCCCCCGTCAGACCAATGTGATGGTGCCCAAAGGCAGCAAACACCCCAGTCTGCCCGATTTCACCAATTATTGGCAAGCTATCACTTGGGGCCGGGCGATGGCCCAGCCATTCTTCTTCACTTTCGGCCGTCATATTCGGGAATGCTTCGTGCACTTTGCGCCGAAGTTGCTTTAGCGGCGCATTGCACGGGCCTGCATCCAGCCCACCAAATTCAACGATACCCGCACAGCGGAAACCGGCGGACATTGGGGTTGCCACAAATTTTCCGTTGGTGATCATGATCGGGGTTTTGGGCTGCTCACTGGGGTTTTTGAAAATGATGTGATAGCCGCGCTCGCTTTCCAGTGGCACGTCCAGCCCCAGTTTTTGCATCAGCGGTTTTGACCAGACGCCGGTTGAAAGAACGGCGCGCTCGCATTTAAACCTGCCCTTATCGGTTTCAACCCCGCTGATGTTACCACCGCTAAGGTCAAAACCACGTACTTCGGCCTGCACAAATGTGCCGCCCATTTCCTGAAACACCTTTGCCAGTTCCCCGACATAGCTGCCGGGATCCAGAACAAAGCCGTGATCCTTCATCACCGCCAACAGGTTTATCGATGGGTTCAGGGTTGGTTCAACATCCTGAACATCTTCACCTTCGACCAGTGTGGGTTCAAACCCGGCCTCTTTTCGCAAGGCCCAGGTGTATGCATCTGCGTCAAAGGCGGCCCGGTCGGGATAAGCAAAACAATAGTTGCTTTGCTGAACCCATTTATCCGCACTGGTGCCGCCCGACAGGTCAAGGTGCTGTTGAACACAATCCCCAACAATGGCCGTTAACCCATGGGCAATCCGGCGGGTATCTTTGTCGTTTGCATGGCTTAAATACCGCACCAGCCAGGGGGCGATTTTCGGCAGATATGACAGGCGGGCAAACAGCGGGAAATTCGGGTCCAGCAATAATTTTGGCCCCTTCAACACCAGCCCCGGCGCGGTTACCGGGGCAACAGAACAGGCTGCCAGCACACCGGCGTTACCGTAAGATGTGCCCATGCCCGGTGTGTCACGGTCAATCAGGGTCACGTCCTGCCCGGCCCGTTTCAACCAGATCGCGGCCGACACCCCAACGATACCTGCACCGATAACGATTATCTTTGGCTTGTTCATCCCATCCACCTGCGCACCGGGGCGTTTGATTGTTCCAGCGCCTGACAGACCACATCCACCAGTGTTGGGCCATCATGTTCTATGGCCTCTTTCATTACCTTTTCCAGATCTTCGGGATTTTCAACGCGCCACGATTTTACGCCATATGCGGCGGCAATTGCTGCGTGGTCTGTGCGGTTGAAATCAACATTATAGTAACGGGCGTCTTTGTCGGCAAACTGGCTGGCCTTGATCCAGCCGAAATTTGAATTGGAAAACACAACAAATGTGATTGGTGCGCGCGCACGGCACACGGTTTCCAGTTCACCACAGGTAAAGCCAAACGAACCATCGCCCATCAGGGCAACGGTTTTGCTGGCCGGGCGCCCGTACCATGCCCCCAGTGACGCCGATAACGAATATCCCAACGCGCCATGTGCACGGTTGGTAATAAAATACCGCCCCGCAATTTGTTGTTGATAATAGGCCGAAAAATACGGACAGCTTGTGCCGGGGTCTGACACAAGGGTGGCATCGGGTGGCAGCACCTTCATCAGGGCCGCAACCACCCGTTCGGGTCGAATGGGGGTTTCGTTGCTTTGGGCATATTTGTTAAATATTTCAAATTTTCGACGCTTGATGTCTTCAACAATTGCAGCGCCTCCAAAATTTTTGGCCCCGCCATCCAGCCTGTCCAAAACTGCATTGACTTGCTTTAATGCCAGCCGCAGGTCACCAACCACGCCCACCTCTGTCTGGTAATTGGCGCCAATAACCATCGGGTCGTTGTCAAAATGCACGGTACGGGTGCCGGGTGCCGGGGCCTCCCAACGTGACGTGGTGGTTGAACCGGCGCGCGCGCCCATAAAGATGACAAGGTCGGCCGCTTCCATCATTTCCCATGTCTGGTCGGTGCCACCGTTAGAGCCAACAACCCCCAGACAGTTTGGGTGGCTATCGGCCAATGACCCCTGCCCTGAAATTGATGTGGCCACCGGAATGTCCAGCCGTGATGCCAGCCTGTCAAGTTCGCCCATTGCGCCGGAAATTACCACGCCACCACCGCAAACAATCAGGGGGTTCTTGGCCGATAGAATCGCATCAACCGCCGCCCTTGCCGCGCCCGGTTCCGGACCCTGCCGATAGGCCGGATAGGCCCGGTGCTGTGGGTCGGCCCAAATATCAGCCGGATCAACCGGGTCATACTGAACATCATAGGGCAGCCCCAGATGGGCCGAGCCTGAACGCCCCGTGGTCATGGCGCGAAAAGCCGTGCGCACCATTCGGGGAATATGTTCTGCCTTGCGTAAAACGGTGTTCCATTTGGTTAGCGGGCGCATCAGCGCCTCTTGGTCGACCTCTGTCAGGGGGTATTTTCCGTAGGAACCAACCGAAATATCGGTGGTGATCCCCAGCACCGCATAAGAACTTTCGCTGGCTTCAATCAGGCCGGGCAAGATGTAGGTTGCCCCGCCCCCCGACGGCCCTTCGCACACGCCAACCCGCCCAGTCACACGGGAATAACCATCGGCCATGTAGGTTGCATTTCGTTCGTCCCGCGTCAGGACGTGGGTGATGGAATGATCCAGAACATTCAGCGCATCATAAAATGGCAGGGTGGTATCGCCACACAGGCCAAACATGTGCTGAACGCCGTGGGCTTGCAGCATTCGCACCATCGCCTCTGCGCCGTTCATTTCGTTTTTCAAAATCACACCCATTTATCATGGTTAAACATAGGGAAATTCTGACTACACGTTGTATACACCATTGCACCCAGATCAATCGGGAATGTAGCGTGTGTAATACGCCGCACAGGCAGCCAAAGGGAAAAGACATGCAGATGGAATATGGTGGAAAGACCGTCTTTGGGGCGTCAGTTGGCATTTTGATGCTGGAAACCCAATTTCCCAGAATTTATGGCGATATTGCCAATGCCCAGACATGGCCGTTTCCGGTGCATTATAGGGTGGTCAAAGGTGCCACGCCTGATCTTGTTGTGCGCAACGATCCAACCAAACTGGTGGACGCCTTCATCACAGAGGGGCGCGCCCTGATCGAAATGGGGGCAGATGGGTTAACCACTAACTGCGGATTTCTGGCGCTGATACAGGATCAGGTGAAAGATGCGCTGGGGGTTCCGGTGGCAACGTCGTCACTGATGCAAATACCCATGGTTCAGGCAACTTTGCCGGCGGGCAAACGTGTTGGTGTGATGACCATTTCAAAAGAAAGCCTGACCAGCGAACATTTACGCGCCGCGGGTGCACCAACCGATACGCCGGTGGTGGGAACAGACAATGGCCGGATATTCACCCACGGTATTTTGAATGATCTGACAGAATTTGATTTTGCTGATTGTCGGCTTGACCTGCTGGATGCGGCCCGTGATCTGGTGACCAACCACAAAAACATCGGCGCGATCGTTCTGGAATGCACCAATATGGTGCCCTATGCGGCCGACATTCGAAAGCTGACCGGCCTGCCGGTATATTCAATCTATTCATTTGTGACGTGGTTTCAGGCGGGGCTGGTCCCCAGACGATTTCCACTGGAACTGGATGATCCCCGCCTGAATTTGGGCTGATATGTGCCCTTAAAAAAACGCCTGCAAACCTGTCTGTGCACGGCCCAGAATTAGGGCATGCACGTCATGGGCGCCTTCGTAGGTGTTTACGGTTTCAAGGTTGACCATATGGCGCATTACCTGAAATTCTTCGGAAATGCCGTTGCCACCGTGCATGTCACGGGCCATGCGGGTGATATCCAGACACTTGCCACAGTTGTTGCGTTTGACCATCGAAATCATTTCCGGCGCGGCGCGGCCTTCGTCCATCAGACGGCCAACCCGCAGGGACGCCTGTAGGCCAAGGGTAATCTCGGTCTGCATATCGGCCAGCTTTTTCTGGAACAGTTGTGT
>DAOURA010000094.1 GCA_030625325.1 Marinosulfonomonas sp.
CGCGGGGTGGCAGAACTGATCACCCACGGTGAATTTCGCACGCTAAATTTGTCAGAACTGGGCATAGGGCGGATATTGCGCGGTGGTGGGGCGCTGGAAACTGCAGTGATCTAACGCTGGCGACGCAACACCCCCTGTTGACGCATCGCGCGCGCATAAAGAACCAGCAACAGGCCAACACCCACAATTCCATAGGACACAAACGCCGCCTGCACCCCTATTAGGGCAACCATCGAAACCCCCGACAGGAACAGCCCGTAAACAAACGTGCCCAGCATCCCCAGAAAAGAAAGGCTGAACATCAGCACCGCATAACCGCTGCGGGCCAGTAACAGGGCCGAACCCAGCACCCCGCCCCAGACCGCCAGCGCCCAACACGCCCCAACCCAGCCCGGAAACCCCAGGAAATAGCTCAGCTGATCCGGCGTCAGTTGCCCCACATACCAATCGGCGCGGGCCTTGATCATCAGATAGTCAAACGCACCGCCCATATTCCAGAGCAGTGTCACAAAGCCAATCAGCCACAGATGCCAGGGGGTTTTCATCGGGTGTCTCCTGTTGATGCCATCGGTACTGGCATAACAGGAATGCTGCGCTGTGTTTAGACCTTTGCACAAGGTTGCCGGGTGGGCCGCACAAATCGGCCCACCCGGCGTTGGTTTAGCCGTTATTGGAGTGGTTCATATGCATGGCACCGTCTGCGGGCTTACGCTCCAGATCAACAGGGATCTGTACGGTGATTTCACCAGCCTTTTCAAAGGTCATGATCACAGTGATCACATCCCCCGTGGCGACCTGACGGGTCAGCCCCATGAACATCAGGTGGTCACCACCGCGCGCCAGTGCGTGCATACCGTTGGCTGGAACGGCGAACCCGCCTTCGACTTCGCGCATCTGCATAACGCCGTTACCGGCATCAATATGGGTATGCAGCTCAACCCGCTTGGACACATCAGACGTGGCCGAAATCAGACGGTCATCAACCGCACCGTGGTTGGCGATATGCATGAACGCACCACCAGATTTCGCAGCCGGGCCGGATGTACGCATATAGGCGTCCATGATCATGATATCACCGGCAAAGGCAGCGGCAGCGCTAAGACCAAGGGCAACAGCCCCAGCCAGAAGTTTTGGGAAAAGCATTGTTATCTCCGATATTTGGTTTTCGTTTTGTAAGTCAGGGAAAGGTCGGCGTTACACCACCGGCGGCCCCCGGACGCGCACGCAGTCGGGGCTGTGCCCGTCTAGTAACGCCACTTCAAACAAATACGAAAACGAAAGGATACGGCCATCCGGCAGGGCCAGTGGCGTAACATCACCCACGTGCTCTACGAAACTAAGGGCGCAATCCGGGCAAATCGGCATCGGACCGATTGGGCGGCCATCACTGTCCACCTGAACCGAGACCAGCCCGGTACCAGTGCACAATATAATCGTGCCCGACGCATCGCGCATCTGACCACGCGCCAGCGCCATCGACACGCTGGTCAGCGCAATCAACAGCGCAAGGGTCAGACCCGGAATATGTCGCACAAAATTGGCCATGCCCCCCCTTACACCCCGATCATACAAAGGGGAAAGCGACAAATTGAACCGGTGGGTTTAAATGCCAACAGCCGCAAAGATGAGTATTTAAGCAAAGAAAAAACCAGCCCTTCTTCTGTTCTTAAATATCCGCGCGCGCAGCGCAAATCCGGGCACCCGCAGGGGGCGCGTAATATAATGACCCGCAGGGTCGCATTAAAGGCTGCAAACACGAAAAACGGCCCCGCCAAAGGGCGAGACCGTAAATTCAGATCGACAGGCTTGGATCAGGCTGCTGCCTGGGCCTTTGCGATGTCTTTTTTGATTTTCAGGGCTGTTGACGAAAGCTCTTCGTCTTTGGCCTTAGCAAGGAACGCATCAAAACCGCCGCGATGATCAACTGAGCGCAGGGCAGACGCGGATATCCGCAACTTAAAGCTACGGCCCAGAACATCAGACATCAGGGTGACATCGTTCAAGTTTGGCAGAAACCGACGGCGGGTACGGTTTTTGGCGTGGCTGACATTGTTGCCAGACATTGGGCCTTTACCGGTTAGTTCACAACGGCGCGACATGGTTCGCTCCTTCAGCTAGAATGCAAATAGGCACATGGCCAATGGCCGTGCCCGGAATTTCAGATGCCGGATGTACGCGCTGTCGCCACGCGCGTCAAGGGATTCATCAGGGCTTTTTCAACCCATCCAGCAGTTGGCGCGCCCCATCGGACGCCAACAGCGTCCCACCGGCGACCTTAGCCCCCAGTTCAGCCATGCGGGCCTGGACCTCGGGTGTTTTCAGAACCCCCAACAGCCCATGGCGCACCTCTTGTTCGAACCAGTGCCTTGCCTGACGTGCCCGCTGTTTTTCCCAGTGTCCGTTCGCTTTTCGCCACGCCAGCAGGTTCAGCATATCATCCCACACCGCGCCCAGCCCGTCCTGCAACAGGGCCGACACCATCATCACCTTTGGAAAGCCTTCCGGGTCCTGCGCGCGCTTGCGCAACAGGCGCACGGCACCACTGTAATCAGCGCAGGTGCGGGTTGCGGCGGCCACAAGGTCGCCATCGGCCTTATTCACCAGAATCATATCGGCCATTTCCATGATTCCACGTTTCACCCCCTGCAATTCATCCCCACCCGCAGGTGCCATCAGCAGGGCAAACAGATCGGACATTTCGCTGACCATGGTTTCCGACTGACCAACACCGACTGTTTCAATCAGCACCACGTCATATTGCGCCGCTTCGCACAGGGTAATCGCCTCTCGGGTGCGGCGCGCCACACCGCCCAGCTGGGTGCGGCTGGGCGAGGGGCGGATAAAGGCGTTTGGTTCCCGGCTTAGGCGTTCCATCCGGGTTTTATCCCCCAGGATCGATCCCCCCGACCGCGTCGAAGACGGATCAACCGCCAGAACCGCCACCCGCACCCCCTGCCCGGTCAGCATGGTGCCAAAGGATTCGATAAAGGTTGATTTGCCCACCCCCGGCGTGCCCGACAGGCCAATACGCAGGGCCTGATGGCCAGTTCCCGCCACAGCCTTCAATAAGTCACCTGCCTGCTGGCGGTGATCCGCACGTTCGCTTTCCACCAAGGTTATCGCACGCGCCAGCGCGCGGCGTTCACCCGCAATCAGCCGAGATGCAAGATCATCTGTATTCATTGCCTGCCCAGTTCCGCCCATTGGGTGATTCTGCCCCCTTGGGGGGGCGGATGTCCAGTGCCTTGCGTCAAATTCAGCCTATGGCACTGCTGTGCAAGATATTCGATAAGGATGTATGAAATTACCTGATTTGCCCATCAATGACGCCCTGCCCGACCTGATCCGCGCCCTGCGTGAAACCGGGGCCGGTGTGCTGCAGGCCCCGCCGGGGGCCGGCAAGACCACAGTTGTGCCGCTGGCCATGCTGAACGCGGGCGTAACAGGCGGCAAAATAATCATGCTTGAACCCCGCCGTCTGGCCGCCCGTGCCGCCGCCGAGCGCATGGCCGACACCATTGGCGAAACCGTCGGGCAAACCGTTGGCTATCGCATTCGGGGCGAAGCAAAAATATCCACCGACACCCGGATCGAAGTCGTAACCGAAGGCATCCTGACCCGGATGATCCAGTCTGACCCATCGCTGGATGGTGTCGGGGCGGTGATCTTTGACGAATTCCACGAACGCTCGCTGAACGGTGATCTGGGGTTGGCGCTGGTTTGGGAAAGCCGCAGCGCCTTGCGCGATGATTTGATCGTACTGGTGATGTCGGCCACCCTTGATGCAGCCCCGGTGGCAAAAATGCTGGGCGCGCCGGTGATCACGTCACAGGGGCGCGCGTTTGATGTGCAAACCCACTGGCTGGATCGCCCGCTGGCCAAAGGAATGCGCTTTGAAACGGCGCTGGCCGATCTGGTGATGCAGGCGGCGGATGAAACCGCCGGCGGAATATTGGTGTTTCTGCCCGGCGAAGGCGAAATTCGCCGGGTTCAGGGGCTGTTGCAGGGCCGCCTGCCCAAAGATTGTGTGATCCACCCGCTGTTTGGCGCGATGGATTTTCGCGCACAGCGCGCCGCCATTGCCCCGGCGACCAGTGGGCGCAAGGTGGTTTTGGCCACATCAATCGCCGAAACATCGCTGACCATCGCCGGGATTACGGTTGTGGTGGACGGCGGGCGGGCGCGGCGCGCGCGCTTTGATCCGGGCTCGGGCATGTCGCGTCTGGTCACGGAACAGGTGACCAAAGCCGAAAGCGAACAGCGCCGTGGCCGGGCCGGGCGCGTGGCACCGGGCCAGTGTTACCGCCTGTGGACCCGGGGGCAGGACGGCGGCATGGCGCCATTTCCGCCTTGCGAAATTGAATCTGGCGATCTGGCGTCACTGGTATTGGATCTGGCCATGTGGGGGGCACGTTCAACGGCGGATATGGCGTTTTTGACGCCGCCAAACCCCGGTGCCTACGCCGCAGCGCAGGATTTGCTGCGCGATCTGGGCGCACTGAACGGGGACGGTGCAATCACCGCCCATGGCCGCAGGCTGGCCGGGCTGCCGCTGCACCCCAGACTGGCCCATATGCTGGTACTGGGCGGGCCCGATGCCCCCCTGCTGGCGGCCCTGCTGGGGGAACGTGATCCGATGCGCGGGGCCGGTGTTGACCTGAAACTGCGCCAAAGGGCCCTGAACAACCCGGCGGATTTCACCAAAGGCCCCGGCGCGCCCGCCAGTCGCGCAGCGCTGGAGCGGATCAAAAAAGAAGCGCGGCGTCTGGCGCGCCATTCAGGTGGTAGCACCAGCCCCGGATGGGCCGGGCTGGCGGCACTGGCCTATCCCGATCGTATCGGGATGCGGCGCAATGGCACCAGTGCGCGCTGGGTTTTATCGGGGGGCAAGGGTGCTGTGATGGATGACGCTGATCCGATGGCCGGGGCGCGACTGATCGTGGCCACCGATCTGGATGGTGACGCCCGCGAAGCCCGGGTGCGTCAGGCCATTGATATTTCTGAGGCCGAACTGCGCGACCTGTTTGCCGATAAAATCACTTGGATAAACACCTGCCACTGGTCACGCCGTGACCGCCGGGTGCTGGCGCGTCGTCAGGAAACACTGGGCGCACTGGTCCTGCAGGACCAACTGTGGAAAAACGCCACCGACGATGCACTGGCGCGGGCCGCACTGGACGGGGTACGCGATCTGGGGCTGCCATGGTCACCGGCTGCGCGCCGTTTTGCCGCCCGCGTTGAACTGGTGCGCGCCGATGGCGGTGATCTGGCGGATATGGGCGAAGACGCCCTGATGGATGACCTTGAAAGCTGGCTGTTGCCCCACCTGAGCGGGGCGCGAAGCGCGGCTGACATCAAACGGCTGGACCTGCTGGAGCCTTTGCGCGCCCGCCTGAACTGGGACCAGACGCAACTGTTGAACCGCGCCGCCCCGTCCCATTTCACCACGCCAATGAATAACCGTGTGGCAATCGATTACGCAGGCGAAGACCCGGAAATTTCCCTGCGCCTGCAGGAAATGTTTGGCGTGACCCGCCACCCGGTTGTGGCCGGAAAACCCCTGCGTATCACCCTGCTGTCACCGGCGCGCCGCCCGGTTCAAACAACCATGGACCTGCCGGGGTTCTGGGCCACATCATATGTCGATGTGCGCAAGGACATGCGCGGGCGTTACCCCAGACATCCCTGGCCCGAAGACCCGACTGTGGCCGAGCCAACCCTGCGGGTCAAACCGCGCAAGACATAAAGGCAGGGGCCTCCGGCGGGAGTATTTGAAAAGGAAAAACCGGGGTGTTTTCTTCTGTTTTTAAAACATCCCCGCCGGAGGCATCCAAGGCCTATCCCATAGCCCATGGCCCGTGGTGGTCACTGCCCCCGTCCACACGTTCAAACCCGTGCGCACCAAAGAAATCCCGCTGCGCCTGAATGATATCGGTGGTGCCCCGTCCACGCTGCATGGTGTCATAATAGGCCAGTGCCGCGCTGAACGCAGGCACCGGCTGGCCGTTCAGGACAGCGGCCGCAACGACCCGGCGCAAGGCCGGTGTGGATTTGATCAGCGTATCTTTAAAGCCGGGGGCGAAAATCAACTGCCCGTGGGGCAGACCCGCACGCGCCGCCGCCGCCATATCATTCAGCATCGCCGAGCGGATGATACAGCCTTCGCGCCAGATTTCAGCGATGCGCCCCATATCCAGCGACCAGTCGTATTCTTCACTGGCGGCCTGCAACAGGGTAAATCCCTGGGCGTAGGCGATGATTTTGGCGGCCAGCAGTGCGGCCTGCAGATCGTCATCCGCCAAAGCCGGGGCACCGGCCACCGGTGCTGATCCGGCCAGAATGGCTTCACCGGCAATGCGGGTATCTTTGGCGGCACTCCAGGATCGGGCAGCAACAGCAGCTTCGATGGTTGAGGCCGACTGCCCCAATGTCAGGGCTTCAATCACTGTCCAGCGGCCTGTGCCCTTTTGCCCGGCCCGATCCACGATCACATCAACCATTGGCCTGCCGGTTTCCGGGTCACTTGCCCCCAGCACCCTGGCCGAAATTTCCACCAGATAGGATTGCAGCGGGCCAGTGTTCCAATGTTCAAACAACGCGCCAATATCGGCCGGGGTGCGGCCCTGCATGTCGCGCAGGATACCGTAAACTTCGGCAATCATCTGCATATCGGCGTATTCAATACCGTTGTGTACGGTCTTCACAAAATGCCCGGCCCCGTCGGCCCCCAGATGGGCGGCGCAGGGATCCCCCTGATATTTTGCGGAAATTGCTTCGACAATATCGCGGATCACGGCATAGCTTTCACCTTTGCCGCCCACCATGACTGATGGGCCAAAGCGCGCGCCTTCTTCACCGCCTGATACACCCATACCGATAAAGGATAACCCCTGTTCACGCAGGGCGGCTTCGCGGCGGCGGGTGTCATGAAAATTGGCGTTGCCCGCATCAATGATCATGTCGCCCTTGTCCAGCAGGGGGGCCAGGATTTCAATCGTTGCATCCACCGGCCCACCGGCCTGCACCATAATGATGATAGCGCGGGGCGAACTGATCGCGTTTACCAGATCCTGCGGGGTTTCACTGGGCACCAGCCGGTTTGCCAGATCACCCGCATTGCTGACAAATTCAGCGATCTTTTCGGTCGAGCGGTTGTGAACCGCCACGTCAAACCCGTTTTCTGCGATATTCAGCGCCAGATTGCGCCCCATGACCCCAAGTCCCACCAACCCAATGCGTGCGTTACCCATAGCCGGGCCCCTTTTTTCAATGAATACACAAGCCCCCATCTTAGGGCACAAACCGCCGGGGGCAAGCCGCGAAGCCCGGCTGAATTAATAAACTGTTAACCCTGCCATGTTCACATTTGATAAAGTTTCCCGCAGCGCGCCAATTAGCTGTTGTACGGTCGGGGATTCGCCAGTATTCGCGGCTTGAGTGCATATCTAACTGTGAAATTCAGGGACCTCTCAGATGACTGAAAAACCTTCCAGAAATCAATGGCGAACACTTGATCGCGACCTCAAACGCATTGGCCAGTTGGGGCAAGCGGCACAGTTCACGTCACGCCCCCTTGTCGGGCCCGGCATTGCGTTGACGTTTATTATCGTTGCGGCAATCGGGGCGGCGCTTTTCTTTGGTCAAAACGAAAGTTCCCTGATCGTTGTCGCGGCGGCGGCCCTTGGGGCCTATATGGCGCTCAATATCGGGGCCAATGATGTGGCCAACAATATGGGCCCTGCTGTTGGGGCCAAGGCGCTGACAATGGCCGGCGCGATATTGATCGCGGTGGTTTTTGAAAGTGCGGGTGCGTTGCTGGCGGGGGGGGACGTTGTGTCCACCATTTCCAAGGGCATCATTGACCCGTCCAGTGTTCAGGACAGCCATATTTTTGTCTGGGCAATGATGGCAGCCCTGATGTCGGCGGCCCTGTGGGTTAATCTGGCAACCGTTATTGGCGCACCGGTGTCCACCACCCATTCGGTGGTTGGCGGCGTCATGGG
>DAOURA010000119.1 GCA_030625325.1 Marinosulfonomonas sp.
GGAAGCCGCAAAGACTTCAACATGATCAAAGTCGCCGCGCAGCGTGAAGGTAAAACCCTTCATGAAAAGCTGGGCGAATTTGGCACCAACGGCATCCAGGGTCCGGTCTTCATGAATGAAGATGGCAGCCTGATGGGGACCAAACGTCTGCATGACACAACATTGTCACTATCCGATACCGGTCCGACCGGTGCGAATATGTTCAACAAAAAACTGACCCACTTCAACAGTCAGACAGGTAAGTGCAACATTGAGAAATCACCTTGGTCACTGTTCTCGGATTATTGGGAATGGATGAACCCGAAGGGTGACGAACTATGGTGTACTTCCGGTCGCACAAACGAACGCTGGCAGTCTGGTTTTGATGACCGTCGCCGTCCGTATATCGTGCAGCGCTGGCCTGATAACTACATCGAAATTCACCCTGATGATGCGGCCGAGCGTGGCATCGAAAGCGGTGATCTGCTGATGGCGTATTCTGATCGGGTTCCAGGCCTGAAGGAAACCACCCTTGGCATCGAAGCATCTGATTATTCCTTTAGTGGTCAGATGGCGGCAGGCAATGTTGAATTGTCCAAAGCAGCCGTAACAGGTGTTGCGATGGTTACACGTCACATCAAGAAGGGGATCATCTTTATGGACTTCCTGCATACGTCGCAGCCGGCGAATGCTTTGGAAGGTCGGATCGTCGACTGGATTAGCGGTAACTATAACTATAAGATGGGTGTTGCCCGACTGAAGAAAATCGGTGAATCACCGCATAAGAAGTCGTTCAGATCAATGTCGTTCGCACCACGGGATATCATTTAATCCAAATGACTAAAGTAAACGAACTAACAAGTGCCGGGCCAGTAACTAGCCCGGCACTTGCCGCAGTAAACACCGCTTTGGCAAATGTCCTTAGTGATGGTGTTGACGTGCATCGATGTCTTGCCGCCAAGGCCCTTGGGCGTATTGGCGACGGGGCGGCCGTTGAACCGTTGATCAAGGCGTTGCTGGACGAAGACGAAGATGTGCGCACCGACGCCGCCGAGGCGTTGCTGGCCTTGGGCGATCCACAGTCTGTCACGCAATTGACAGAAAACCTGCTGGGCGATCCCTGTAGTGAGGTCAAGCTGGCCGCGATACAGACGCTGGCAAAAGTACAAGATAAACAGATCATTCCATGGCTGCGTCGCATGGTCAAAGGCCGCGACGAAGAAATCCAGTGGGATGAAACCGAATTCTTTTCAACGGGTTGGGATGATTGGGTTGAAATTCAGCTTCAGTCAATTCTGGCACTTGCTGAACTGGGGGCCACTGAGGCTGTTCCAGATATTGTTGACGCCATGAAAGACGAAAACGCGCAGGACATTACCGAAACGGTGTTCAAAGCCCTGATCAAAATGGGCCCCGACGGCACCAAGGCGCTGATCGGCTTTCTGGATGAACCATTTGCCCGCCCGCGCCGGCGTGCGGCAACTGTGCTGGCGGCGGCTATCTCGGATAGTGCCGATGATGCGCTGACCCGGATTTTTTCGGATGAATCCGCAGATGTTCGTATGGCTGGGCTGCGCGCCCGCGCAGGCGCCTATCCACAGGATACCTGGATCACAGTGATGTTAAAGGATGCAGATGCCGCCATAAGGGCAGAGGCAATTGCATTGGTAAGCGGGATTTACGCCGAGGACCTGCTGGCCCTGTTGGATGATCCGTCTGAAACCGTTCAGGCCGCCGCCCTTGGGGCGCTGGTTCGTTCCAAAGGTTTGAACCTGAACGATGATCTTATTGCCACACTTTCCAAAAAGATACGCCACCCCGAACCCACCATTTCTATGGCTGCGGCACGGACATTCGCCATTGTCGCACCAGAAGCCGCGTTAACTGAGCTGGCCGATGCGCTGGCAGATAGTGATCTGGCCACTGACATCCGGTTGGCCGCATTGCAGGGTTTGGCCAAAATCGGTGGTGATACGGTAACAAATAGCCTGGTGGCTGTTGTTGATGACGAAAGCCGACAGGTCCGCCTTGAAACAATGGCGGCCCTGGCGTCTGTGGCACGCCACGATGATCAGTGGCCAAATCCGGCAGCGCAGGCGCTGTTGGCGGCCCTTGGCGGGATCTATGATCCTGAGCCTGAAATCGTTGATGAAAACGCCACCCCGGAACCTGAACCAGAGGTGCAGGAACCCGAACCCGAAGCTGTAGCTGAGGAACCGGCTGAGCCAGAAGAAGAGCCGGTTCAGACATCCACACTGGCATCAATGCTGGCCGAAGGGCCTGAGATTGCACCTGTTGTTGGCTTGCCCGGCGATGGTGTTGAACTGACATCCGAAGACATGGAACGCCTGGCAATTGCCCGGCGCGTAGTCGGCAAACGAAAGATGGCAAAAGAGCCGGAAGTCGTTGTTTATGAAGACATTCGCCGCTTTGCCGCGCGGGTGCTGGTGGATGTTGATCATGACGATGTGACACTGGCGCTGGCCGGGGCACTGGGGTCTGATGACCCGGAGGTGGTTCAGGCCGCCGCGCAATCGATTGCAGAAATAGCGCGCAACAAACAACAACTGCCCGATGGTGTTTCAGATGCAATTCTGGCGCAATTGGACGGTGCCACGCTGTCGCTGAAATTGTCGTTCTTGCGGGCCCTTGCGGTTTGCCCGGGGGATGATGTTGTCACATCACTTGCCCCATTACTAACGGATGAAGACAGCTTTGTTCGTGACGGGGCGATTGTGGCCCTTCGCAAATTGGGGATGGATGGGTTTGCATTCGAATCCTTTCTAAGTGACCCGGATCCGTCTGTTCGACTAAGTGCGGCCACAGCCATTGCCGCCACCGGTGGTGACAAAGCGGTCGCACGACTGGTGGAATTCGCAATCTCATTTGAAGGATACCACGGGCGAAACACGGCCCGCTTGCTTCGCGATGTGGACGCGAAAGGTGCGAATGCAGAATTTCTAAAAATATTGCATGATAATGAACAACGAAGGGTCTGGTCCGTTGCCATTGAGGGCCTTGAAGAGTTAAATAATCAAGAAAATTCGGCACTGGCTTCATAGCACAGATTGCCTTCAACAGAAAAACGGAGAGAAGTTCACATGAAACTAGCTAAACTAAACTCGTCGATTGCAAAGATTGCGTTTGCATCCCTTGCAACGATCGCCCTGATGGCCCCGGCAGAGGCCGCCAAGCGCGGTACATACACCGAAACCGATCAAAGCGGTGGCGGCAGTGTCAGTGGGTTTGTTACCTTTGAAGGTGACCTGCCGGTTGATGCCGTTGAAAATATCAAAATCACAAAAAACAACGATGTTTGTGGTGATGGTTCGCGCGAAGTGATTTGGGTTGACGTAAAAGACGGCGCCCTGCGCGGTTCATTTGTGTTCATCGAAAAAATCAAAGAAGGCAAAGTCTGGGAAAAACCGGAATTTGGCGAATACCTTGTAAATCAGGAAGAATGCCGTTTTGCGCCGTGGGCACAGGTTGTTCGCCCCGGTCCGATTATTATCCGCAACAGTGACGAAGGCGTTTTGCACAACATCAATGCGCGCGAACTGATCGGCGTTGAAAAGGGCCGTGTTGTTAAGAAAACACTGTTCAACTTTGGTCAGCCGGAAGTTGGCGACATTTCGGACAAGGTGAAACCACGTCGTTCGTCCTATATCGCGATCAACTGCGAAGCCCATAACTTTATGTTTGGCTATATGATGGCGCCAACGCACCCTTATGCGGTTGTGGTCGGCGAAGACGGGTCGTTCAATATCGATAATATCCCTGCCGGTGACTACACACTGGTGGCATGGCATCCGCGCTATGGCCTGAAAGAAGCAGAGTTCAGCGTTGCCGATGGCGCAGCCGCAGAGGCCAACTTTGCCTTTTCAGATGCAGATTCTGAATAAAACACGTCAATAATTACTAAAAACAGCGACTGGGACATCTAAGATGATACAGGCACAAGCGAAAACAGGCTTTTTCACCGGGCATATGCTTGCCCGGATGGTGGGGGTTAGCCTTCCTATACTGGCGGCGTTCTTCCTGCTGATTGGGGCATTGCCCGCAGCAGCACAGGACGAAAACGTTTACCGTCAGGTTATGGGGATCGATAGCAGGCGCCTTGTCTGGTACATCGCGCAAATGCACCTGTTCTTTGGTGCCTTTGTTCTGGGTGTGCCGCTGTTTGCGGTAATTATCGAAGTCGTTGGCTGGAAAAACGGCGATGAAAAATTTGACAAGCTGGCGTATGAATTCACCAGCTTGTTAAGCGTTGCTTATGCGACAACGGCCGCCTTTGGGGGGCTGTTGGCGTTTGCATTGTTTACCCTTTACCCAACATTCATGGGCTTCATGGCCGGCGTCTTTAAGGACGTCATGTTCATGTACGCACTTTTGTTTTTTGGTGAAACATTGTGTCTGTACCTATATTACTATGGCTGGAAATGGCTAAAGGGCGGGGGGCAATTCCCGCCACTGGCCACTTGGATTTTCAAGGCCCTTAGTGTTGTTGTCGGGGCCTTTGGTCTGGCCCTACTGGCCGGCAAAGTTGGTCCGGAAATGCGCACCGATACACGTTGGTTCATGTTCCTGCTTTATATCCTGCCGATTTCTGTTGGTCTTTGGATCATCCGCGGGCGCAAAACCACGCACATCTTTATTGGTATCCTGCTGAACGTCTTTGGCACCGCGATCATGCAGCTTGCCAATAGCTGGGCCGGTTTCATGATGAGTCCGGTTGGCGTTGACGCAAATGGCGTTTTCGTCGGCACCGTCTGGGAAGCCTTTGAAAACATCCTTGCCACCCCGATTGCGATCCACCGTATGCTGGGCAACCTGGCCTTTGGTGGTCTGGTCGCCGGGTCTTATGCGGCGGTCAAATTTATCAGTGCCACAACCAAGGAAGAACGCGCCCATTATGACTGGATGGGTTATATTTCCAACTTTGTGGCCATTGCCGCGCTGATCCCGCTGCCGTTTGCGGGCTACTATCTGGGGCGCGAAGTTTATTCGACATCCGCCGTTATGGGCAACAACATGATGGGCGGCGACTTTTCCTGGACGTTCATCATTCAGGCGATGCTGGTTGGGTCCCTGTTCCTGATATCCAATTATTATCTTTGGAGTGGGATGACACGGATACCGGGCGCGCAGCGTTACTATAAATTCATCAAGTGGATTTTGCTGGCCCTGATCCTGTCACTGGCCGTGTGGCTGACACCGCACAACCTGCCGCTGTCCAGTCTGGAAGTGGGCGAAATGGGCGGTAGTCAGTATCACCCCGTGCTTAAGTTCCTTGGGTTGATGCCCGCCAAAAACGCGGTGGTGAACCTGATCATTCTGGCGACGTTCTTCAGCTTCTTGCTGTACCGTCGCGGGAATATGGAAAGTTCGGTTTCCATCAAGGCGCAGGGCAATGGCGCGCGTATCACAATCATTCTGGTTGGGGCTGTGGCTGTCGCCATGGTTGCGCAATATGCCTATGTGATGCTGAACATGGATCCGGCTGATCTGGACCTGCCAGCGGACCGCGTGAAATACATCCGTACCATTGGTTGGGCGCTGGTGTTTGAAGCCGGGGTCGGGGTGCTGGCGATTGTTCTGGCACTGGTTGACCGGGGTAAACTGGGGCAGGGGCTATACCTTGGTGCCACAGCCCTGAACGTGACCGGGTTCCTTGGTGTCTATGGCTTTGTTGTCATGGAAAAGGCGTCACCGGTTCTGCGTAACGTGGCGGTGTCGCAATTCCTGCAACTGATATCTTGTCTGATACTGGTGGCGGTGATTGATGTCTTCCTGTTCAAAAAGGCCAAATCCATGGGTGATTTGCAGTGGGGCAAAATGACCAGCCGTTCGCAATACGCGCTGTTGTTGCTGACCTTTGTGATCACCATGAATATGGGGCTGATGGGGTATATCCGTTCGGGTCTGCGTGGCGACTGGCACATCTTTGGTGTCATGCGTGACACGTCCGATTGGGCAGGCACGCCTACAAACTTTGTCATGACACAACAGGTCAGTGCGGCAGTTCTGCTGTTTATGATCGGGGTGGCATTCATGTTCTGGTTAGGTGGCATTGCCGCCAAGAAAGAGGAGGACTGAAACTATGAACTCTGCAGTTTCTCGGGTCTTTTTGTTTCTATTACTGGTGCTGGGCACCTATCTTTGGATCGGCTATTCGATCACCAAGCTAACCGGTGGCGGTGGTGAAACTGCCGCGCTGGTGGACATCACCCCAGAGGGTGGTGAATCCATCTACTGGGGTAAGGGGCGGTGTTATACCTGTCACTCTGTCGGCGGGCAGGGCAGTGCGGTGCGCGGCCCTAACCACGGGCAAATGGGTGAAAAATTTCCACTGCCTATGGGGTCTCGTGCGGTTGAACGCGCAGCGGAGCGTTCCGAAGAAACCGGTGAAGAATTCACGGCCATTGATTATATCGTCGAAAGCATGGCGTCACCGGGTGCCTATATTGTGGACGGGTATAAAAACGAAATGGCCGTGGTTTATGCGCCACCAATTTCGCTGAACCTGAAAGAAATTAAGGCGGTTGTTGCCTATCTGCTGTCCCTTGGCGGGGATCTGGATATTGAAACAATTGATACGGCCCCCAGTGACATCACAGCCAAGCTGTATTCCAAAATTGCAGCCGCGGCAGAGGCCGGCGGTGGTGACCCGGAAGAGGGCGCGTTTGTCTATGAAGACAACTGCATGGAATGCCACATTCTGAATGATGATGATGGTGGTGAAGTCGGCCCTGACCTAACCGGCGTTGGCGACATTGGATTGCAGGCAATATCGGATGCGATCCTGTCACCGGCCAAGGATATCACCGAAGGCTTTGAAACCTATGTTGTGGTCAACAACGAAGGTCGTCAGTTCACGGGTCTGAAAACCCGCGACGAAGGCGGTGAAGTTGATATCACCAATGCGTTTGGTGATGTGGAAACCATTGCCATGGACGACATTAAGGAAATTCGGATTGATGACACGGTCAGCGTT
>DAOURA010000208.1 GCA_030625325.1 Marinosulfonomonas sp.
GTGTCCGCGTCAGGCATTCAACTATCGGCTTCTATTATTCCGGGTGGGCGCATCAGGGATCACAGGCTGCAAGAAAATCACGCACGGCTTGTGCCATCCCAAATTCCAATGCCTGCGCCGTCATTGCATGGCCGATCGAAACCTCGGACAGGGTGGGGATTGCCTGAACAACAGCCGGGATATTGGCAACCGTCAGGTCATGGCCTGCATTGACCAACAGGCCATAGGTCTGCGCCATCTGCGCGGTTGATTTTAGCTTGGCAACCTCGGCAATGGCCTGTTCGGGGTTGTCATATTGCGCCCCATATGGCCCGGTATACAGTTCCAGCCGATCCGCCCCGGTGGACGCCGCCGCCGCCACCTGTTGGGCCGATGCATCCGGATCACAAAACAGCGACACCCTGAACCCCTGATCTTTCAGCCGACCAACACAGGATTTCAGAAATTCAGCGTTGGCAATGAAATCCCAGCCGTGGTCAGACGTGGATTGAACCGGATCATCAGGCACCAGTGTCACCTGATCTGGCCGGTTGTCGGCCACCAGTTGTAAAAACTGATCCGTTGGGAAACCTTCGATATTGAATTCTGCGGTTTCAAATTCGGTATCAATTAGGTTGCGAATGTCGGGCAGGTCGCAAAACCGGATATGGCGCTGGTCCGGGCGGGGGTGAACCGTCAGGCCATGCCCCCCTGCCTGCAAGGCAATTCGCCCGATACCTGTCAGGCTGGGCCAGGGCACATCGCGCCGGTTGCGCAACATCGCCACGGCATTCAGATTGATCGAAAGTTTTGGTGCCATGATGTCAAATCCTGAAAATACATTTAACTGACGTTATCGCGCTCACTTAGCCTGTGCTGCAAGTAAAAGTTCTGCAAACTGTGCAAACCCGAACCCACCCGGGTGGTCACAAAGCCATGTTGGTTCATGGTCCATTTTACCTGCAAACTCTTTCACATTTGCAACCCCGACGGAATGGTCAAAAAAACCGAACATCGGCGCATCATTGGGTGAATCCCCGACAAAACAAACCTGACCGGGGGTATCGTCAATGTTAATGGAAAAGACGTCGCCCAACATGCGCCGGGTCATCGACAGCTTGTCATAGTCACCAAACCAGCCGTTCACATGGATCGAACTGATCTTTGCAACCGCGCCCGCGTCTTGGAAAACATCAACAATCCGGTCAACATCGGTTGCATTCAGCGGGGGAACGTCTTCGCAAAAATCAATGGCCAGATCGGCCTCACGGTATGCTTGATCGGCGGAAACCCCGGCCCCCGGTATTTCGGCCAGAACGCGGCGTTCAATGTCGCCCAGCAGAACCTTGTCTTTTGCGCGCTGTGCGTCATCGCGCCAATAGGTGCGCCCCATTTTGCGCGCCCCTTCATCATAGTGAAAATAAAACGCCCCGTTTTCACCGACAACCCCATCAACCGGCCAAAGACGTGCGATCAGGTCACACCACCCCGCCGGGCGCCCGGTTATCGGCACCACGATCAATCCGGCGGCGCGCAGGTTTTCCAGCGCACCATAGGCCTGCGCGGGCAGGCGGCCGTTATTGGTCAGCGTGTCGTCAATATCGCACAGCACCACCCTTATGTCCTTAAGGTCACTGGCTGGCATGTCATTAAGTGGTTTCATCTGGCCCCCGGGCGTCGCCTGAAATCAGGTCATCTGTTTGTGAGTTCTGGAAATTTATAGCAAGCTGCTTGCCTGCGAAACACTATTTGTTTTACGGGGGCCATCCTACCAGGTTGGGTGACACATCACGCCGCCGTCCACCACCAGGTTTGACCCACTGATCCAGCGCGCAGCTGGGGACAGCAGAAAAAGCGCGGCATCGGCAATATCTTCGGGTTGGCCAAGGCGACCAAGGGGGGCGGCATTTTTCCAGCGCTCGACGCCTTCGGGCCAGCCCTGTTCAATCCCGTCACAATGGATCAGACCGGGGGATATGCTGTTCACCCTGATCCCGTCTTTGCCAAGTTCCAGTGCGGCGGCCCGTGTCAGCATGATCAGCGCCGCCTTTGATGCCGCATAGTGGCTGTGCCCGGCGGCAGGTTGCAGGCCTTCTATTGAGGCAATGTTGACCACTGCACCACCAGCCCCTGATCGGTGCTGGGCCAGTGCTTGTATCAGGGCAAAAGGGCCAGCCACGTTTGCGCCCATCATTGATACGAAACTATCCTGGGAAATGTCGGAAAACCCTTCCACAGGCTGAATGCCGGCGTTGTTGACGACGCCATGTACTGCACCAAATTTGGCGGCAATTTCGCTGATAAGGTTTTTTGGTGCGCCGGATTCGTACAGGTCACAGCCAAAAGAAGCGGCATGTCCGCCGTCAGCGATTATTGCATCAACAACTGATTGGGCGGCCTCGGCGCCGTTATGATAGTGAACGCCAATGTTTGCCCCGGCCTGTGCCAGACGCATGGCGATACCTGCGCCAATATTCCCACTGGCACCGGTAACAATTATGGTTTGGCCGCTTAGGTCAAAAAGGGTGGAAAAAGCGGGGATGTCGGTTGATGGCATCTGGGTTATCCTTGTGGGTCATCGGTATAAGGTGGGGCGGTTTCGCCAGTTTCATAGCGCATAGAACCCGGCGTTTACACCTTTCCCGGCAACGACAAAACAGTTTAGGCTGATTGGTGGGGAGATCAGGCAGAACTCTGCCATTTTGACCACCATTCAGGGCCAAAGCTGTTCAGGATATGTTGGACATAGGGGCTAAAGGCGCAGTGCCGCCCAAAGGATGGCGGAGTTTACTTTCCACGAATTGGTTTAAAGCCTCCGACTTCAGTCGGAAAAGATTTCAAACCTGCGGCCCAAGTATCCCCCAGCTTTGCGCGGAGTTCTTGGGATTAATTTTGTGATCTTAAGTAGCCATTTTGTCCATCGCCTTTCTCTGCAAAAGCCCCATGGGCGTCAGGTTACCCAACGCTGAGAGGGGCGCAGTTTTCCGTTGAAGATTTCAATAAATCCATTCTTCTGGGGCTTGCCCGGCGCGATATAGTGCCAATCGATACCCATATCCTGAACCCACTTCAGGATTGCCATACTGGTGAACTCGGT
>DAOURA010000175.1 GCA_030625325.1 Marinosulfonomonas sp.
TCGCAAATCAGAGAATGGCGCGGTGTTATGGGGGCGGTGAAATTCAGGGACATATGCACGAAAGGGGTGCCGATGTTGCGGTCCACATTCATCTGGTACCATTCGATACCACTATAATTTCCCCACCACGCATCAATTGCGTCCAGCGCAAAATACGGGATACGCCCGGTAAACGCGATCAGCGCCGGGTCACAGTCTGCCCATGTCACCCGGATATTATGGGTGAATGGTGCGGTACTTTGGGGGTCTGTTTGTTTGTTCATGGCTATTTAATAGGTTTCCACGTGAAAGCGGCCGGTGTCGCGCATGGTGTCACGAATTTCCGCCCAGTTCTGGCCGCTGTCCCCGGCGATTTTGGCGAATGCGTCCTCTACACCGTTTTCCATGGCTTTCAGGCCGCAGACGTAGATATGGGTTGTTGGCTCTGCCAGCAGTTTGGCAATGGCTTCGCCTGCTTCAAGCAGCTTGTCCTGCACATATTTTTTTGGCTCGCCCTCTACCCGACTAAAGGCGAAATGCTTTTGCATGAAGGCATCAGGGATTTTGTTTAGTGGCCCGAAATAGGGCAGGGAATCTGGGGTGCGTGCGCCAAAAAACAGGTGCATTGATCCCTTGGCGTCCGGGATCGTGCGCTGGCGCTGCATGGTAAAGGCGCGAAATGGCGCCGAGCCGGTGCCGGTGCAGATCATGATCAGTTTTGCCTGTGGGTCCCCCGGCAGCAAAAATGTTGACCCGAACGGGCCGGTCATTTTAACGGTGTCGCCCTTGGCCAGATCACAGATGAAGTTCGAACAAACACCCTGATCTTCCCGTTTTACGGTCAGGGACAGGTTGTTGGTGTTGGGGCGTTCGCCGTCGCGTGGGCTGGACACCGAATAAAGCCGCGCGGTGTGGGGTTTGCCATTTGCATCGGTGCCCGGTGGGGTGATGCCGATGGTCTGACCTTCCAGCACCGGGAAATGGGTTTCACCAATGTTCAGGATAATATGGCGCACGTCCGCGTCCGCATTTGGTGATGTCAGGCGGAAATTGCCCTGCACCGTTACGTCAATGGGTTTGGACAGGGGAAACAGGTTCACCGTTGGTTTTGACGCCGATGCGGGGGCGGTGGCCTTGCCGCCGGCCCCTTGATGGGCCTCGGCCAAAAGGGCCTCAATCGCATCATCGATGGCTTCTATCACCGTGTCCGGGTCACCGCTTTGCTGGCTAAGTTCCTGCTGTTCGGGCAGTTCCATCCAGCCATATTGATCATCCAGCGAATATGGTTTTTCCACCACCCGCCAGTTGTCGATTGATCCGGTCGGGCAGGGCAGGATGCAGTCCATGCAATTGTCGCAAATCGATGCATCGATCACCACGTTTTCGTCGTCGTGGGTGATGGCGTCAATCGGGCATATTTCTTCGCAGGTGTAACAGCGAATGCACAGTTCCGGGTCGATCAGGTGTTGTTTTATGGCGTGGGTCATTATCGGGTCAGTCCAGATGTTTTAAAGATGTGGGGGCACAGCAAATGTGCCCCCACAAGTGTGTTCGACCCGTTAAGCCATGTAAAGCTGAACGTATTCGAAATCGCCCGGCTTATTGTCGATGCCAACGCGGGGTGGCGCGATCCAGCCGGCGTATTCGCCGGGGCCGTGAACCGGAACCATCAGGGACTGGATAAAGTCGCCATCTGCCTTGGACGGCAGCCATTCGTCGCGCTTGGCCAGCCATTCTTCGTTGGAAACCACGGTGCCATCCGGGGTGATCGGCGCGTTTTCGAAAACGCCGATCTGGCGGTGAAAGCCTTCGTGCGGCAGTTTCAGTTCAAATGTGATGTTGTGCTTTTTAACGATCGCATTCCAGCGTTTTACACCGCCCCCTGCGTCACGGGTATAGTCGTCACGCAGGCGCATGTTGATGGCGGTCAGGGCCGGCACCTCTTTAACCTGGATTTTCCCATCGGTGAATTCAGATACCGAATAGCTGGCATCCTGCAACTGATGGTCGTCGTCAATCTTGACCTCTTGATAGCGCCCTTTGATGCCGGAATTAAAGGCGTTGGCGGCGTTTGTAGACACCTCACGACCAAACAGATCAAGTGACAGCGTATAGTGCAGGTGCAACTTTTTCTGGATCGTTGGCAGGTCAATCACCCCAAGGGCGCGGATCTTGTCGATGTCATAGGGGTCGGTGATGCCAGCGGCATTCATTGCCTCACAGGTGCGCTGAATTGTGCGCCCGACGCCGGTTTCACCAACAAACATATGGTGCGCTTCTTCGGTTAGCATAAAGCGGCAGGTGCGTGACAGCGGGTCAAACCCGGATTGCGCAAGGGCTTCAAGCTGCATCTTGCCGTCACGGTCGGTGAAATACGTGAACATGAAGAACGACAACCAATCTGGTGTCTCTTCGTTGAACGCGCCCAGCATGCGTGGCTTTTCTTCTGAACCTGACTGACGTTTCAGCAGTTCATTTGCTTCTTCGCGGCCATCGCTGCCGAAATATTTTTGCAGCAGATAAACCATTGCCCAAAGGTGGCGGCCTTCTTCCACGTTCACCTGAAACAGGTTGCGCATGTCATAAAGGGATGGTGCGGTTTTGCCCAGAAAACGCTGTTGTTCAACGGATGCGGGTTCTGTGTCGCCCTGAATAACGATCATGCGGCGCAGCAGGGAACGGTATTCGCCGGGGACTTCTTGCCAGGCCAGTTCGCCAAGGTGCTGCCCACAGGGAATGGTGCGTCCTTCAACCTGTGGTGCCAGCAAAATACCCCAGCGGTATTCGGGCATTTTGACGTAATCAAACTTGGCCCAGCCTTTGGGGTCAACACTGACGGCGGTGCGCAGGTAAACCAGATCTTCCAGAAATCCGTCGGGGCCGCTGCCTTTCCACCAGTCAATATAACCGGGGTGCCATTTTTCCAGCGCCTTCAGGACGCGCCGGTCACTGGACAGTCCGATGTTGTTCGGGATTTGGGTGTCGTAACTTACGTTGATCAGGTCGGCCATTGTCGTTCTCCTAGTGTATCGTTTTATCAGACGCGTCGCTTGTCAAATTCGCCGCGCAGTCCGGTGCCATAGCGTTGTAGCGCGCCGTTTTCCCCAACAGCATTTGGTCGCTGGAATACCCAGTTCTGCCATGCGGTCAGGCGTCCGAAGATGCGGGTTTCCATTGTTTCAGGGCCTGCAAAGCGCAGGTTTGCCTCCATTGCGGTCAGGGCGTCGGGCGAAAAGCTGGTGCGTTCTTCAAGGAAGACCCGAATTTCGTCTTCCCAGTCAATGTCGTCATAGGCGGCCGTGACCAGCCCCAGTTCGTTGGCCTGTTCGGCCTCAAGCCCTGTGTTCATCTGGCCCTTGGCGGCGTCCACACTTTCTGGGGTGCCCAGGAACCGGGTGTTCAGCCGGCTCAGGTCATTTGACATTGGATAGCGCCCGAAATTTACATCCGTCAGCATGATTGATGCAACGGGGCGATTGTCGCCTTCAAATTCGCCCTCGGCCATATAGGTGCGGTCAACCGCGAACAGTAATTCCGCCAGTGTGCCGGCAAAGCACGACCCCGGTTCAACCAGGGCCACCATTGAACGCGATGTCAGATCGACACGTTTCAACACGCGTTTCCAGTACAACAGGATTTCACGGGCGAACCAGTCACCTTCGTTGTCCAGCAGGAATTTTTCATGGGCGGCAACCGTTTGCGGATCACCGGCTGTTTTAAAAATAACAACGCCGATTTCAGGTTCATTAAAGCGCAGGTGCAAAATGGCGTCATCCAATTCACGCGCACAGCGCAGCATCCATGTATCTGCGCCCTGGGCGTGCAGGGCATCGGTGCTGCCCGGTGCATCCCCGTCAGGGCCGGTGATGGTGATGGTAACTGTGCCGGCAGTGCGATCAATATCGGCCTCGACACAGGAATAGGCCAGCGATCCGCCATCATCAATTTTGCGCTCTAGGGGTGTCAGGGCAACGCCTGTGGCCCCGGCCTGTGCGTTCGTGCGGGCGGCAAAGTCCTGTGCGCGTTCGGTGACGGCGTCTTCAAATTTGGAATTTGGAACCACTTCGTCCACCAATCGCCAGTCCAGTGCGCGCGGGCCGCGAACGCCTTCTTCCAGTGAACAAAACACATCCGCCAGATCGCGGCGTACTTTGCGCTTGTCGGTGATACGGGTCAGCCCGCCGGTGCCGGGCAAAACGGCCAGCAGGGGAACCTCTGGCAGGGAAATGCTGGATGATCCGTCGTCGGTCAGGATGATATGATCACAGGCAAGGGCCAGTTCGTATCCGCCCCCCGCACAGGCCCCTTTGACCGCACAGATAAAATACTGACCAGAATCCACACCAGCGGTTTCAAGGGTGTTGCGGGTTTCATTGGTGAATTTGCAAAAATTGACCTTGTGGCCGTGTTCGGCCCCGCCCAGCATTCGAATATTGGCCCCGGCGCAAAATACGTTGTCTTTGCCAGAGCGGAACACGACGGCCCGCACCTCTGGGTGTTCAAAGCGCATGCGCTGAACAACATCGGCCAGTTCAATATCAACACTAAGATCGTAGGAATTCAGTTTTAGCTGATAGCCATCAAACAGGCCGCCGTTTTCATCCACGTCCATATAAAGGGTGGCAACGTCACCATCATACTGGACGCGCCAGTGTTTATAG
>DAOURA010000155.1 GCA_030625325.1 Marinosulfonomonas sp.
TATACTTTTGATCTGCTGGGCCCTGACTTTTCGGCCGAGCATTTTCGCGGCGCGGTTCAGCGGTTTGAAAGCGCTGTAGAAGACGGCTGGGTCTGCTGGGCGTTTTCCAATCACGATGTGAACCGGCACCTGACCCGCTGGTTGCAGCCCGGGGATGACCCGGATCATCTGGCAAAATTTTCAATCGCTCTGCTGACGTCCCTGCGGGGGTCACTGTGCCTTTATCAGGGCGAAGAACTGGCCCTGCAAGAGGCGGATGTATCGTTTGAAGACCTGACTGACCCCTACGGCATCCGGTTCTGGCCGGCCTATAAGGGGCGCGATGGTTGCCGCACGCCGATGGTGTGGGAAGGGGGCGCCGAAAATGGTGGTTTTTCCACCGGTAAGCCGTGGTTGCCGGTGTCGGATGCCCACAGGGCGGCGTCTGTTGATCAACAAAATGAGGGTTCAGTTTTGGCGGCCTATCGCCAGATGCTGAAATTCCGCGCGTCCCATTCTGCATTGGAAAGTGGCGACATAAAATTTTTCCCGGCGTTCGGGAATGTACTGGCGTTTGTGCGTGAAAATGAAACCGAAAAACTGTTGTTCGTGTTCAATCTGGACCGCACCCCCGCCAAATGGCCGATCCCGGATGGGATGAACATCACTGACAATCTGGTGCCCGGCTTTGCGGCCGCTGCCAGCGAAGGCACGATTAATTTGAATGGACTGGACGCATTCTGCGCCCGGTTAAAATAAACCGAACATTGGGAGGAAAATCATGTTCAAGAAACTAACAACGGCGGCTGTACTTGCATCCGCGACAATGCTGTCCAGCCCTGTAATGGCAATGGAAGACGGCAAGCTGCTGATCTGGATCAACGGCGATAAGGGCTATAACGGCCTGCAGGCTGTTGGCGACAAATTCGCCGCCGAACTGGGCGTAGAGGTTGTGGTTGAGCACCCTGAAAACGTGACAGACAAGTTTCAGCAGGCGGCCGCAAATGGTCAGGGCCCTGATATTTTCATCTGGGCGCATGACCGTTTTGGTGAATGGGCCGCTGGTGGTCTGATTACGCCGGTTGAACCGTCAGCTGCGATCAAGGACAACACATTTGCCTTTACATGGGACGCAATGCAATTTGGTGGAAACACCTGGGGTTACCCAATTTCGGTTGAGGCCGTTGGCCTGATCTACAACAAGGATTTGGTGCCAACCCCACCTGCCACGATGGAAGAAATTCCCGGTCTGGATATCCCCGGTGTGACAGCCAACATGATGTGGGACTATAACAACACATATTTCACCATGCCCCTGCTGATGGCTGGTGGCGGTTATGCGTTTCAAAAAGTTGATGGCAGCTATGACGGCAAAGACACCGGCGTAAACAATGCAGGCTCCAAAGCCGGTGTTCAGGTTATCAAAGACATGATCGATAGCGGCGCAATGCCCGCAGGTGTTGATTACGGTGTGATGGACGCGGCCCTTAACAAAGGTGAAACCGCCATGGTCATTAACGGCCCTTGGGCGTGGTCAAACCTTGAAGCATCAGGCATCAACTTTGGCGTTGCACCTGTTCCTTCGGTCGGTGGTAATCCATCAAAATCCTTTGTTGGTGTTCTGGGTGCTGTGGTAAATGCTGCGTCCCCGAACAAGGATCTGGCGATCGAGTTTATCGAAAACTACATGCTGACAGACGATGGCCTGAAGGCGGTCAATGACGACGCTGCCCTTGGCGCAGTTGCCAGCATTTCGTTTGCCGCAACCCTTGGAAGCAATGCCAACATCGCCGCAACACTGGCCAACGCGCAAAATGGCGTGCCAATGCCGTCTAACCCTGAAATGGGTAAGTTCTGGGGCGCTATGGGTCCGGCACTGACGGCTGTGACCACTGGTCAGGCGTCTGTTTCGGATGCACTGGATGATGCGGCGGCGCGTATCCTTGCGGACTAGGTGCTAAGCTACACATAAATCCAAGAATCGGAGCGGCTGAACAGGCCGCTCCGATATTTGACGCCTTAGGAAAGAATTATGGCAGATACGGCGGTGACACTGACAACCCTGAACTGGCGCGCCCTTGTTGCAAAAGCCATCATTGCGCTGGTGGGATTTGGTTTTCTTTACCTTGTCTGGGGCCTTTATATGCTGGGGGAGCCGGTCTTTGCCGTCGTCGCCTTTGCTATTGGGGCGGTTGGGGTTTCGTTTTTCTGGTCGCCAAGATTTTACAAACTGCGCTTTGTCTATCCGGGCATTGCCGCGGTTTTCTTGTTTATTTTCCTGCCGGTGGTTTACACGTCGGCCATAGGTTTTACGAATTTTGGCGCGCGCAATCTGTTATCGATTGAGCGCGTTCAGGCCTATCATCTGTCCCTGACCCAAACCGATGCAGGTAGCAAACGACCCTTTGCACTGGTGGCCGAGGGTGACGGGTTTCGCATTTATCTGCCGCAAAACGCCGGTAAACCGGCGCTGCTGACCGGGGTGATTTCCGGGGTGAATGTGACGGGTGACATCCATTCGGGTGACGCACCTGAAACTCTGCCAGTGAAAAGTGCGATCAAGAACCGCGCGATGCTGGCGACCCTGACAATCACCACGCTGGACGGTGATCTGACAATGGCGGGCCTGCGTGATTTTGCGGCATCCGCGCCGATTTACACAATTGGGCCAGAGGGCGCGTTAACCACCGCCGACGGCACCGTGATGCGCCCGGACCACGATATTGGCCTCTATGTGAAAGACGATGGTGAAACCGTCGCGCCGGGCTGGCGTGTGGGGGTTGGGTTTGACAATTTCACCAAGGTTTTGTCGGCCAAAGGCATTCGTGAACCGATGTTCAAGGTGTTTATCTGGACAGTGGTTTTTGCCGGAATTTCGATGGTCACAACCTTTTCGCTGGGCCTTGCGCTTGCGGTCATTCTGGAATGGAAGCACATGGCGATGCGCAATCTGTACCGGGTGCTTCTTATCCTGCCCTATGCGGTGCCGGGGTTCATTTCGATGTTGGTTTTTCGCGGGCTGTTCAACCAGAATTTTGGTGAGATCAACCTGATATTATCGACCCTTTTCAACATCTCGCCCGACTGGTTCACCAGCCCCTATCTGGCCAAGGTGATGTTGCTGATCGTCAATACGTGGCTGGGGTATCCCTATATGATGTTGCTGGCGGCCGGGTTTTTGCAGGCGGTTCCGCGTGATCTGTATAAGGCCGCCGCACTGGAAGGGTCGGGCGCGCTGCGCACATTTTTTTCGATCACCCTGCCGCAAATTTTGCCCCCCTTTGTGCCGCTGTTGATTGCGAATTTTGCGTTCAATTTCAATAATGTGGTTCTGATATTGTTGCTGACGCGGGGTGGCCCGGACATGCCGGGCACATTGGTGACGGTTGGGTCAACCGATTTGCTGGGCTCATTCACATTCAGGCTGGCGTTTCAAAGCTCTGGTCAGGATTTTGGCATGGCCGGGGCCATTTCGACGCTGATATTCATCGTGACTGGCCTGATCGCCTATATAAATTTCAAGGCGATGCAGAACTACGCCAACAAAAAGGGGGCCGGGCACAATGGTTGAAGACAAAAAATCCCTGCTGTGGAAAAAGCTGCTGGCCCACGGGTTTATGATTACGTTCATCGTTGTGATCATGTTTCCGTTCCTGATGGTTCTGTCGATTTCATTTCGTGAGGGCAATTTTTCAACCGGCAGCCTGTTTCCTGAACGCCCGACACTGGAACACTGGTCACTGGCGTTCGGCATCCCGTATGAACGGGCCAACGGAACGATTATTGAACCACCGTTTCCGGTGATGTTATGGCTGTGGAATTCGATCAAGATCGGGCTGGTTGCCTCGGCTGGGATATTGTTGTTGTCCACCACGTCGGCCTATGCATTTGCGCGGATGAAATTTCGGGGCAAAACGGCAATGCTGGACACCCTTTTGATTGTGCAGATGTTTCCCGCGGCCCTGACGGTTATTGCGACCTATGCCATTTTTGACGCGCTCGGGCAGGTGGTGCCGTTTCTGGCAATTGACAATCACCCGGCGCTGATCCTGACGTATCTGTCGGCGATCACCCTGCATATCTGGACCATCAAGGGGTATTTCGAAACCATTGATCCGGCCATTGATAAGGCGGCCCAGATTGACGGCGCGACACCCTGGCAGGCGTTCAGGTATATTTTCCTGCCGCTTTCCATGCCGATCCTGGCAATCGTATTTGTGCTGGCGTTTATTTTTCTGGTGAATGAATACCCGGTGGCGTCGGTTCTGTTGCGCCAGACCGACAAAATGACGCTGGCCGTGGGGGCGCGGCAATACCTTTATGAACAAAAATACCTGTGGGGGGATTTTGCAGCCGCTGCAATCCTGTCGGGCCTGCCGATCACGGCGCTGTTTCTGGTCAGTCAAAGGTTCCTTATTTCCGGCCTGTCGGACGGCAGCGTTAAGGGCTAGGCCGCCCGGCACGAACCAGTTGGCGCGGGAATTTTTTGGCTGAACCACCAGATCAAGGTTGAGCCATGGCCAACCCTGCTATAGTTTTTGCCCAGTCGAAAACGCCCGCAACCCCGGAACGCGCCACCCATGAATGACATCCTTCAAGGCCTTGCAGAAGCGGGAAAGCTGATCATCACGCTTGACGCGGATCTTCTTGAAATCATTTCGCTGTCGTTGCGGGTGACCATAAGTGCGGTATTGATTGCATCGGCCATTGGCCTGCCCCTTGGGGCGTGGCTGGTGGTGAACCGGTTTCGCTATCGCCGGGTGACGATTGCGATCATGAACGCGCTGATGGGGTTGCCGCCGGTGACGGTGGGGTTGTTCGTTTATATGATGCTGTCGCGGTCGGGGCCGTTTGGGGTGCTGGGGCTGTTGTTTACACCCACGGCGATGATCATTGCACAGGTGCTGATAATCACACCGCTGATTGCGTCAATTTCCCACCAGACAATTCGCGACCTGTGGGCAGAATATCATGACCTGCTGATATCGCTGAACACCACGCGCACACAGCGCATCAAGGCCCTGTTGTGGGACGGGCGGCGTGCGTTGCTGATGGCAATGCTGGCGGGCTTTGGGCGCGCGATCGGTGAGGTCGGGGCGATCATGATTGTGGGTGGTAATATTGACCATTCAACCCGTGTTCTGACAACGGCGATTGCCCTTGAAACCGGCAAAGGGAATTTTGCCTTTGCGATGGGGCTGGGGGTTGTTCTGATTGGGCTGGCGGTGCTGGTAAATCTGGTGATGCACACCCTGTCCAGGACTGAACGGGCAAGCCAATGGTGAAAACAATCCTGCCCCTTGAACTGAACGGCGTGGTCGCAAAGGTGCGTGGCAAAACACTGGTGGGGCCGGTTGATCTGACGATCAGCCCCC
>DAOURA010000088.1 GCA_030625325.1 Marinosulfonomonas sp.
CATTCAAAAGCTGATAAACTTTGCGCGCTCGGACAGCTTTGCCGCGCGCGCCGCAGAAATGACAGGCTATGACATCAGCGGTCTGGGAACGGTGCGCTTTAACGGCCCCTGAATTTCCTATTTCGCATTCGGAAAAAACACTTGCTGGCCCCGCACCCGGAAATTCGCAATCTCTGCCTGCCCTGCAGGGCCAAGCAACCAATCAATAAACCCCTGACCGGCAGTCGCGCGCACCCGTGGGTGGCGCGCCGGGTTCACCAGAATAACGCCATACTGGTTGATCAGCCGTGCATCCCCCTGAACCACAATCCGGTGGTTTTGGCGGTTGCCAAAGGCCACCCAACTGGCCCGATCACTTAACACATAACCACCCATGCCAATGCCAATGTTCAGTGTGGTGCCCATCCCGGCACCGGTTTCGCGGTACCAAGTGCCCGACTGCGCAGCCACATCAACGCCTGCCGTTTGCCACAGGGCCAACTCGGCCTTGTGGGTGCCACTGTCGTCACCGCGTGACGTAAAAACCGCGCGGCTTTGCGCGATCCGACCGATTGCCGCAACCACATCATCCATGCCTGCCACACCCGCCGGGTCACCCACCGGACCGACCAGAACAAAGTCATTGAACATCAGATCAAACCGTTCAACACCCCAGCCTTGCGCGACAAATTCTTCCTCTGCGGCGCGGGCGTGAACCATCAATACATCCCCATCCCCGTTCACCGCGTTTTTAATCGCCTGACCCGTACCCACGGCCACCACGCGCACCTCGGTCCCGCTGTCGGCCTGAAACACCGGCAGGATCGCATCCAGCAAACCGGAATTTCGGGTCGACGTGGTGGATTGCAGCACGATGAAATCACCCGCCCCCCAAGCCGGGGCAATAAGGGCAACACCAACCACCAGACCCAGCCAAATCCGCCAAATCGCGCCGGCCATCCCCTATAACACCAGCTTGCTTGCCAGATAGGCCTGCGCCTCATGTGACTTGGGGTGTGCAAAAAATTCCGGGGCGCGGGTTTGTTCACAGACCCGGCCATGGTGCAGAAACACGATGTCCCCAGCCAGGCGTTGCGCAAGGCCCAGATCATGGGTGATCATGATTACCTTGGCCCCACCCCGCGCCGCGCGCGCGATCAGGTCTTCGATTGCCAGTGACGCGCTTGGGTCCAGACTTGATGTCGGCTCATCCAGAAATAACACATCCGGGTCACTGGCCAGTGCGCGCACGATGGCAAGGCGCTGTTGCTCACCCCCTGACAGGGTGCGCGCGGGTTGGCCCGCGTGATCTGACAGGCCGCCCTGTTCCAGCAGGGCACTGATCCGCCCTTTGCGCTCTGCGCGCGCAACATCGTGAACCTTCAGCGCATAATTAACGTTCGCCGCGACCGTGCGGCGCAGCAAAACCGGCTTTTGAAACACCATCGCCTGACGCCGGCCAACCGCACCCCCGGCCATCTGGCCGTTGAACCGGATCGTGCCCGATGTGGGGGCAATCAGCCCATGCAACAAACGCAACAACAGGCTTTTGCCCGCGCCATTTGGCCCCAAGATCATCGTTGGCCAAGCCTGTGAAATTTCCAGCGACGGAATATCCAGCAGGACCTGCCCGCCAACCCGATAGGTCAGATCATTCACCGTAACCGGCAGTGGCGCGCCCCGATCAGACATTGGCCGCCGCCCGCCCCGACATGCCCAGTGCGGCCACGCTGGCATTTACCATGATCGCCAGCAATATCAGCAGCACCCCCAGTGCCATCGCCAGCGCCAGATTACCCCGCGATGTTTCCAGCGCAATCGTCGTGGTCATCACCCGTGTGACATGGTTGATATTGCCGCCGACAATAATCACCGCGCCCACCTCGGCAATGGCGCGCCCAAAACCCGCCAGCAACGCGGTGCTTAACCCATAACGCCCATCCCACAGCAACGTGGCCACCACACCCATCCGGGACACCCCGAATGACCGCAGTTGTTCGGCGTATTCATTGTTCAGCCCTTCCAGCAATTCACGCGTCAGGGCGGCAATGATCGGGGCCACCAGAATGGTCTGTGCAATAATCATCGCCGTGGGGGTGTATAACAGTTGCAACACCCCCAGCGGGCCACTGTTGGAAAGGATCATGTAAACCGACAACCCAACCACAACCGGCGGCAACCCCATCAGGGCATTGACCAGCACAATCACCGCCTGTCGCCCCCGAAACCGGCCCACGGCCAGTAACGCACCCAGTGGCAGCCCAATCACCGCCGAGGCAAAAACAGCCAGCAACGACACCTTTAACGACAGCAGAACCACCGCCCACAGCTCGGCGTCCCCTGAAAGGATCAAACCCACTGAATGGGCGAATGTTCCTGCAAAATCCTGCATAATTTCCGTATATTGTCGAAATTTCCAGCATTTTCAAGGATTCGCACCCGGAAATCAAGGGGAATGGCTGGGTCTAATCGCCGCTGTGTCCAGCCACCAGTGACACCAGATAAATCAGGGCGGCCGCCACCACGATCGACGGGCCTGCCGGGGTGTCGGCCAATGCCGACGCCCAAACCCCGCCGACCGCCGCCAGCATACCAAACCCCACCGCAAGCAAGGCCATGGTTTCAGGTGTGCGCGCAAACCCGCGCGCCGCCGCCGCCGGTACAATCAACATCGCCCCGATCAACAAAGCCCCGACTATTTTCAGCGACAGCGCCACAACCAGCGCCATCGCCAGCGTCAGAACCAGCCGTTCGCGCCGCGGGTCAATCCCGGCAGAGGCCGCCAGATCTTCGTTCAGTGTCGCCGTCAACAGCGCCGACCACCGCCAGATCAACAGCGCCGCCACCACCAGCGCCCCGCCCCAGATCATCACCAGGTTCCCCGCGTTCACCGTTAAGATATCGCCAAACAGAAACCCGTTCAGATCCACCCGAACCCCGCGCACAAATGATATCGCCACCAACCCAAGCGCCAACGCCGAATGGGCCAACACCCCCAACGTGGTATCCATCGACCGGCCCCGCGCCGTCAGGGTTGACGCCGCCAGCCCAACCCCCAGCGCGACAACCAACGTGCCAATCAGAACCGACATGGAAAACGCCAGTGCAACAGCCACGCCCAGTATCGCCGCATGGGCCACCGCATCACCAAAATACGCCATTCGCCGCCAGACAACAAACGCGCCCAGCGGCCCGGTGGCAATGGACAGGCCAATTCCGGCAAGGGCGGCGCGGATCAGGAAGTCATCCATGGTGATGCCCCCCGTGCTCATGCCCCTCATGGTCATGGTCATGTTCATGGCGGTACAGCGCCAGCGCCCCGCCAGTGCCAACCCCAAACAGGGCGCGGTATTCCGGCGCCTCTGACACCACCTGCGGTGAGCCTTCGCAACACACATGGCCGTTCAGACAAATCACCCTGTCAGAGGTGCTCATCACCACATGCAAATCATGACTGACCAGTAAAATGGCACAGCCCAATTCACCCCGAATGTCCTCAATCAGCCTGTAAAACGATGCCACCCCCGGCTGATCCAGCCCCTGCGTGGGTTCATCCAGCACCAAAATATCGGGACGCATCAGTAAGGCGCGCGCCAGCAAGACACGCTGAAATTGCCCCCCTGACAGGGATACCATCTGGCGATCAGACAGGCCCGCCGCCCCAACACGCGCGGTTATTTCGGCCACATCCGCAGGGGCGCGCCGTTGGGGAAGCGACAAAAACCGCGACACCGTCATTGGCAACGACCCGTCAATCGACAGCTTTTGTGGCACATAGCCAATACTTAGGTTATCCGCCCGCACAACCCGCCCGCTGGTCGGCCTGATGACCCCCAAAAGGGTGCGGATCAAGGTTGATTTACCCGACCCGTTCGGCCCGATCAGGGTCACAATTTCACCTTTTGAAATGATGAAATTAACATGTGTTAAAACCGGCGCAGCCCCGTACCCGACCGTCAGGTTGCTGGCGCTTATCAGGTTCATTCGGCAGCCCCTGCCTGACAGGCCGGGCATATGCCCAGCACTTCGACATTAGCCCGTTCAATTTCAAACCCAATGCGATTACCCGCCACGCCCAGCGCATTACCAACGCCCTGGTCGGGGGCTTCAGCAACCACATCACAATCAGAACAGATGAAAAATACCGGCGCGTGGGTTTGTCCCGGCTGCATACAAGCGGCAAAGGCGTTCAGGCGGCGTATCCGATGCGCCAGCCCGTTTTCCACCAAAAATTCCAACGCCCGGTACGCCACCGGTGGCTGCTTGCCAAATCCGCTTTTGCTTAAACGTTCCAGCACCTCATAGGCACCAATCGCGCGGTGTTCTTCCAACAGGATTTCCAGCGTGCGCCGGCGCACCGGCGTCAGGCGCAGCCCGGCGTCACGCACACGCTGATCAGCCATTTCCATTACCCCACCCGAACAGGTCTGGTGGTTATGTTTTACAAACGCTGTTGCCGGATTTAAGGGGGCAGCCATTTCATACCTTGTAATATTATTACATGTTATGTTATATCATCTTCTTCACCCACTGCAAGGTCCCTTCATGCGTTACTTTCCCCGTCTTTTGGCCGCCGCCCTTTTTTCATCTGGCCCCGCACTGGCCGAGGTGCCGAATGTCGTCACTGACATCGCGCCGCTGCATTCACTAGCGGCGATGGTGATGGGTGATCTGGGTAAACCTGCTCTGCTGATCAGCGGTGAAAATGATCCCCATCATATGCAGTTGCGCCCATCACAGGTGCGCGCCCTGACCGGGGCGGATCTGGTATTTTGGGTTGGCCCGGACCTAACCCCATGGCTGGACAACACCCTTGCCAGTGTGGGGGCGTCCACCAGCACGTTCGCGATGATCGACGCGGCCGGTATCACGCTGCGCCATTTTCCCGATGGCACCACCGACCCGCACCTGTGGCTTGACCCGGACAATGCGATTGCCATGATTGATGCCATCACCGACGCCCTGATTGGTGCCGACCCGAACAATGGCGACATCTACACCGAAAATTCCCAGGGGGTGGTACACATGATCGATGATCTGGTGCAAACGGCCATGCCAAAACTAGCCGCTGCGGCGGGTGCGCAGGCAATACTTGGCCATGACTCTCTGGGTTATTTCACGGACCGCTTTGCAATTCAGATTGCTGGTGCCCTGTCGAACGGTGACGCAACCCGGCCGGGGGCGGCGCATCTGTCAAAACTGCGTAAACTTTACCAATCGGGCACGGTTGATTGCGTCTTTCTGGAACCGGGGCAAAACCCGGCCCTTTTGCAAGCCCTGACCGGCGGGGCAATCACCGATCCGGTCCGCCTTGACCCGATCGGCGTATTGCTGGAACCGGGCGCAGGGCTATATATCAATTTGCTCGACGGTCTGATTGATGGGTTTTCAACCTGTCGCACCGCGCGCTGACACCCGCCCACCCGGCGGGGTTTTGACGGGCTTAACCTTCGGTTGCGGCCCGATACCACGCCACGATTTTTTGCCGTTCTTCAACTTCCATATAGGTCAGGTTCGACGGCGGCATCCCGTGGCTAAGCCCGGCCTGCACATAAATTCGGCGTGCTTCGCGCGCAATCTGGGCCTTGGTTTCCAACCGCACGCCCTTGGGTGGCCACGCCATGTTGTTCCAGCCGGGTTCATCCGAATGGCACATCGAACAGCGCCCAAGAACGATATCGTGGACCTCTTCAAACCCCTCGGCGTTTGCGAATTTTTGCGCCTGAACACCCAGTGCTGCGTCTTCCTGATCGGGGCGGAACATTGGTGCGGTGGACAGCCACATGATGATGATAAACAGCACAGTTGTCGCCAGCCACGTCCATTTTGGGCTGCCTTTTCGCGCGTGTTTACTGTTGAAATAATGGCGGATCGTGACCCCCATCAAAAACACCAGTGACGCAATGATCCAGTTATACTGTGTCGCAAACGCCAACGGATAATGATTTGAAAGCATTAGAAAAATAACCGGCAGCGTCAGGTAATTATTATGGGTGGACCGTTGCTTGGCAATCTTGCCGTACTTGGCATCGGGCACCTTGCCGGCCTTTAGATCCGCCACCACAATCACCTGATTTGGGATGATGATCATCGCCACATTGGCCGTCATGATCGTCGCCGTGAACGCGCCCAAATGTAACAGCGCCGCGCGCCCTGAAAACACCTGCGTATAGCCCCAAGCCATCACCACCAGAATGATAAACAAAAACACCATCAACCGGGTGTTGTCGTCACCAAATTTCGATTTGCAAATCCCGTCATAGGCCAACCAGCCAAACGTCAGCGACGCCAGCGATATCAGCACCGCCTGCCAAACGGGAATATCCAGCACATTTGGGTCCACCAAATACAGCTCTGCGCCCATATAATAGACCAGAATCAGCATCGCAAAACCGCTTAGCCAAGTTGCATAGCTTTCCCATTTGAACCAAATCAGATCATCGGGCATCTGATCGGGGGCAATCAGGTATTTCTGAACATGGTAAAACCCACCCCCATGCACCTGCCATTCTTCGCCGTCAGCCCCTGATTTCAGGTTCCTGTCACGGTGCAAACCCAGATCTAACGCTATGAAATAAAACGATGATCCGATCCATGCGATGGCCGTGATAACGTGCACCCAGCGCACTGCGAATTCCAGCCATTCACCCATTGCCAGCAGATCATACATCACCGTCTCCCATTCTATTTTAAGAACTATACCGCGCCTTATCTTTTTGTGTATCCTTCAAATGGCTAGAGACTTTCAAAACAAAGCGAAGAATAGAAATGGCTTATGTCCGTAATCTGGAAATGTTCGTCCGGGTCTATGAACTGGGCAGCATGAGTGCCGCCGCAAGGGACAAACGCACGTCACCCGCGGTGGCGTCCAGCCGGATATCGGATCTGGAAAAACATCTGGGGGTGCGCCTGTTCAACCGCACCACGCGGGTTTTGCAGCCCACGGAAAACGGTAAGGTATTTTATGACGGCGCTCGGCAGGTGCTGGACGCAATCGCCGAGGCCGAAGCCGCCATTTCCAGTTCGGGCGACAGCCCAAAGGGCACAATTTTTGTTGCGGCCCCCCTTGGTGTCGGGCGGCGTTTCATCGCCCCCGGCGTTCCTGCATTTAAAGCAAAATACCCCCAGATTGACGTGCGCCTGCGCCTGTCTGACCGAAAAATTGACCTGACTGCTGAAGGGCTGGATCTGGCGTTTCACCTTGGCATTTTGGAAGACAGCAACCTGAAAGTGCGCATTATCACCGAATGCCCGCGCCTGCTGTGCGCCTCACCCGACTATATCAAACGGCGCGGGGACCCCGAAAACGGCAATGCGTTGTTGGCCGAAAATCACGACTGTCTTAGCCTGCGCTTTCCGGGTGCAACCGAATTTCGCTGGACCCTGATAACGCAAAGTGGCCCGCAGAAGTATAGCGTCACCAGCCCCTTTGAAAGTGACGACGGTGATGTCCTTACAGGTTGGGCGCTGGACGGTCACGGCATTGTAATGAAACCGATTTTTGAGGTGGCTGAACATCTGCGGACCGGCGCGCTGGTGCCTGTTGCCAAGGCAACGCCGCCGGTTCCGGTTCAACTGGCCTGTCTGTCGCCACACCGAAAACTAAAGGACCCCAAGGTCCAGTTGTTCACCGATTTCATGATTGCCCATATCAAGTCAGAACTGGGTTATGCCGACCCTAACTTCCCCGGTAAGTCGAATACCCAAACGGCGAAATAAGCAGCGGCACGTGGTAATGTGACTGCCCGTCGCTGATCCCAAAGCGGATCGGAATTTCATCCAGAAACCGCGGATCTTCTGGCGGGGCGCCGATGGCATCCAGATAGGCGCCGGCGTGAAATACCAACTCATACGTTCCGGTTGCAAATTCCCCCGCGGGCAGGATCGGGCCATCGGTACGCCCGTCTGAGTTGGTGACCATACTGCGTAGAATTTTGCGCCCACCGGTCAAACTGAAAAGGTCAATTTTCATCCCTGCGGCGGGCAACCCGCGCGCCGTGTCCAGAACATGTGTTGTCAAAAAACCCTTGGGCATCGGTGCCCCTTTCAAAAAGTTGTTGGCTTACCTTATAGTTACCCATAACCGGCCAACCCGGCCAGCCGAAAACTCTTTACTGGTTTTTTTGATAATCCCGGTGCATTTTTCGCGTATTCAGTAGTTAGCAAAAAGGGATCACTATGGCAGACCGCTATCCAAGAGACATGCGCGGCTATGGCCCCAACCCACCAAATGCTAACTGGCCGGGTAAGGCAAAAATTGCCGTGCAATTCGTGGTGAACTACGAAGAAGGTGGCGAAAACAACGTCTTGCACGGTGACGCCGCATCAGAAGCATTTCTGTCCGAAATCGTTGGCGCCGCCCAATGGGAAGGTCAGCGCCACTCGAACATGGAATCAATCTATGAATACGGCGCGCGGGCCGGGTTCTGGCGGCTGCATCGTCTGTTCACACAAGCGCAGGTGCCTGTCACTGTTTACGGGGTCGCCAGTGCGCTTGCACGCTCCCCCGAACAGGTGGCGGCGATGCAGGACGCCAACTGGGAAATTGCCAGCCATGGGTTGAAATGGGTGGAATACAAAGATTGCCCCCCCGAGGTCGAGCGCGACCATATGGTTGAGGCCATTCGCCTGCACACCGAAGTGACCGGCACACGCCCGCGCGGCTGGTATCTGGGGCGCTGTTCGATGAACACCGTGCAACTGGTCGCTGATGAAGGCGGGTTTGACTATATTTCCGACACTTACGATGATGATCTGCCCTATTGGAAAACCATCAACAACCGCGATCAACTGATCATTCC
>DAOURA010000079.1 GCA_030625325.1 Marinosulfonomonas sp.
GAACCGCTGGGCAATGAATTTGATGAAAACCACCTGATTGCCCGCCTTAAATCACGCAACACGCCGATTAAATCCGCCCTGCTGGATCAGCGAATCGTCGCGGGTCTGGGCAATATTTATGTGTGTGAAGTCCTGCACCGAACCGGCATTTCACCAAAATGCAAGGCCGGGCAGCTTTCTGCACGTCGGGTGCGCGCGCTGGTTCCGGTCATCCGTGATGTGCTGCAAGAGGCGATAATCGCAGGCGGATCATCCCTGCGTGATCACCGCCAGACAAGCGGTGAATTGGGCTATTTTCAACATAATTTCCGGGTTTATGACCGTGAAGGCGAACCTTGCCAAACCCCCGATTGTACCACCACCATTGTGCGGATCGTTCAGTCCGGGCGTTCGTCTTTCTATTGCCCATATTGTCAAAGATAACTTGATCGGGGGCGCAGGGCTGATATGCAGCTTTCCTGAAATGAACAAAAAGGGCGCCAGATGGCCTATAAAACCATAATCGTTGATATTGCAGACAACGTTTGTCTGATCCGGCTGAACCGCCCCGATGCGCTGAATGCGCTAAACTCTGAATTGCTGGGCGAAGTGGGCAAGGCCCTGAAAGATGCCGATAGCAATGATAAGGTGCGCTGCATTGTGCTGACCGGCTCGCAAAAGGCCTTTGCCGCCGGGGCCGACATTAAGGAAATGTCCGACAAAACCTATGTTGATATGCTGGGTCAGGACTTTTTCGCCGCCGAAAGCGATACGATTTTAGGGATTCGCAAGCCGATCATCGCGGCTGTTGCGGGGTATGCCCTTGGGGGGGGCTGTGAACTGGCGATGATGTGTGACTTTATTATCGCCGCGGATACCGCCAAATTTGGCCAGCCGGAAATCAACCTTGGGGTTGTCGCCGGTATGGGCGGCACCCAGCGCCTGACGCGCTATGTGGGTAAATCCAAATCAATGGAAATGCACCTGACGGGCCGCTTTATGGACGCAGCCGAGGCCGAACGTTCCGGCCTTGTCAGCCGCGTTGTCCCCGCCAAAAAGCTGATGGAAGAAGCAATGGCCACCGCCGGTAAAATTGCCGAAAAATCAGCCCTGTCGGTGAAAACCGCCAAAGAGGCCGTAAACCGCAGCTATGAAACCACCCTAAGCGAAGGCCTGCTGTTTGAACGGCGTGTTTTTCACGCACTCTTTGCCACCAAGGACCAAAAAGAAGGCATGCAGGCCTTTATGGAAAAGCGCGAACCACAGTTCCGCGATAAGTAGTCGCAATTTTGTGCCCGCGCCCGGTTGACTCGGGGTTAAGACGGGCCTAGAAGCGCGACTTCAGATTTACACCCACTCAAAGCGGGAATGATACGCATGGCCAATACGCCACAGTCTAAAAAACGCGCACGCCAAAATGAGCGTCGCTTTGAGATTAACAAAGCCCGCCGTTCGCGGGTTCGCACCTTTCTGCGCAAAGTAGAAGAAGCAATCGAATCAGGTAACAAAGAAGATGCCACTCTGGCCCTTCGCGCTGTTCAGCCTGAATTGATGCGCGGTGTGACCAAAGGTCTCTTTCACAAGAATACCGTGGCGCGCAAAATTTCGCGTCTGGCTTCGCGGGTAAAAGCGATCGCCTGATCAACAGGTAAAAAGATTTGACAGGGCGCGCCTTTTGGCGCGCTTTTTCGTTTTGGGCCAAACTTATTTGGTGGCGATAAAAACACGATTCAAAGCGCTTAGAAGATTCGAATTCATAAAGACCTGAGTCAAGAACGAAGATCAGTTGCGCGCGCCCGTTTCACCTTGCTAGCTTACCCCAGTGATTCACGTCGTCTTGGGGGACATATAATGAGCACGGGCACCCGTCCGCGCATTGGTGAAGTAGTGCCAACTGCCGCATGGACAATTCTGGAAACGGAAAAAAACGCCCGGCTGATTGATGTCAGGACATCGGCAGAATGGGGTTTTGTCGGTACGCCTGATCTTTCGGATATTGGCCACACGCTGATTTGCGTGGAGTGGGCCAGTTTTCCGGGAATGTCCAAAAACCCACGCTTCGCGGATGCGGTGATAAAAGAACTTGGGGACATTAGCCCCGGTAAGCTTTTGTTCATATGCCGCTCCGGGGTGCGCTCTCTGTCCGCAGCAGAGGCCGTCGCCACAAGGTACGCCGAAAGGGGCCAAGTGGTGGACTGCTTCAATGTGCAAGAGGGTTTCGAAGGCGACCTGAATACCGATGGGCACCGTGGTTTCCACAACGGATGGAAATTTCGGGGGCTGGCCTGGCGCCAGTCTTAAATAATTATAAGAAGTTAGGTCGAAAAATATGACTGAAGATACCTGGGGACAAGTGCAGGATGAACTCCAAAAAACCGTTGGGACAAACAATTACCGAAACTGGATAGAGCCCCTTGAATTTTCGACCCTGAACAATGGTCTGGCCACTTTTTTTGTGCCGACCAATTTCATGGGCAATTGGGTGTCGCGCAACTTTGGTGATCAGATTCTGCAACAACTGGTGCAGGCCGGTGCCAAGGTCACGCGCGTTGCTTTTGATGTTCCCAAGTCGCCGCTTAAGAAATCCGTAAATAATTCAGCCGCCAGATCCGCCCCTGCCGCAACGCCTGCAAAAATTGCCGGTGAACTGCCCGGCGCGCCGCTGGATGCCCGTTTCACCTTTGACAGCTTTGTTGTTGGCAAGCCGAATGAACTGGCCCACGCCGCCGCGCGCCGCGTTGGCGAAGGGGGTCCTACCGCCTTTAACCCGCTGTTTCTTTATGGCGGCGTTGGCCTGGGCAAAACCCACCTGATGCATGCCATCGCCTGGGAACTGCAAAGCAAAAGCCCCGACCTCAGGGTGGTTTATCTGTCGGCCGAACAATTCATGTACCGTTTTGTTCAGGCGATCCGCGAAAAGCAGATGATGGATTTCAAACAGTTGTTTCGCTCGGTTGATGTGCTGATGGTGGACGATGTTCAGTTTATCGCCGGCAAGGACAGCACCCAGGAAGAATTCTTTCACACCTTCAACGCGCTGGTGGATCAGAACAAACAAATCATCATCTCGGCTGATCGCCCGCCGGTGGAAATCAAAGATCTGGAAGAGCGGATTAAATCACGCCTGCAATGCGGGCTGGTGGTTGACCTGCACCCGACGGATTACGAATTGCGCCTTGGTATTTTGCAGCAAAAGGTTGACCGTTATCGCCAGCAATACCCCGGCCTTGAAATAAATGATGGTGTGCTTGAATTCCTGTCACAGCGTATTTCCACAAACGTGCGTGTGCTGGAAGGTGCGCTGATGCGGCTGTTTGCCTTTGCCTCACTGGTTGGGCGTGAAATCACGCTGGAACTGGCACAGGATTGTCTGGCCGATATTCTGCGCGCCTCTGACCGCAAGGTCACAGTGGAAGAAATTCAGCGCAAAGTGTCCGAACATTACAACATTCGCCTGTCTGACATTATCGGCCCACGCCGGGTGCGCGTGATTGCACGCCCCCGTCAGGTGGCGATGTATCTGGCCAAGCAACTGACCACCCGCAGCCTGCCTGAAATCGGGCGTCGCTTTGGCGGGCGTGACCATACAACCGTAATGCACGGGGTGCGCCGGATCGAAGAACTAAAAGCCCACGATCACCAGATTGCAGAAGATCTGGAACTGCTGCGTCGCGCCCTTGAGGCGTGATAAACCCGCCATGAACGTTTGAGTTCACAGCACATTTGAAATAGGTCTTGAGCCGGGCGGTAAATGGGATACATTCACCGCCCCGGTATATGCAGGAGTGGGACATGAAAATCAGCATCGAACGCGGCGCGCTGCTTAATGGCTTGGCCAAGGCGCAATCGGTCGTTGAACGGCGAAACACCATCCCCATTCTGGCCAACGTCCTGATCGAAGCAGACGGAAACGAAGCCTCATTTCGCGCCACCGATCTGGATATTGAAGTAATCGACAAGGCCGCCGCCCAGGTGGAACGGGCCGGGGCGACAACCGTGTCGGCCGTGACCTTGCATGAAATTGTGCGCAAACTGCCCGACGGCGCGCTTGTGACCCTGACAGATGACGGTGCATCCGGCCGCCTGACAGTCGAAGCGGGCCGGTCAAAGTTTTCCCTGGCGACCCTGCCCAAAGAAGACTTTCCGGTGATGGCCACATCCGAATATGACGCAAACTTTTCCGTGGCGGCCCCGGTTTTACGCCGGTTGTTTGATAAGTCAAAATTTGCAATTTCCACTGAAGAAACCCGCTATTACCTGAACGGCGTCTATATGCATGTTGCCGCGGGCGAAAATGGTCAGGTTTTGCGCTGTGTCGCCACCGATGGCCACCGTCTGGCCCGCATTGATGCACCTGTGCCTGATGGCGCCGATGGGATGGCCGGTATCATCGTGCCCCGCAAAACCGTGGCAGAGCTGCGTAAACTGCTGGATGACGACGATATGAATGTTGCGGTGTCTGTGTCGGAAACCAAGGTGCGTTTTGCCACACCCCACATCACCCTGACATCCAAGGTAATTGACGGCACCTTCCCCGATTATACGCGGGTAATCCCACAGGGAAACACCCGGCGTATGGAAGTTGACGCAACTGAATTTGCCCGCGCCGTTGACCGGGTTGCCACTGTGTCATCCGAACGTTCGCGCGCGGTTAAACTGTCACTGGAAGAGGACCGGCTGGTTCTTTCGGTAAATGCGCCAGACAGTGGTGCCGCCGAAGAAGAACTGGGTGTTGCCTATAGTGATGAACCGCTGGAAATTGGTTTTAACGCCAAGTACCTGCTGGAAATTGCCGGGCAGGTTGATCGCGAAAATGCGGTGTTCATGTTCAATTCTTCCGGGGATCCGACCCTGATGCGCGAAGGCGATGATGACAGCGCCCTGTATGTCGTCATGCCAATGCGTGTGTGACGAAGGTAAACGTGCCTCCGGCAGGAGTATTTTTACAAAGAAAAAGGCCCGGTAAATGACCCGGCTGGCGGTTAGTGAACTGGTGCTGTCGCATTTTCGTTCGCACCGCGCGGCCAAATTGCAATTTGATGGCCGTCCGGTGGCAATTTATGGTCCCAACGGGGCCGGAAAAACCAATCTGTTAGAGGCAATTTCACTGCTGTCGCCGGGGCGTGGTTTGCGCCGGGCGTCGGTGGATGAAATGGCCCGCAGCCCGGACAAGATTGGTCTGAAAATCTCGGCTGTGCTGCAAAGTCTGCATCAGGTTCATGAAATTGACATTCGCGCCGAACCGGGCAGCCCCCGCCAGACCCGGATTGATGGCAAAGCGGCCCCGCAGGTGGCGCTGGGGCGGGTTTCGCGGATGTTATGGCTGGTGCCCGCAATGGACCGGCTGTGGATCGAAGGGGCCGAGGGGCGGCGCCGGTTTCTGGACCGTATGACCCTATCGTTTGAGCCGTCCCACGGGGACGCGGTGCTAAGTTATGAAAAGGCCATGCGCGAACGCAATCGTTTGCTAAAGGATCAGGTGTCTGATGTGTCCTGGTACAGTGCGCTGGAACATCAGATGGCACAATCAGGTGCGGCGATCATGAAAAACCGCGCCGATGCACTGGTGCGGGTGACGGCGGCCCAGGACGGGGCCAATACCGCCTTTCCCACTGCAGAGCTAAGCCTGCATGGCCCTGAGAACAGTGAAATTCCGGCGTCACAGGACGCGCTGAGCGATGCATTTTCACAGGGGCGCGCCCGTGACATGGCGGCGGGGCGCACCCTGATCGGGCCGCATCGCGCCGACCTTGGGGTGATCTATGTTGCCAAGGGAATGCCCGCGCGCCTGTGTTCGACCGGGGAACAAAAGGCGCTGTTGATATCGCTGGTACTGGCCAACGGGCGGGCACTGGCACAGGATTTTGGGGCACCGCCAATCCTGTTACTGGACGAAATTGCCGCCCATCTGGACGCAAACCGGCGCGCCGCCCTTTATGGTGAAATTTGTGCGCTGGGGGCACAGGCCTTTATGACTGGCACCGGAATTGAATTATTTGACGAACTGGGTGATCGGGCGCAGTTTCTGGAAGTCAGCGAAAATTCGCAAATCTCTGAAATCAGTGAAAGGACAACACCATGACCCCGCAACGTGTAACCCTGATCACCCTTGGGGTGGATGACCTTGAACGGTCTGCAAAGTTTTATGGGGATCTTGGGTGGGAACCAGTCAAACGCGATGAAGCCATTGTTTTTTATCAGATTAACGGCCTTGTGCTGGGCCTGTTCGGGCGTGCGGCGCTGGCCGATGATCAGGGGCGCGCGGGGGCAGAACTGGGCACCGGGGCCATGACGTTGGCGCAAAACTTCACGACCAACGAAGAGGTAGACACAGCCTATGCCCTTGCGCTTAGCGCCGGGGCCACGCCGATGAAGCCGCCGGAAAAGGTGTTTTGGGGTGGTTATTCCGGCTATTACGCCGACCCTGATGGCCATGTCTGGGAAGTGGCGATGAACCCGTTTTCACCGCCAAACGAAGACGGTAGCTTTACCATGGCCCCATGACCATAACCGCCTATGAAATGCTGCTTTATGCGGGGGCACTTGCGCTGTTGTTTGTCACGCCGGGGCCGGTTTGGGTGGCGATTGTTGCGCGCACCCTGTCGGGGGGGTATCGCGCCGCCTGGCCGCTGGCGGTTGGGGTGGCGGTGGGTGACATCGTCTGGCCCCTGCTGGCGATCATGGGGGTTAGCTGGATCGTATCGGTGTTTGCCGGGTTTATGACCGTTCTGCGCTATGGTGCCAGCGCGATTTTCTTTCTTATGGGGGCGGCCATTATCCGCAATGCAGGGGCCGTTGTTAAAACCGACAACCGCCTGACGCGCCCCGGTATGTGGGCCGGTTTTGGGGCCGGGGTGGCGGTGATCCTGTCAAACCCTAAGGCGGTTTTGTTTTATATGGGCGTGTTGCCGGGGTTCTTTGATCTGACCCGGTTAACCGCGCCAGATGTTGCCGCCATTATTGTTTTGTCGATGGTTGTGCCGCTGTTGGGCAATGTTCTGCTGGCGCGGCTGGTGGAAAAACTGCGCACCAAAATGACGTCGCCGCGCGCCCTGCGTAGGATCAGTTTATCGGCTGGCGTGATGCTGATTTGCGTGGGCCTGATTATCCCGTTGATCTGACGCCAAATCTTATGCCAATTACGTGACAACCCCCCCTAAACCCTGTATAAATCCACGCAGATTATACAGGAATGCCCCAATGGCCGCAGACGACCAGAAGACCGAAGAATACGGCGCTGATTCTATCAAAGTTCTCAAAGGGTTAGAGGCTGTTCGCAAGCGCCCCGGCATGTACATCGGTGACACTGATGATGGCTCTGGCCTGCACCATATGGTGTATGAGGTCGTCGATAACGGCATTGACGAAACTTTGGCCGGTCACGCCGACCATGTTAGCGTGACAATCCACGCCGACAGCAGCGTGTCTGTCTATGACAATGGTCGCGGAATTCCGGTTGGAATTCATGAAGAAGAAGGCGTTAGCGCAGCCGAGGTTATCATGACCCAGCTGCACGCGGGCGGCAAATTTGACCAAAATTCCTATAAGGTATCCGGCGGCCTGCACGGGGTTGGCGTGTCGGTGGTTAATGCCCTGTCGGACTATCTGGAACTGCGCATCTGGCGCGAGGGCAAGGAACATGTGGCGCGCTTTGAACATGGTGATACGGTCGAATCCCTGAAAGTTGTTGGTGACGCCAATGGCAAAAAAGGGACTGAGGTAAAATTTCTTGCCTCACTTGATACATTTTCTGACCGGGAATACGTTTTCAAAACCCTTGAAAACCGCCTGCGGGAACTGGCCTTTCTGAACTCTGGCGTGCGCATCATCCTGCGTGACGAACGCCCGGCTGAAGCGCTGGAAACGAACCTGTTTTATGACGGTGGCGTTAAAGAGTTTGTGCGCTATCTTGATCGCTCAAAAACCCCGATGCTGACCGACCCGATATTTTTCTCGGGCGAAAAGGACGGTATCACTGTCGAAGTCGCCATGTGGTGGAACGACAGTTACCATGAAAACGTGCTGCCCTTTACCAACAACATCCCACAGCGCGACGGCGGCACGCACCTGGCCGGTTTTCGCGGTGCCCTGACCCGCACGATGAACCTTTATGCGGGTTCGTCTGGGCTGGCGAAAAAGGAAAAGGTCAACTTTACTGGTGATGACGCCCGTGAAGGCCTGACATGCGTTTTGTCGGTCAAGGTGCCTGATCCGAAATTTTCCAGCCAGACCAAGGATAAACTTGTCAGCTCAGAGGTCCGCCCGGCGGTCGAAGGTCTGGTAAACGAAAAACTTGGCGAATGGTTCGAAGAACACCCAACTGAGGCCCGGATGATTGTCGGCAAAATTGTAGAGGCCGCACTGGCCCGCGAAGCCGCCCGCAAGGCCCGTGAAATGACCCGTAAGAAATCAGCGTTTGACGTGGCATCCCTGCCCGGCAAACTGGCCGATTGTCAGGAACGCGACCCCGCCAAACGTGAAATCTTTCTGGTGGAAGGGGACAGCGCCGGCGGGTCGGCCAAACAGGGCCGTGCGCGGCTTAATCAGGCGGTTTTGCCCCTGCGCGGTAAAATCCTGAACGTTGAACGGGCCCGTTTTGACCGGATGTTAGGAAGCGTCGAAATCGGCACCCTGATCACGGCCCTTGGCACCGGCATTGGGCGCGATGAATTCAATATTGAAAAGCTGCGCTATCATAAGGTTGTCATCATGACCGACGCCGATGTTGACGGCGCGCACATCCGTACCCTGTTGCTAACGTTTTTCTTCCGCCAGATGCCGGAACTGATCGAAGGTGGGTATCTCTATATCGCGCAACCGCCGCTTTATAAGGTGTCGCGCGGCAAATCCGAGGTGTATTTGAAAGATCAGGGTGCGCTTGACGATCACCTGATCCAGATGGGCGTTGAAGGCGCGGTTCTTAGCCTGCCAAACGGCGAAGACATCGCTGGCGCCGATCTGGCCCGCGTGATCGAAGGCGCGCGCAATTTCAAACGCATTCTGGATGCCTTTCCAACCCATTATCCCCGCCATGTTCTGGAACAGGCGGCTTTGGCCGGCGCGTTTGATCCGGGCAAGGCCGACAGTGACCTGCAGGCCGTGGCCGATAACGTCGCCAAACGCCTTGATTCGGTGGCCGTCGAATATGAAAAGGGCTGGGCCGGGCGCATTACCCAGGATCACGGCATCCGCCTGACCCGTATTTTGCGCGGTGTTGAAGAAATCCGCACCCTTGACGGCGCGGTTCTGCGCTCGGGCGAGGCACGGCGTTTGTCACAGATCAGTACCGGCACCCGTGACGTTTACACCGACCCCGCCAAATTGGTGCGCAAAGACCGGAACATCCCCATTCACGGCCCCAGTGACCTGCTGGATGCCATCTTGAAAGAGGGCGAAAAGGGCCTGTCCCTGCAACGTTACAAGGGCCTTGGTGAAATGAACCCGGATCAGCTCTGGGAAACTACGCTTGACCCGGAAGCCCGTACATTTCTGCAAGTCAAAATCGAAGACATGGCCGAGGCCGACGATATTTTCACCAAACTGATGGGCGATGTGGTCGAACCGCGCCGTGAATTCATTCAGCAAAACGCGCTGAGTGTTGAGAATTTGGATTTTTGAGCAATGGATATCGCTACCCGGGTCTATAACCACAAATGGAAAATTGACCCGATCGTGCGGTCCCTGATTGACACCGATTTTTATAAGCTGCTGATGTGTCAGTCGGTGTTTCGCAACAATCCCGATACTGATGTCACCTTTTCC
>DAOURA010000034.1 GCA_030625325.1 Marinosulfonomonas sp.
GACCGATGACAGGATGAATATCGGCAGTGACAGACCTGTCCAGCCCGACATGATCGTGATCACCTTGAACGGAAATGGGGTAATGCCCGCGAATAATACGGCCCAGGCCCCGTAGGAATTGAACCGGGTGGCGAATTCATCCGCCGCCTCGGCTTTGCCGTAAAATTCGATCACCGGTCGCCCGACAGATTCAAACACCCCCCAACCAATGTAATACCCCAACAGCGCCCCCAGAACTGAGGCCGCCATTGCGACACCTGCAATCACAAATGCCCGGTTGGGCCGCGCAATGATCATCGGGATCATCAAAATATCGGGGGGAATTGGAAAGACCGAGCTTTCAACAAACGCAACAATGGCCAGTGCCCACAGGGCGCGCGGGTGCTCGGCCAGTGAAATTGTCCAGTCGTAAAGTCCTTTGATCATCTGGTTGCATCCCTTTTTCACCCCATACGCCACGACCAGCGAGGCGCGTCAAGATTTCACTGGGTAAAAAAGGGCAATAGATTGCTCCGCCATTTGTTTTTGCAGTGGACGTCACCAACCACTGACGCTAGACCGATGTTTGGTTGCCCGAGTGGCGGAACGGTAGACGCAGGGGATTCAAAATCCCCCGCCCTAACGGGTGTGTGGGTTCGATTCCCACCTCGGGCACCAAAATTTATTAAGCTTCACCCCCAGCTCCGGTTAATATCGCGAAGTTTTTGTCGGGGGCATTCGACCTGCGCAACAACACGTATCGGCGGTTGTCGTGAATGCTGCGCAACCTGAGGAATTCATCCGCTGATAGTGTTCGGGGGGCTGTGGCGGGGTTTTTGTTCAGAATTGCGAACAATTAACGCTGTAATTCTGCATTGTTTCCTTACCGCGATAAATCGCTGAAATAGGCTTAATATATTCATCTTCTGTCGCAGGTCGGGCGCATTCTTGGCGTAATTGATCTGCAAGAGTGGGGCATCTTTTCTGCCAAGAGAACATCATGAAACCTGCCAAGAAAAATTATCAGGACCCGTTTGTGGGGTACTTTGCTTCTGTTGCGATTGCGCTGTTTGTCAGTGGATGGCTGGCAGAACTGCTGATTGGTCAGTTTTCGGGCCTGCTGCCCGTAACAGCCATAGAGGGTTTGACCATAAACATCGCGGCCGGTCTGTTTCTTGCGATCGCATTTTCAAATTTAATCGGCACGGCTATTCGACGGGGCAGCCTGCGAAATTCGGCCATTCGGTTTGTTCTGGGCTTTTGCAGTGGTATGATCATTCAGGATACGGTTTTCACCCCAGTTGCGGGACACGGGATGTCAAATTTCCTGTTTCTTCTGGTCGCGGGGGCCGCGGTGCCCGTTGTTTTTGCGGCTAGGTGGCTTGGTGCCTCCATGGGCGGGCATAGCGAGTCATGGGCCAACAAAACCTTGAAGGTTCTAAGCGCTTCTGACCGGGTGATATTTGTTACCCTTATGATGGTAAGTTCCCTGTTGTTCTGGATGTGTACCAATAACACAAACCAACTGCTTGCTGGTCTTGCTGCCGTTCTTGGGATTTTGGTTTTGTCAGTTTCCCTGAATAAAGGTGCCGGTGAAGCAGATGACCCTGAAGAAGCAGAACTGCTTGCCTGGTTGGCACTTGAACCAGAGGATGACCTTGGCGCCGGGGATCAGATGATTCAGCGCTTTAAATATGTAGTTCAGTCACTTCTGCCGGGGGCGGTGTTGTTTGGTGGGATGATCCGTTTGGGCGTAGACTTTATGGTGGCGTTTTTTCCAAACATTCACGCCAGTTTTTACGCGCCGATGGAAACGGCACAAACCCTTGGGATAATTGCGGCCAGTGGGCTGGCGGTTATTTTCTTTGGGATGTTGGGCGCATTGGGGTTTGGTTTGGCGTCGCTACAGCTTGTCGGGCGGATTAGTAAATGGTCGCCAGAGCGTCTGCATAAAAAGAGCTTTTCGCTGATCCGGCTGATGTATCTGCGCCCGCTGCGTAAGGGCTAGACCTTAGTCGTCTGCGGGCACCAGACCCAGACCGCGCAAATAAACCCCGATACCAGTTTCCAATAATTCCTCTGGCGGAAATGGTGATTTGGTTCCGGGTGATCCGCGCAAAAACAGTTCAACCACACCATGGCACATGGCCCAGATATGGGCGGATACCATTTGTGCGGGGGGGCGTTTGCCCGGCGGGATATGGGCGGACAGTTCCACCGCCGCCCGTTCCAGAACCCCAAAGGCGCGCGCCGACAGGATGGCCAGTTCCGGCTTTCGGTTGACCGATATGCCGCTTTCGAACATGGCGATGTAATGGCCGGGATATTTGCGTGAAAACGCCAGATAGGCACGCCCGGTGGCCTCAAAAGATGCCAATGCCGATGGTTGCCCCTTGGCAAATGCGTATTCCATCAGGTCGGCGAACACTTCGTATCCCTGACGGGCGGCCTCTGCGATCAGGTCTTCGCGGCCTTCAAAGTGGCGATAAACGGCGGCCGGGGTGACGCCGGCGGTCTTGGCCGCCTCTGACAGGGTAAAGCCGGTTGGGCCTTTGGCCTCAATCAGTTTAAGGGCGGCGTCCACCAGTGCCTGACGCAGGTTGCCGTGATGATACCCCCGTTTAGCCATGCCAGATTTCCGGCCCCGCGCAGATTTTGGCGTCGGGCGGGCAGGCGACATTTGGGTTTTTGCCCTGATAATCTATGCCCGACAGGACCGCACGAATGGCGGCAAGGCGTGCGCGCCGTTTGTCGTCTGATCGCACAATGGTCCATGGCGCAACTTTGGTGTGGCTTTTGTTAAAAGTTTCACCAATTGCCTGTGAATATTCGTCCCATTTCTTCAGGCCTTCAACGTCGATCCAGCTTAGTTTCCATTGCTTTAACCGGTCTTTTTCACGTGCCATAAAACGGCGCAACTGTTCGGCCCGCCCAACATTCAGCCAGAGCTTGACCAAATAGATACCTTCATCCACCAGCATGTCTTCAAATTCAGGCAGTTGGCGGAAAAACGCGGCCCGCTGTTTATCATCACAAAAGCCAAAAACCTCTTCCACAACGCCGCGGTTATACCAACTGCGATCAAACAGCACGATTTCACCGGCTGATGGCAAGTGATTGACGTAGCGTTGAAAATACCATTCGCCCTGTTCGCGTTCCGTTGGTTTTGACAGGGCCACAACGCGGGCCACACGGGGGTTCAGGTTTTCGCGAAAACGTTTGATTGTGCCGCCTTTGCCCGCCGCATCGCGCCCTTCAAATATCACCACGACACGTTTGCCCGTGGCCTTAACATCGGCCTGCAATTTCACCAGTTCCTGTTGAAGGGCCGACATTTCAGATTTGTAAACGCGAGCTGCCATGACCTTGGGGTAGGGGTAAGTATTTGACAGGATACCCTTTTTTGATCCGTCACGGATGGCACCCTGCACGCCCTTTGGGGCGCCGTCTGCAAAGAACGCACTTATCGCGCCGTCAAATGGTAGGGTCATGGCCTGTATCCTAAGTTAAAATCACTATGACCGCGACGGGCCACATAGGCAAATTCTGCCTCTTACCCCCGTAAATCGGTGCTTTTGCAGCCAATCAGGTTTTGATCAAACGGCGTGGTCAGGTATATTTCACTGATCCAGTTGCCGTACAGCAGATGGGCGTGGCTGCGCCAACGGTTCTGGGGCATTTTTGTCGGGTCATCATCAGGATAGTAATTTTTGGGCACGTTAATGTCTGTTCCATTGACAACATCACGATCATATTCCTGTTTCAGGGTGCCTGTATCATATTCAAAATGATTGAAGATATAGAGCGCGCGATGCGCCTGATCTTCCACCAGACAGGGGCCAACTTCGTCCGATCCCAGCAGGGTGCGCAGCCCGTTGGCAGGCGAAATATCATTGGGGCGCATTTCGGTCCAACGGCTGACCGGGATCACGCAATCGTCCGAAAACCCCCGTAAATACGGGGAACTGGGGGCAAGGTTGTCGTGGCGAAAGCAGCCGAACGCCTTATTGTCCAGTGTATATTTATCAACGCCATGAAAATGGTTGATCATCGCCATCCCCCCCCAGCACACGCCAAAGGTTGAATGTACGTTGGTCTGGGTCCAGTCCATGATTTCTTTTAGTTCATCCCAATAGGTGACGTCTTCGAAGGGCAGGTGTTCAATGGGCGCCCCGGTGATGATCAGGCCATCAAATTTTTCGTCCCGTACCTCGGAAAATGGGCGGTAAAATTCGTCCATATGGGCGGGGGCGGTGGTTTTGGATTTGTGATCGCTCATGCGGATCAGGGTCAGATCAATCTGCAAGGGGGTTGCCCCGATCAGCCGCGAAAACTGGGTTTCGGTCTGTATTTTCTGGGGCATCAGGTTCAGTAACCCGATGCGCTGGGGGCGGATATCCTGTTGGTCGGCGCGCGACTTTGGTATCACCATCACACCTTCGTCGCGCAAAACGTCATAGGCGGGCAGGTCTTTGGGCAGGGTGATGGGCATTGGTTGGCCTTATTGTAGTCAGAAGGTTGAAATGGGGTCAGGCGGCGTGATTGGCAAGGGCGCGCATGATCATGTCATCGAATGACGCCGCACTGGTTGCGCCGGAAACGTCATCTGCGGACACGGTTACACCCCAGTTTTCGGCCATCGACTGATACCGTGGCTGACGGTACGCCAGCGCCTGAGAATAGGCCCACCTGACAAAGTTGTCAGGGTTAACTTCATCGGCTTTACAGTTGTTATTGCTTAGATAATCGTTCCACATCCGTGACAGGAAATCACCCTGATAGCACATTGGTTTGGGGTCGTTGTCAAAGCGCGTGATCAGGCTTTGGTTATGATCTTCGGTTCCTTTTATCCAGACCAGCAGCACATTTTCACTAAGGGCGCGCAGCACCGGGTCATTTGGATCGTCGGGGTTGACCACTTCGCAGATTGACCCACCTGAATCGCAGACAAAGTTGTCGTAACCATACAGATCATGGGCGCGGTCAATGAAATGCACAGTGTCCAACAGGGCCGAAACTTCGGCGCGATGATGCTGTTCCTGACGCAGGATATATTGATCAATATCCAGCCCGCCCCTGGCCGGATCGCCGGGTTTACCCAGATAGCTGGACAAGGGGGCAAGGTTGTCAAATGTCATGTTTGAGCCGATGTGAATGGAATCTGACATCAAAAGATCGCGCAAAAACGGGTTTTTCATCGCCTCGCGCTTGATGTTGTCAAGTATGGGTTCGCCCATATAGCGGGTGCCAATGCGGTAATCGACGGAATAATGAAACCATTCCCCCCCGGCGCGTAACATGTTGGAAATATGGGTTTTTCCAAGGCCGGACATACCGAAAAGCAGCACGCGTTTGCGGTTGTCATTTTTCCAGTCAGCCGGTGAATTATAGATCATTGGGTGTTCCACGGGTTTGTTAGCCACTTGGTAACGGCTTGTGTGCCCGCATGGTAGTGGAAACTATGACTGTTTTATGGTCTTGCGCTGCCGCAATGCCCGCCCGTCCAGCACCAAAAGGCCACCAACCAACAGGCCAAAGCCCACATAGGCCTGCGCTTGCAGGGTTTCGCCCAGAACCAGAACGCCCATGACAATCGCAACCGGCGCCACCGTCAGGGTCACCAGCATCAGGTTTCCGGCCCCCGCCGCGCCAAGAATGCGATAATACATCAGGTACGCCAATGCCGTTGCCAATACCGCCAGATGGATCAGCGCGGCCCAAGTGGCGGGCATGTAGTTCAGGGTTGGAACACCATCCACCCAAAAAGCCACCGGAACGATCACCACAGTTGAACAGATGGTCATTCCGGTTGCTGCAACCTGCGGCTTTATCCCGTGCAGGGTCTTGCGGGCCCAAACGCCGGCAAAGGCATAGGACAGGGCCGCCCCGATCATCGCCAGTTGCGACAGGGATGTTATGTTGAATTCCAACAGTGACGACAGCCCGATCGCCGTGGCCACGCCCAAAAACCCCAGCAAGACGCCAAACAGTTTTCGCGGGCTCAGGCGTTCGTCGGCAAATACCAGTGCCGCGAGCACCACACCAAAAATGGCCGTTGAAGCATTCAGGATTGATGCCAGCCCAACCGATATATTCAACTGACCCCACGCGATTAGTGAAAACGGGATGATGTTGTTTAATGCCCCCATCACCATGAACGCGCCCCAGATGCGTGGGCTTTTGGGCAGGGCCATGCGGCGAAACGCAATATAACCCACCAAAATCACGGCCCCGCCCGCAATGCGAAAGGCAACCGTGGTGAAGACGCCAATTTCACGCAGCGCCAGATTAAACGCCAGGAATGAGCCGCCCCAAATCACGGACAGCAGAATGATTTCGCCCCAGGTGCGGGCGGGAATTGTTTTTTGCATATGCATGGGGGGATCGATATCAGTGAACTGGCAATGCTACGACCCGAAACTTGCTATATATCAGGCCCGCTTTGCGCGGGTTTGGGACGTGATGTTCATATAATTCGCCGCAAAGATAATAACGGCCCCGATCAGCACGACGGCCTCAAGTGGTTCATCATAAAGGATCATTGCAACAACGGCGACCACAGGCAGGCGTGTGAAATCAACCGGCATAATCACCGCCGCCGGGGCCAGTGTCAGCGCCTTGGTCAGGCAAAAATGGGCCACCAGCCCGCCAAGGGATACCAGCAACAACCAAGGCAGGCCCGACATGGTGGGGCGTGCGATATCCCCGTCATACCCCGCACAGATCAGCCCGAATACGGTTTGCATAACCGTTAGCCAGAACATGATGCAGGTTATGGTTTGGGTGCGGGTCAACAGCCGGGTAAAAACGGCCGATCCTGCAAAACCAATGGCGGCAAGGGCGGCCGCCACCACCCCGATACTCAGGCCCGCGTTCCAGGGTCGTGTGATGATCAAAACCCCGACAAAGCCGATTGCTGCCGTTGTAAGGCCGATTTTCGTCAAACGCTCGCCCAACACGAATACCGCCAGAAAAACCGCCCAGATCGGTGAGGTAAATTCAAGCGCAAACACCTGCGCAAGCGGGATAACGGCGATTGCGTAAAACCACAGGTTTTGTCCGGCAAAATGGCTGATGTTGCGGATCAGGTGGATGCGAAAAGATTGCCGGTTGATCTGCCCGATGGTGCCACTGGCCGCAGCCACGGCCACCACCACAACCACCCCAAGGACAGAGCGGTAGAGCATGATTTCAAACGTATCCAGCGTGCTTGACAGGTTGCGCCCGGCCACGGCCATTGATGTGAACGAAACGATTGCACCAATCATCCACAGGGCGGCGCGCAGGGGCTGATGGGCGGGTTGGTTCATTCCTCGGTGATTGTGATGTCGCGGGGGATGTGCTGGGTTTTTGTCCACCAGTCGGATGCGCGGGTGCGGGTGGTATGGGCGTCAAACGCGGCGCGGTCAGTAAAACGTTCTGAAATGACAAATTCGCAGGCGCCGGGGGCGGATTGGGTGATGTCAAAACTGATACAGCCTGCTTCGGCGCGGGTCAGGGCGATGTGGCCTTTGACCTCTTTTGCCAGCATTTCAAGGTCATCAGGTTCACAGGTGATGGTGCCGCTGATCACAATATTTTTCGACATTCAGATATTCCCCGTCATGTTATACCCGTCTTGTAACCGGTTTAGTCCCATTCAATGGTGCCCGGTGGTTTTGATGTGATGTCATAGGTCACGCGGTTGATGCCTTTGACTTCGTTGATGATCCGGGTGGCGGTTTCGCCCAGAAATTCATGGCTGAACGGGTAATAATCGGCTGTCATGCCGTCCACCGATGTCACGGCGCGCAGGGCGCAGGCAAAGTCATAGGTGCGACTGTCGCCCATAACCCCCACGGTGCGCACCGGCAGGATTGCCACGAAGGCCTGCCAGATTTCATCATACAGGCCATGCTTGCGGATCTGGTCAATAAAGACTGCGTCTGCCTTACGCAGGATGTCCAGTTTTTCGCGGGTAATTTCACCGGGGCAGCGGATGGCCAAACCGGGGCCGGGAAAGGGATGACGACCAATAAAGCTGGTGGGCAGGCCAAGTTCACGGCCCAATGCGCGCACTTCGTCCTTGAACAATTCGCGCAGGGGTTCGACCAGTTTCATGCCCATCTTTTCGGGCAGGCCACCAACATTGTGATGGGACTTTATGGTGACAGATGGGCCGCCAGAAAAACTAACGCTTTCGATGACGTCCGGGTAAAGGGTGCCCTGTGCCAGAAACTTTGCACCGCCAACGGTTTTGGCGTGTTTGTCAAACACATCGATAAACAACCTGCCGATGATTTTACGTTTGGTTTCAGGGTCGGACTGGCCGTCAAGCTCACCCAGAAATAATTCCCGTTCGTCAGCGTGGATCAGGGGCATGTTGTAGTGGTCGCGAAACATTTCGACGACTTCTTCGGCCTCATTCTGGCGCAACAAGCCGTGGTCAACGAAAACGCAGGTTAGTTGATCACCGATGGCTTCGTGGATCAGGACGGCGGCGACGGAACTGTCAACGCCCCCGGAAAGGCCGCAGATGACCTGTTGGTCACCGACCTGTTCGCGGATCTTGCGGATTGCTTCTTCGCGGTAGGCGCCCATGGTCCAGTCACCGGTGAAGCCTGCAAGGCGGGTGAAGTTTTCGTATAATTTTGCGCCATTCGGGGTGTGGTGTACCTCGGGGTGGAACTGTACGGCGAAAAAATTGCGCGTCGTGTCTGCGATGATCGCAAAGGGTGCGTTTGGCGATGTGCCATAAACCGAAAATCCCGGTGCGATGGCACTGACATGATCGCCGTGGCTCATCCAGACCTGTTCTTGTCCGTCATTAAACCAGCCCGATAGCAGATCAGTTTTGGTGTCAGACGGTGTCACATAGGCGCGGCCAAATTCGGCCGTTCCGTGACCCTGTTCAACCGTGCCGCCCAGCATATGCATCATCACCTGTTGGCCATAGCAGACCCCAAGGATTGGCACGCCCAGGTCAAACACGCCCGCGGGGGGGCGTGGTGAACCGGCGTCCAGAACACTTGCCGGGCCGCCAGACAGGATCACGGCCCTTGGCGCGAAATCAGTTAAAAACTGGTCCGTGACATTCTGATAGGGGTGGATTTCACAATAGACGTTCAGTTCGCGCAGGCGACGCGCGATCAGCTGGGTTACCTGGCTGCCGAAGTCGATGATCAAAAGGCGGTCGTGGGATATGTTTTCCATGCTTGCTGATTAGGCGGGGGCGGGAACAAGTGCAAGAGGTGGGGGCCTTCTGCCCCCACACCCCCGAGGATATTTTAGCAAAAAAGAGGCCGGACCGGGGGGGCAATCAGGGGAATGTCGTTTTCCAACCCCAGAGGCCGGATTTTGGAAAGGTCATGGGCCCCGCCCACGATAGTCTGGAGAGCAGGATCAATGCAGGCAGGGTGTGAAAATGGCAGGTAGCAGACGCGGGCGCGGTGGCGGAGGGGCAGCCCGCAGGGCAGAGCGCACCGCAGTTCACTTTGAAACCGCCCGTTTTATTGAGCGCAACATCCCAAACCTTGAAGTTCTGAATGACGAGGCGCTGGAAATCATTGAGGCCAACGCCGAAACGGTTTTGGCCGATGTCGGGGTAAATTTTGTTGATAATCCCGATGCGCTGGAAATTTGGCGGCAGGCGGGGGCCGATGTTCAGGGCGAGCGGGTTCATATCCCGCGTGGGTTGGCGCGCAAATTATGCGCCAGCGCGCCTGCAACATTTACCCAGCACGCCCGCAACCCGGCGCGAAATGTTGATATGGGGGGGCGAAATCTGGTGCTGGCCCCGGTTTATGGGCCGCCCTTTGTGCGTGATGCCGCCGGCGGGCGGCGTTATGCGACGATGGAAGATTTCCGCAATTTTGTGAAACTGACTTATATGTCGAAATGGGTGCACCATTCTGGCGGCACGGTGTGTGAGCCAACGGATGTTGCGGTGAACAAACGGCATCTGGATATGTTGCTGGCCCATATGACCCTGTCGGACAAACCCTATATGGGGTCGGTGACGGAACCAGATCGTGCTGTTGATTCTGTTGAAATGTCGAAAATCCTGTTTGGGGCGGATTTTGTTGATCAGAACCCGGTGATGACGTCGCTGATCAATATCAATTCACCGCTGACCTTTGACAGTATCATGATGGGTGCGCTGGAAGTTTACGCGCGCGCCAATCAGGCCTGTATCATTTCACCGTTTATTGTTGGTGGGGCGATGGCGCCGGTGTCGGTGGCGGGCACCCTGACACAGGTTCTGGCCGAGGTCATGGCCGGGGTGGCCTATTCCCAGTTGATCCGCCCCGGTGCGCCGGTGATTTTCGGGGCGTTTGTAAGTTCGATTGATATGAATTCGGGCGCGCCGACCTTTGGCACGCCCGAAGCGGCGCAAATTACCTATGGTGCGGGGCAACTGGCGCGCCGTTTGGGGTTGCCGTACCGTTCGGGCGGGGCGTTTTGCGGATCTAAGCTGCCGGATGCACAGGCCGGATATGAAACGGCGAATTCACTGAATACAGCGTTGTTGGCGGGGGTGAATTTTATGCTTCATTCCTGTGGTTGGCTGGAAGGCGGGTTGGTCAGTTCTTACGAAAAATTCGTGATGGATGCGGATCAACTGGGCGCCCTGCACCATATGGCGCAAGGGATTGATATGTCTGAAAACGGTCAGGCAATGGGCGCAATAGCAGAGGTGGGTCCGGGGGGGCATTATCTGGGCTGCGCCCATACACAGGCCAATTTCAAGGATGCGTTCTGGCGATCAGATCTGCTGGATTATAAACCATTTGAGACATGGGACGAAGAAGGTGCCCGTGACACACAGGCACTGGCCAGTCAAAAGGTGCACAAGATGCTGACAGATTACCGTCAGCCCGACCTGGACCCGGCGACATCTGAGGCGTTGCATGATTATGTCGCCCGAAAAAAATCCAGCGTGCCGGACGCGTTTACATAGCAGGGTGTTGTTGGACGCTGGTGTCAGGCAAAAGTCGTGCCTCGGCCATCAGGGCAATCAGAACATCGACGTGGCGTGAAATACTATAGGTGGCTTCGCCTGTCTTGCGAATTTCTTCAAGGCGGGCCTCTTCCTGCATCAGGCCGCTGACGGCACGTATTGGCGACAACAACGTTGGCGTTTTCATTATCCGCTTCAGGTCGCGGTTGCGGTTATAGTCCTGCAGACCAAACCGGGCGGCCCTGATTAACAGGCGCGGGCGATGGATGCTGGATAGGCTCTTGGTGAAATCATTATTCATTACACTGGTCCATTTATCAATTTGGGCCAGCCTGACACAACCCAAGCGGGTGTTGCCGGAATTCAAAATGTGCGTTCGCAGGTATGTAAAATTATTTATTTATTTAAAACAAACTTAATGTTGTGCGCTGCGTTAACAATTCGGTAACGAATACAATCTTAGGTGGTACGCGGTATTATTAACGAGTTACTGGCCACGGTGCCACCCGAACGGCGGGGTTTTCTGCCCAATGGCGGCACCATTGGGCAGTTGAAAACCCCTGAGGGGAATGAAATGAAAAACACAGTTCCAACTGTGCAACCGGATACATTTCCGGGTTGGGTCCCGAAAGCTGCACAAAACTATATTTTCCACACAAAAAGCGGGCATTCGATTCGCAAACTGGCAAAGGGGGCAGGTTGTCATGCCTCTACCGTAATGAGGCAGGTTCAAAAACTTGAAGCACGTCGCGATGACCCACTTGTGGATGAGGCACTTTCAAGACTGGGGGCGATTGAACAGCCCTTAACCCCTGCAACCAAGTATCAACCCAAGGACTGCCAACCAATGACAAAACACATACGCACCAAACCCGCGATGCCAAGCAATGAAACCATTGAACGGGAAGGGCGCCGGATTTTGCGCCGCCTGTGTGAACCATCAGCCTGTCTTGCCATCGCCAAGGACATGGAAAAGGCTGTGGTGGTACGTGAAATCGGTGAAGGTAAAACCAAACGTACCGCCGTGGTGGAACGTGGTGTCGCCCAGGCAATGGCGTTGAAGGACTGGATCAAATGCGACAGTCCGGGGCGGATTTCACGATATCATATTACCGGGGCCGGGCGGTCCGCCCTGAAACGCCTGTTGGCGGATGATGATGCGGTGCGCGCCGGTTTTGCCGAAGCCCCGGCGAAATTTGGGGACCAGCACCGCGATTGGGCCGAACGGGATGTCCTGTCGGATGGGCGCACGCGCCGGTTGCGTTATAATTGTGCGGAATCGCCGGTTTCGGCCATGGCGCGGCGCAAGGACAAGTCTGGCCAACCGTTCCTGAGTGATGATCTGGTCGGTGCCGCAGAGCGGTTGCGCGAAGATTTTGAACTGGCCCAGATGGGCCCACGGGTTGCCCAAAACTGGGACCGCTTTCTAAGCGGGGGGGACCGTGAATTTAGTGCTGACAGTGGCGTTGGTGATGCGCCGTCACGCGCCAGGGAAAGGGTTTCAAATGCCCTGCGTGACCTTGGGCCGGGTCTGGGGGATGTGGCGTTACGGGTGTGTTGTTTTCTGGAAGGTCTGGAAGCGGCGGAAAGACGGATGGGCTGGTCGGCCCGTTCGGGCAAGGTGGTGCTGCGCATCGCGTTGCAGCGCCTGAAACTGCATTACGAAAACAACAAAAGTGGTGCGATGATCGGCTAGGAACTGGAAGGTTTTCGTTTTTGGCATTCCTCCCGTTGCTGAAAACGAAATCTGGCGCGCAGGTTAAACCCTTGCGCGCCTTTTTTATGCGCAGCCATTGCAAAGCCGCATGGCAGGCATGCAGATGCAAGGCTTTGGACATCCTGAATTTGCTTGTATAAACGGGCCGCAGGAATAAGGAAAACCCATGAGCCCGCGAGACATAAAAGACGCCAGCCAGCGCCACCCCGAAAAAGCGCACCGCCCTGACAACGCCCAACCACGCAAGCCGTCGTGGATACGTGTTAAGGCCCCCACGTCTGCGGGTTATAAAGAGACCCGCGATATTTTGCGCAACAACCGGTTGTCCACGGTCTGCGAAGAGGCCAGTTGCCCCAATGTGGGGGAATGCTGGGGCCGGGGGCATGCCACCATGATGATCATGGGTGAAATTTGCACCCGTGGGTGTTCATTTTGCAATATCGCCACGGGCCGCCCGGATGCGCTGGACCTGTTTGAACCGGGGCGGGTGGCGGACGCTGTTGCCAAGCTGGGGCTGAAACATGTGGTGATCACATCGGTGGATCGCGATGATCTGGACGATGGCGGCGCCGAGCATTTTGCCCAGACAATCCGCGCCATTCGTCAGAAATCCCCCGGCACAACCATTGAAATTCTGACCCCTGATTTTTTGAAATGCACCCCACAGGCCCTTGAAGTCGTGGTGGCCGCACGCCCCGATGTGTTCAACCATAATCTGGAAACTGTGCCCGGCCTTTACCCCACAGTGCGCCCAGGCGCGCGGTATTTCCATTCACTGCGTCTGTTGCAGCGGGTGAAAGAACTGGACCCGGCAATGTTCACGAAATCCGGGATCATGGTTGGCCTTGGCGAAGATCGTCAGGGTGTATTGCAGGTGATGGATGACATGCGCGTGGCCGGAATTGATTTTTTGACCATCGGCCAATACCTGCAACCGACCCCAAAACACCACGCGGTTGACCGGTTCGTGACCCCGGACGAATTTGCCAGCTATGAAAAGGCGGCATGGGGCAAAGGGTTTGGCATGGTTTCGGCCACACCGCTAACCCGGTCATCCTATCACGCGGGGGACGATTTTGAACGTCTGCGCACCGCCCGGATCGAAAAACTGGGGCAGGGTGAGGGGTGAAAGTGGGGTAAGCCCCAGTTTCATACATAGCCCGACCAATCGAAAATCTTTGGTCAGGCTTTGCGCTGACCTGCCGGTGTCGGGGTTGTATACAAAAAAACATTGTGGTTTCGACTATTTGGTTTCAAGTTGGTGTTGAATTATTTGAGGGATTCTTATGAAACTTAAAAGCTTTACAGCCGTCATCTGTGTGCTTTTCACATCCAATTGCACGGCTGCTCTTATCCTTGATGGAACTTTGGATTACGGCGTTAAGCGCAAATCAATGTGGGCCGTTCAAAGTGATGTTAATGACGGTGTTGTAACCCCTGTTGTTGCAAGTTCTTTGCCCGCCAGTGGCAGTGCCGATTTTGAGGGGCATTTTGCGATCTATGACGGGGCAACCGGGGACCGTGAATTACTGTTTGGAAATGTCGCGATGAATTATGATTTTGCGGCGTCAGGCAATCAGCTTACAGGGAAATTGAACAAAATTATGCTGGTCGATGACGAAGGTCAGAGAGTGTACGGAACGCTGATGCCCAAGATACAGGAAAAGTATTCCGGTTCGGTGGCAATATCCGGCAACCTGGTCAGCAACAGCGTCCCATTAAGCGGCAGTGGTAATATTGTGGATGGGGCGGGGGCCAGCCATTCAATGACATTCAAGGCGGAACCGTCTTTTTATATTGACGGATCGGGAAATTATGTTCTCAGTAGCCCATGGGCCACCGGTACCCTGACCGACGGTGGGGGGACATTGCGTAACTTTTCTTCGGGGTATATGGGCGCCCGGCAAACCCCTTGATTTAGCGCGATAATCCCCGGCGCGGCGGATTGTCGAGCGTTAGCGATTCCGGCCAGCCGAACAGGTGTTCATACCCCAGTAACAGCAGGCACCCGGCAATAACGGCCAAAATCAGATAGATCCGTTTCGGGGACGGCGGGTGGCGTACCAGTCGGGCCAGCCGCAGGAATTGCCGCGGGTTCAACCCCATTTGCCTAGCACGGGTCTTCGTCGGTAAAGCGGACCTTGCCAATAAACGGCAGATTGCGATTGCGTTGTGCAAAATCAATCCCGTATCCGACCACAAATTCATCTGGTATTTCAAAGCCGGTCCAGTTGGCTTTTATGTCCACCTCACGCCGGCTGGGTTTGTCCAGCAGGGCAATGGTTTTCAACTGGCGGGGTTTGCGTGATTCCAGCAATGCAGTCACGTGTTTCAGGGTAAAGCCGGTGTCAACGATGTCTTCCACCAGCAACACATCTTTGCCACCGATTTTACCGCGCAGGTCCTTTAGAATGCGGACCTCTTTGCTGCTTTCAGTGCTGTCGCCGTAGGACGATGCTTCAAGAAAGTCGACTTCGATGTTCATGTCAATTTCGCGTACCAGATCGGCAATGAAAACAAACGAGCCACGCAAAAGGCCGACGACAATCAGGCGTTCGCAACCGGCATAGGAGGTTTCGATTTCGCGGGCCAGATCTTCGATCCGGGCGGCGATTGTTTTGGCTGAGATCAATTTATCGATCACATATGGACGGTGCGGCATGTATCCCCCTTGCATCTGCCGGGCCACTCTACGAAATGTGGGGCGAATGTCACCAGTCTAAAAGGGTAAAATGCCAAAACATTCCGATAAACAGGCGCTGCCGTATTCGGCCCAGCAGATGTATGATCTGGTGGCGGATGTTGCGCGCTACCCCGAGTTCCTGCCGTGGTGTGCTGCCGCAAGGGTGCGTTCGGTCACACCGCAAGGGGATGCACAGGTTATGGCGGCCGATCTGGTCATTTCGTTCAAGGTGTTTCGTGAAAAATTCGGCAGCCGCGTCACCCTATGGCCGGGTGCCCTGAAGATTGACACCGATTATCTGGACGGGCCGTTTAAATACCTGCATTCAAACTGGGTTTTCCATGAGGTTGAAGGGGGTTGCGAAGTTGATTTCGCGGTTGATTTCGAATTTCGAAATGCGGTTTTGCAAAAGGTGATCGGTGTGGTGTTTGATCAGGCCATGCGCCGGATTGTACGTGCCTTTGAAGACCGGGCTGCGGTGCTTTATGGTTGAGGTTTGATTTTGCTTGTCAGGTTGAAGACTGGTTTTTTGCCTGCGGCGCGGATATTTAGGCCAATTCGAAAGGCAAAGAAAGGTCCGGGATGGGTGTGAGCGAGCAGCTTTGTGATTTTGCGCAAGTCAGGGTTTATGGTGAAACTGCCCGTGAGATGATGGCGCTGTCAATGTTGGATTGGTCTGCCTGTGCGATTGCAGGACAGGATGAACCGGCGGCGAAACTGGTGCGTAGCATGGTTTTGGCCGAAGGGGGCAACCAACAGGCCAGTTTGGTGGGGCAAAGTCAGGGCGCGCCGGTACGCGGGGCGGCATTGGTCAATGGCACGGCGTCCCATGCGCTGGATTATGACGATACCCATTTTGGCCATATCGGGCACCCTTCGGTGGCAATTGTTCCGGCGGCCCTGGCGGTTGGCGAAATGATCGGGGCCAGTGGCGCGCAGGTTCTGGACGCGGCATTGATCGGGGTTGAGGCGTCGATCAGGGTTGGGCTGTGGCTGGGGCGGGCCCATTATCAGGTGGGGTATCATCAGACCGGCACCGCCGGGGCCTTTGGGGCGACGTTGGCGGCGGGGCGTTTGCTGGGGCTGGACCGGTCAGAAATGGCGCAGGCGCTTGGGGTTGTCAGCACCCGGGCATCGGGGTTGAAGTCGCAGTTTGGCACCATGGGCAAGCCGATGAATGCAGGCATCGCCGCATCGAATGGGGTTGAGGCGGCATTACTGGCCCGGTCGGGTTTCCTGTCAAACCCGCAGGCGTTGGACGGTTTGCAGGGATTCGGCGATACGCACCACGGTGAAGGTGATTTGACGGCCTTTGACCATATGGGCGGCGATTGGATGTTTGAAACGGTCAGCCACAAGTTTCACGCCTGTTGTCACGGCCTGCATGCCACGTTGGAGGCAGTTGGAAAAAGCTGTGGCGATGTTGACGGCGGGGATGTGGCCAGTGTTGTGATCACCACCAACCCAAGGTGGGGAAATGTCTGTAATATCAGTGCACCACAAACCGGGCTGGAGGCCAAGTTCAGTTACCGTCTAACGGCTGCGATGGCCCTTGGGGGGGTGGATACCGCCGCCCTGGGCAGTTATTCACAGGATGTGGCGCAGGACAGTACATTGATTGCCCTGCGCAATCGGGTTTCGGTTTGTTTTGACAAGGGTGTTGCGGAAACCGCCGCCCGGGTCTGTGTCACCCTGAAGGATGGCACATCACGCCGGGGGGAACATGATCTGGCGGATCAGATGCCCATGGCCGTTCGCCGTGAAAAATTGCAGGCCAAGGCGGTGGCATTGCTTGGAAGCGGTCGGGCCGGGGCAATCTGGTCGGCGATTGAAGGC
>DAOURA010000172.1 GCA_030625325.1 Marinosulfonomonas sp.
GTTTCATCGCCGCCGTAATGGGGTGTTATCACGGCATGAATAGCGGGCGTGGGGCGCAGGGCGTCGGGGCCGCCACCAAGACCTCGGTCGAGGCCGCCGCAATCCTGATCCTGGCCGCCAATTTCCTGCTTACCAGCCTGTTTTTTGGATCATGATCGAGCTTCGGGGGGTTCATAAGGGCTTTGGGCCAAAGGGTGTGCTGGAGGGCGTCGATCTGACGATTGAAAGCGGCACTTCGATGGTGGTGATCGGTGGCTCTGGCACCGGAAAATCAGTTCTTCTCAAAAGCGTGCTGGGCCTTGTTAAACCGGATTCAGGCACCATTACGCTTAACGGCGAAGACGTCACCAAGGCAGAGCGTGACACATTTCTAGCCCGTTTTGGCATGCTGTTTCAGGGTGGCGCACTGCTTGATTCGCTCCCCGTCTGGCAAAACGTCGCCTTCCGTCTGCTGCGCGGCTCGCTTAAACGTCCCAAGACCGAAGCCCGCGAAATCGCCATCGAAAAACTGCGCCGCGTTGGCCTAAAGGCAGATGTCGCCGACCTTTTCCCGGCGGAATTATCGGGTGGCATGCAAAAGCGCGTGGGACTGGCCCGCGCCATCGCCGCCGAGCCGGAAATCATATTCTTTGACGAACCAACCACCGGCCTTGACCCGATCATGGCCGGGGTGATCAATGAACTGATCCGTGAAATAGTCACCGAAATGGGCGCCACCGCGATGACCATCACCCATGACATGACATCAGTGCGCGCCATCGCCGACCGGGTTGCCATGCTGCATGATGGCGTCATCAAATGGACCGGACCGGTGGCCGACATGGACGCCAGTGGCGACCCCTATCTTGATCAATTCATTCACGGGCGCGCAACCGGCCCGATCGAAGCTGTGCGATGACCCCCGTGCTTCTTTTTCGCCCAAATATCCCCGCCGGAGGCAAGTACCGCCCGCAGGGCGCCCTGAAATGACTGCCCTGCGTTATGCAAACCTTGCCCTGTTGGTCGCCTTTCCCATTGCGTGGTTCGCCCCACTTTTGCGCGCAGGGTTCTTACCCCTGTTCGGGCTAAATGAAATCTCGGTTATTTCCGGGCTACAAGCCCTTTGGGAAACCGATGTTGCCCTTGCCCTGCTGGTTACATTCTTTGCGATCTTTGCGCCTTATCTGAAAACCCTTGGGCTGGCGCTGATCCATTTTGGCCTGCTGCGGCGCAAGGTTCTGCCCGCATTGGATATCCTTGGAAAACTGGCCATGGCTGATGTCTTCCTGATTGCGATTTATATTGTTGTGATCAAAGGGATCGGCGTGGGTAAGGTTGAAACCGCCTGGGGTCTGTATCTGTTTACCGGCTGCATTTTGGGGTCAATATTCATTTCCTTCCGCTCGCGTCGGCGCTAAACAACCCCATGGCAAAGGCACAAACATTTTCCTGCACGGCCTGCGGTGCGACCCACAACAAATGGTCGGGGCGCTGCGAAGGCTGTGGTGACTGGAACACCATTGTCGAAGACACCCCCCTGTCCAGCGGCCCGGCAAAACAATCCCTTGGCTCAAAACGGGGTTCATCCGTGGTTCTGAGCGACCTGTCCACCAAAGAAACACCCCCGCCGCGCACCCATTCCGGCATCGATGAACTTGATCGCGTCCTTGGCGGCGGGTTGGTGGCGGCCTCGGCGATACTGGTGGGGGGGGACCCGGGGATCGGCAAATCAACCCTGCTGTTACAGGCGGCGGCAAGTTTTGCGCAAAACGGATTAAAGGCCATTTATGTGTCTGGCGAAGAATCTACCGCACAGGTTCGCATGCGTGCGCACAGGTTAAACCTGACCCAATCGCCGGTGAAACTGGCGGCTGAAACCAATTTACGCAATATCCTGACCATGCTTGAGGTTGAAAAACCCGACATTGTAATCATCGATTCAATTCAGACCATGTGGGCCGATAATATCGCCAGCGCGCCGGGGTCGGTGTCACAGGTGCGCTCAGCCGCGCATGAACTGACCAATTTTGCCAAGCGCAAGGGAATGGCCGTCATTCTGGTTGGTCACGTCACCAAGGATGGCCAAATCGCTGGCCCGCGCATTGTCGAACATATGGTTGACACCGTGCTATATTTCGAAGGCGAAAGGGGCCATCAGTTCCGCATTCTTCGCGCTGTTAAAAACCGCTTTGGCCCGGCCGATGAAATTGGCGTTTTTGAAATGACCGGCGGCGGTTTGGCAGAGGTCACCAACCCCTCTGCGCTGTTTTTGTCCGAACGGGACGAACCCGCCCCCGGATCTGTTGTTTTTGCCGGCATTGAAGGTACGCGGCCTGTATTGGTTGAATTTCAGGCCCTTGTGGCCCCCACCCCCCACAGCCAGCCACGGCGCACAGTTGTTGGTTGGGACGGCGGGCGGCTGGCCATGATTTTGGCAGTGCTGGAAAGCCGCTGTTCAATCCCGTTTTCGGGGCTTGATGTCTATCTTAACGTCGCGGGGGGGCTAAAGGTTAGCGAACCGGCCGCCGATCTGGCTGTTGCGGCGGCGCTACTTTCGGCCAGAGAAGACATCGCAATTCCGGCGGATACTGTGGTTTTCGGTGAAATTAGCCTATCAGGTGCCCTACGTTCGGTCGGACAATTTGAAAACCGCCTTAAAGAAGCCAAAAAGTTAGGGTTTTCAAAGGCAATTACTCCGACACGGAGCAAAGAAACCTCGGGTGACCATCCGGGGGTACGACAGATGCCCGACTTAACCAGTTTTGTGGGCGAAATATTCGGCGCGGGGTAACACGCGCGAGCAGGAGAAAGACCATGGAAGGCTTTACAATCGTTGACGGCGGGGTGGCAATTGTCATCGTCGTTTCGGCCATACTGGCCTATTCGCGCGGTTTCGTGCGCGAAACGCTGTCAATTGCCGGCTGGGTCGCCGCCGCATTTGTGGCCTTTATTTTCGCCCCAAAGGCCGAACCTTTGATCCGCGAAATCCCTGTTATTAAAGACTTTCTTGGCGAAAGCTGCGAGCTGAGCATCATTGCGGCCTTTGCGGCCGTTTTTGCGATTGCGCTGGTCATCGTCTCAATTTTCACGCCGCTGTTTTCGTCGGCGGTTCAACGCTCTGCGCTGGGTGGTCTGGATCAGGGGCTGGGGTTCCTGTTCGGGGTCGTGCGCGGCCTGCTGTTGGTGGCAATTGCGCTGGTGATCTATGATCGTGTGGTTCTGGGCGAACCGATTGCAATGATTGATGATAGCCGCTCGGCCAAAATCTTTGCCCGTGCGCAGGATGGCCTGAATGATTCGATCCCCGAGGATGCACCGGGCTGGATCGTTGACCGTTATGAACAACTGGTTGGGTCCTGCGGCGCGGCGCCGCAGTAACTTAATCAAAAGCCCCCTCTCCAGGACCATAAACCATAAGGATTTTATTGTGATCATTCGTCTAGTTTCAGCATTTGTTATTGCAACTTCACTGGCGTTCCCTGCCGCCGCACAGACAGAGACCGGCAGTGTTCAGTTTAATTTCCTGAAGGTCGAAGGGCTGACAGTCGGCACCAGCTTTGCCCTTGATGATGAATATGAACAACAGGCGGGACGCCCTGTTCCCCCGCGCCTGAAAATGATCCTGCCGACCAACAAAGAACACTATCAGATTATTGTTGATAATCAGCCCTCTGGTGGGGCCGTGAAAATATTTTTTACAACCCACGATCGTGTCCTGATTGACAGCCTGCACATTATCGACGCCAAAATCCCCATGGGTCCGATAAAAGAACGCCTAACGCGGTTTGCCGGGCTTTTGAAAGATCAGGGTTATCCAATGGCCGTCCAGAACATGGAAAATCCAAAACTGATCGCCCTGCGCGACTATCAGATGGGTCGATACGCGGCGGTGGAACTGATCGCCACCTATACGGACCCAAATACCGGGCCGATGTATCTGCGTATTCTTGGCGTTCCGCACCCGGAAAAGGCGGAAAGCATTTTCATCATGATTAACATCAATGCCAGTCTGGTTCCCCTGAACGATGTGGCAGAACTGCCAAACACCCTAAGCGGGCGCGCGGTGGATACGATCAGGTTTACCGAATAAAGTCAGGGGTTAGCACCCCTTTGCGCGCCGCCTCAGGCCAATCAGAATTGCGGGGATCAGCAATGCGCTGGTGATGTGATCAAAGAAGTTTTCGCTGCCAATATTGCCCAGCCATGCAATCTGGCTGCCCAGCACAATACCCCCAAGCAAAACATCCCGGCGCACCAACGCGTACAGCCCCAAGGCAACCGCCACGGCACCCGCCCCTTTGGCCCCATAGCCCAGGGCATAAGGGTCAAAATAGCTGCCCCCAATGCTGGCATAAATATAGGCCACATAGATCGCCAGAAGCGCCCATAATTCGGGGCGTGACCAACGCCGGGCCAGACCCCCGAACGGACGCGCCAGATCGGCCGCACACAACAGCACGATACCAAGGGAAACCGGTGAAAATATTGCGGTGCTTAACGCGAAATAGGGCCACAAATACTGGGTGGCCGCGAATAGAACCGAAAAGATAAAACCACGGATCACCGCCTGCCTGACATCCACCTTGCGGGCGAAATAGCGCGACGCCAGCCATGCAACCACCACGATCAGGCCGCTATATTCATAGATTTCATTCAAGGGAACGCACCCATGCTTCGTTGAAGATATGGGC
>DAOURA010000003.1 GCA_030625325.1 Marinosulfonomonas sp.
ATCATTTTTGCTATTGGGCCGCGCGCCACGCCGGTAGCATGATCGCCGCCATGGGCGGGGTTGACGCCATCGCCTTTACCGGTGGCATCGGCGAGAACGCCGCACCTGTGCGCGACAAAATCCTTGAACTGCTGAAATGGGCCGGTGTCGCCGACAGCGCGACCCACATAATCGCAGCAGCCGAAGAACGCCAGATCGCGCAAAATGCATTAACGCTGATGGCCAAATCCGCGCGCATCTGAAAAAGCGCTCGAACATATGCAAAAAATACAATAGTAAACCCGCAACGACGTTTTGGGAGCAAATTATTATGAACAAGCACGTCCAGCCAGCACTTGATACTTCACCCAAGGTTTCAGACGAAATACGTCAAACCACCTGTTACATGTGCGCCTGTCGCTGCGGCATTAATGTTCACATGAAGGACGGACAGGTCGCCTACATCGAAGGCAACCGTGATCACCCTGTAAACAAAGGCGTTTTATGCGCCAAAGGCAGTGCCGGGATCATGCAGGTTAACGCGCCTTCACGCCTGAAATCACCGCTGAAACGTGTCGGGCCCCGTGGCTCGGGTGAGTTCGAAGAAATCAGCTGGGACGAAGCCCTCGAAATCGCCGGTGGCCACCTTGGCCGTATCCGCGAATCCGACCCCAAGAAACTGGCGTTTTTTACCGGGCGCGACCAGTCGCAGTCCTTCACCGGGTTCTGGGCGCAATCTTACGGCACCCCGAATTACGCCGCCCACGGCGGATTTTGCTCGGTCAATATGGCGGCAGCCGGAATTTACACCATGGGCGGCGCGTTCTGGGAATTTGGCCAACCCGACTGGGACCGCGCCAAACTTTTCATGATTTTTGGCGTTGCCGAGGACCACGATTCCAACCCGATCAAAATGGGCTTGGGTAAACTAAAGAAACGCGGTGCCAAGATCATCGGCGTTAACCCGATCCGCTCGGGCTATAACGCAATTGCCGATGAATGGGTGGGGATCACACCGGGTACGGATGGCTTGTTTATTCTGGCGCTGGTCCATGAACTGATGAAGGCGGGCAAGGTTGACCTGAACTACCTGTCCCAGTTCACCAACGCCCCGGTCCTGCTGAACGAAGACCCCGACAGCCCGGAAAACGGCCTGTTCCTGCGTGATAAAGACGGCAAGCCATTGGTGATAGACCGCGCCACCGGCAAACAGGTGGCTTTCGACAAAAAGGGCATAACACCCGATCTGGCGGGCCATTTCCGCAAGGGCGGTGTTACCTACCGCACTGTGTTTCAGCACATGGCCGACCGCTACTTATCGGACGAATACGCCCCCGACGCGGTGGCCGATCGCTGTGGCATCCCCGCTGACACCATCAAACGCATTGCCGCCGAACTGGCCCACACCGCGTTTAACGAGGCGTTCGAACTGCCGATCGAATGGACTGACTTTCGCGGCAATAAACACAAATCCATGCCGGGCCGCCCGGTGTCCTTCCATGCCATGCGCGGAATTTCCGCCCACGCCAATGGCTTTCAGACCGCGCGCGCGCTGCATGTGCTGCAAATCCTGCTGGGCAGTGTCGAAACCCCCGGTGGTTTCCGCTTTAAACCGCCCTACCCCAAACCGGCCGAGGCGCACCCAAAACCCCACGCGGGCGCGCAGCCCGGTAAACCGCTAGACGGGCCACACCTTGGCTATCCGCAGGGGCCGGACGATCTGTTGCTTGATGATGTCGGCAATGCCAAACGCATTGATAAGGCCTTTACATGGGAAAACCCCCTGTCCGCCCACGGGCTGATGCATATGGTGATCTCCAACGCCTATGCGGGGGACCCCTATAAAATCGACACCCTGTTCATGTATATGGCCAACATGTCGTGGAACAGCTCGATGAACACCTCGGGTGTGATCAAGATGCTGACCGATACGGACGACAATGGCGACTATGTGATCCCCAATATCATCTATTCCGATGCCTACAGTTCGGAAATGGTGGCTTATGCCGATCTGGTCCTGCCCGATACCACATACCTTGAACGCCACGACTGTATTTCCCTGCTGGACCGCCCGATTTGCGAAGCAGACGCCATGGCCGATTCAATCCGCTGGCCGGTGATCGAACCGGATCGCAACGTGCGTCCGTTTCAATCGGTTCTGGTGGACCTTGGTGCGCGCCTTGGCTTGCCCGGTTTTGTCAATGATGATGGCAGCGCCAAATATCAGGACTACGCCGATTACATCGTGAACCACGAACGCCGCCCCGGCGTTGGCCCACTGGCGGGCTTTCGTGGCGAAAACGGTGATCAGGCCGGGCGCGGGGACGTGAACCCCAACCAGATGCAGGCCTATATCGACAACGGCGGATTTTTCGAAGAACACATCCCGACCGAGGCAAGCTATTATAAACCATGGAACGCCGCCTATCAGGACTGGGCCGTTAAAATGGGCCTGTTTGATGCGCCACAACCCTATCTGTTCCAACTTTACGTGGAACCGATGCGCAAATTCCAACTGGCCGCCGAAGGTCACGGCACCCAGCAACCCCCCGAGCACCTGCGCCAGCAGGTTCGCCAGAAAATGGACCCCCTGCCGATCTGGTATCCATCCGCCGAGGAAGGCGCTGATGAATACCCGATCCACGCCCTGACCCAGCGACCCATGGCAATGTACCATTCATGGGGCACCCAAAACGCGTGGCTGCGCCAGTTGCACGGCAAGAACCCCCTGTATGTGCCAACCAAGGTCTGGACCGAAAATGGTTTTCAGGATGGCGACTGGGCGCGGGTGACATCCCCCCACGGTTCCATCGTGGTGCCGGTCGCCCTGCAGGCCGCACTGAACCCCGATACGGTCTGGACATGGAACGCCATCGGCAAACGCAAAGGCACCTGGGCCTTGGGCCAAGATGCCCCCGAAGCCACCGAAGGTTTCCTGCTGAACCATCTGATCCACGAACTGATGCCGCCCAAGGGCGACGGGCTGCGCTGGAACAATTCTGATCCGGTTACGGGTCAGGCGGCGTGGTTTGATCTGCGGGTAAAAATCGATAAATGCGACCCACCCGCCGAGGCACAGCCGGCCTTTCCTGAAATCAAATCGCCGGTCGGGCGCGGGCCGCAAAATCTGACGTGGAAGGTGGGAAAATGAACACTTTGAACGCCCGTTCCCGACTCATACGGAGTTCATATGGTTTTCATATGGTTTTCATACAGTCCGTTTTCGCCAAATCAGGGGCCGCACAATGACCCAGCTACCGTCCTCAACAACCCGCAAACTTGGCCTTGTTATTGACCTTGATACCTGCGTCGGCTGCCATGCTTGCGTGATTTCCTGCAAGGGCTGGAACACCGAAAATTATGGCGCGCCCCTGTCGGACATGGACGCCTATGGCGGCGACCCGTCGGGTACGTTTTTGAACCGGGTTCACACCTATGAAATGCAACCCGAACAGGGTGGGGCGGCGCAAACCGTGCATTTCCCAAAGTCATGTTTGCACTGCGAAGACGCGCCCTGTGTCACCGTCTGCCCGACAGGCGCGAGTTATAAGCGCGTCGAAGACGGCATTGTTTTAGTCAATGAAAGCAACTGCATAGGTTGCGGCCTGTGCGCGTGGTCCTGCCCCTATGGGGCGCGCGAACTGGACCGCGCCGAGGGTGTGATGAAGAAATGTACCCTTTGTGTGGACCGGATTTACAACGAAAACCTGCCCGAGGTTGACCGCATTCCATCCTGCGTGCGCACCTGTCCGGCAGGCGCGCGTTCCTTTGGTGACCTTGGCGACCCCGACAGTGATGTCAGCCAACTGGTGGCCGCGCGCGGCGGTTATGACCTGATGCCCGAACTGGGCACCAAGCCGGTCAATAAATACCTGCCGCCCCGCCCCAAGGATACCACCGATGCCATTGATATCCTTGCGCCTTTTCTGGAACCCGTCGCCGAGGAAGCCACCGGTTTCATAGGCTGGCTTGACCGCGCCCTTGACGCCCTTCCCGCTAGCCCAAAGAAAGGATCAAACTGATGCATCCTGCACCTTCTGTCATCCTGTTTACTGCCCTGTCTGGGCTTGGTTTTGGTCTGCTGACGTGGCTGGGGCTGGGTATGCCCGATGTCACCGGCACGGTTGCTTTTGTATTTTATTTCATTGGCTTCGCCCTGTCAGGCGGGGGATTGATTGCATCAACCTTTCACCTTGGAAACCCCCAGCGCGCGATCAAGGCGTTCACCCAGTGGCGCACCAGCTGGCTGTCACGCGAAGCATGGCTGTCACTGGCCGCCCTGACGGTCATGGGCATCTATGCTGTGGGTCAGATTTTCTTTGGTGAACGTCTGGTTCTGGTTGGGTATGTGGGTGCAAGCCTTTCATTGATAACAGTTTTTTCGACATCTATGATCTATACCCAGCTAAAAACTGTTCCCCGCTGGAACCACCCAACAACACCAATGATGTTTCTGATGCTGTCGGTTTCCGGGGGTGCCCTGCTGGCCAACCAAATGGATAAGGCGGCGTTGTTGCTATTGGTTTCAGGGGCATTGCAGGTGCTGACATGGCACCTTGGCGACGGGCGTTTTGCCCAGCGTGGTTCAACCCTTGAAAGCGCCACAGGCCTTGGCCACATGGGCAAAGCCCGCCAGTTTGAGCCACCCCACACCGGCACCAATTATTTGCTGGATGAATTTGTCTATGTGGTCGGGCGCAAACACAGCCGCAACCTGCGCGTCATCGCCCTGTTGTGCATGAGCATCATTCCTGGCCTTGGCCTTTTGCTGATGCCCCCCCCCCATAATGCAGCACTGGTATTTATTGTGCTGCACATTGCCGGGCTGTTCGCGTCACGCTGGTTGTTTTTTGCCGAAGCCGAACATGTTGTCGGACTATATTACGACAAGCGTTAGGGGTATTCCCAAAGGGCCTCCGGCGGGGATATTTTTACCAATTCGAAGCGGAATGTGGTGCTTCGTGAAATTCTTATGGATTTTCACGGAAGTCGCCAATGGCCAGGCTTTCAACACTCGGCGCTGATCTGCGGGCCCTGCAAAGGTATGCGATCTGTCCACGCCCGACACCCCATGGCTTACTGAACTCGCATGACCAAATCGAAGTTGTCGGGCGTAAATTTGACGCCCAGGCATCATTACGCCCGATGTATGGCTTGACCGCAGGGCGCATGAAGGCCCGGCTTTCGGCGAAAATGGCAGCATACCGCCCCTTTCAGATCAAACTCGGCAGCTTTTCGCTGAGCCACGTTTCTAATGGCAAAATATGGCCGGAACATACCTTTGCTGACGGCGAAAACTTGCCATTTTCAGCATCCTGAATTTGCCTGAAATCCATGCAGACCGTATTCATATAGGCAACAATGCAATCCATCTAATTATGATTGTTCTCGGCGTCTAATACCCTAAAAACTGCTAATATACTGTTTTTGCTACATTTTATTCTTGGCAAGAAACTGCCCAAACAAATGGAGCCCTAAATTGAGACAAATTTTCGCCTTATTTGATGAGCAAGTATTCCTTCAGTTTACGAAGCCCTTAGGGATGAGCTGCCAGCACTGCGATCGGGGGATCACGGTGTCAGAGTTTCTAAGTTCCCGGGGTTTAGAAAAATCAGGACAGGTCTAAAAATGCTCGCCAACACAAGTTACACATCCTACGCACAACATGCCAATAGCACCATCACGGTTACCAATACGGCCGAACTGAACGCTGCCCTTGCCAACCTTGGCTCATCCGGTGGCGGGACAATTCTGGTTGATGGGAATGGTGGCCCCTATAACATTTTTGGGAATGGGGTGGGTGATGCAAATAACCCGGTTCTGATTAAGGCGCTGGATCCGGCCAACCAACCGCTTGTGCAAAATATATACCTTTTGAATTCGTCCCATATTTCGATGACCGAGCTTCACGTTGACAGTTCTGCAACGAACAACACTGTTCAGGACCTTAGGATTTCAAACAGCGACCACATGGAATTCGTGGGCAACACGATGACCAGTGACGCAAATGGCTTTCTTGATGGAAGCAGCGCGATCACCAAGGGTGCCGATGCGGCACTTATTAGAAGCTCAACCGACATTGTTTTCTCAAACAATACCCTTTCAGACTACAATCAGGGCACCACGTTTCTGGATATCAAAGGACTGGACTTTAGTGATAATGAATTGACGGGTTTCCAAGGCGATGGTTTCAGGGCGGGGGGGCTTCAGGATGCTGTTCTATCCAACAACTATATGCACAACTTCAATGGATCACTTCAAAGCTTGAACCACACTGATTTCATTCAAATTTGGTCAACCAATGCCAACCTTCTAACTACAAATGTCCAAATCAACGACAATATCCTAGACACAAATGGTCAGGCCAGCAGCCAGGGGATTTTTATCGGCAACGAAGGGACCCGTGGCACGGCACAAGGTGCCTTTTATCAAGATATCCGTGTTTTTGATAACGTCGTACACACGGCCAGTTGGCATGGCATTACGGTTGAAGGCACCCAGAATGCCCAGATCTATGACAATGCGGTTCTTTTGGATGATCAAAGCTTTGGCAAGGCAGACCCCAGTTCTGGTTGGTCACAGGCTGAGCCATGGGTCATGGCCGCCAATTCCCCGAATGCTCTGGTCTACGGAAACATTTCCGGCAGGGTAACCGTCAATGGTACCAATGACCTTAGCGCGCAGAACCAACTATTGGACTACAACGACCCAAATACAGACCTGTATGTCGACAACCTTATGGCAAACCTGATTTGGGCACCCTCGGGCGGGGCCGGAAGCCCTACAGGTGGCACGATCGGTGTGACTTCACCCAGCACGACCGACCCAGACACTGATACATCAGTGGGCGATCTGCCCAGCACTGACGCTGACACCGCCGACTTGGGCGACCCACAAATTAAAAGTATTTTCAGCGAGTTTATATCTTCGGTTACTGAAAGGTTTTCAGCAAAAAGCCCCGACACCCCGAGCGGTGATACTCAGGATATTTCACTTCAAGACCTTATCGACATGTTTGAACAAGGCCATGTTCAGACCGTTCCACAGGACGAGGATGAAGATGAAAACGATGATTCGCTTCTCATGGAGTATCTCTAACCCGTTAAGGGGGCCCAGAAGAAAAAGCCCGAATTCTTGCAGTTTCATCCAATCGCTCGGCGACGGATTTGGGGGGCGGTTGGTTGTTTAGCCCACGCCAGGCTCCGCTAGCCTCATCCATTGCGCCGGACAGTACCAACCGTATTACCTTCAGCAACGAATACGTGTAGGCAAAAGGCAGGGCAATTGGGTGAAACTTTCGAACAAACCTCATTCGACTTCGGTAGTTGAAGTAGTTCGAAAACGCCGAATGCCTTCGGTGCATTGTTCCACTTCCGATTGACGTACCGGCATGGTGCAACACAACAGCATCCGGGCATAGGACCAGCGGAAGTGTCCCCCGGCGCATCGCCCAATCGACCTCTTCGTAGTAAAGGAAATAATCTTCACACATTTTCCCTACCTTATCTACGAAATTTCTGGTCGCGATAAGATTGGCCCCTAACAAGAAATTCACCTTATTTGGGTCCGGCATATTCACATCACTTTGCATCAAGCCAAAATTCAGGTTGGTACAAATTCCATTCCAAAGGTTGACCCAACCGCCATCTGATTGAATCATACCACCTTCACCATGATATAATGTCCGCCCGGACATCAGGCCCACTTCACCTGCATTATCAGCACATTTGATATAGGCAGATGCAGTGCCCGGCTGCACGGTGCAATCAGGGTTCAAGACCCAGAAATATTCAATGTCTTCGCACTTGAGAAAATAGTCTATTCCGACATTCACCCCCCCCGCGTATCCTAGGTTTTCCGGTATTGAAACTAGGGTAAGGCGTTTTGGGTCCACCTGATCACTTTGCATGAAATCTACTGGGCGAACTTCTTCAAACTCCACTGCTTGCTGGTTTGCAAATTCGCGTATCAGCTCATTGGAGCTATCAGGGGATGCATTATCGCAAACCACAATATTCAGGTTTTCAAAATCAGATAATTCCAAGCTTTTCAGACACTCAACTATTACGTCCGAAGACGAATAGCTGACGATAATGACACCAATTGCTTTGTTTTCGTTTGCACTCATTTCCTGACTGTGACCCCGTTTTTCCTCAAAAATGATTTCTTCTTTTACCGTTGTTCAGTTACCTTCCCAGCCGCAACTGGCCGAGAATGTCCTGGGGTCGGCATTTGAATTAGCCGAAATTGCCCCACGCTTGCCACGCGACCACCAAGCACGAAGTCTATAAAAAAAGAGACCGGGGCCCGCCCTTGTCACCTGCAGTACAGTCGTTCTGATCGGTAGTTTTTCCAACCATTTTAGACGCACAAACCTGTAATCTAATCCAAAGTCGGGTCCCAGGTTTTCGTGAAAGCGGTCATTGTGGACAACTGGCAGTTGGCATGCAAATGCACCCATGTTTTGGGATAGGGCGCTTTGCACAATATCGGTTCCATATAGATGGAATGTGGGCAAAGCATTATCAAACCTAATTCCTGAATCACGGCGCAACACAATCAGCAATTCATCGACGCTTTGGACAACCTCTGGCCCATCAAGTTTACACCCAATTTTTCCGCCCTGTGACGTGGACCACACCTCTCCGGAAAGTTCACCAGAATTTGAAATGCCAATAGGGGCGATCAATGCCCAGTTCAGGTCAATCCTTTCGACTTCACCAATAGCGTCCAAAAGACACCTTTCCCAACCGGGCGGGAAATATACATCCTGATGGGCGAATACTACGATTTCGGCTTGGGATTCGTCCAAAGCCTTATTATATCCAATCGATGCCGATTGGGCCCCCGTGATGACACGCAGATCCACCAGGTCATCACGTATCATATTCGACGAAAGTAAATTCCGGGCCAATATCTGTTCGTCATTGCTGACAACAACCACACAAATCTTTTTGTTGGCCGTTCCATTGACCGCAACTGGACTGGGAACCTTTGTGACCCTTTGGTCAGTGTCTTGAATTGAAGCAACCATAATCCGCTCTTATTAATAGCCCAGAATCAAAATATAAAGGTTGCACATCGAATGGGGGGAAATCAGCGCTCAACCTTATAATTCAGTATACAATAACCTTTAACCCCCTGTATTTATCCTAAAACCGTGCCAATGATAGGCTTAGTCTTGTACAGACAACCCTGCTGCCCGATTTTGCCGATCATCAGGCAATTACTTGTGTGCATGGTCATGCCCTATTTTAAGGGGCAAAAAAGGAAGCAGGCCGGTATTCGGTCTATTGGGTAGGAACACTGGAATGTCGTCGTCAAAAACCGGTTTGCCAATTGCGCTTCCCGATTTTTTTCGTAGGGCTTCGTTATCCTTTCTGATGCGTTTCGGCGGGCTGTTTTTTCAGTTTGTCGGGTCAATCTTGATCGCTCGAATGCTGGGCGCCCAAGAATACGGCGCATTCACCTATGCTGCGACATGGGCTGTCTTTGTTGGGACATTTCTTCCCCTTGGACTGGGAGAGCTTTCAATCCGAGAGTTACCCACCTACCTGACGCAAAAAAAATTCGCCAACATCAACGGATATTTTGTCACCGCATTATCAACCATCATAATAACAGGATCAGTCGCAGGAATACTTCTCGCTGTTCTGGAAAAGACAGAGGTGCTTGTTCTCTTTCCCGGCTGGCAACTGGTCGCCATATATGCCCTTGTTCACGCCTTTGTTTTACTCGTTTCGAATGGGCTGAATGGGTTTCAACGCATCCTGACGTCACAGCTTCTGGAAACGGTTTTTCGACAGGGTTTGTATCTCTTTTTGATTGGGGTAATCTTGGCTTTGGGGTACAGTTTGACTCCGACCGGCGTGTTTCAGTTATCACTTTTATCGGCGCTCCCAGCCCTAGCTATTATGGTTGTGGTATTGGCGAAAATGCACCGCCTCAATGGAAACGGCAGAGCAAAATATGAATTTGAGCTGGGCACTTGGTTCACAGGTGCCATCCCATTATTAATGACAACGGTTGCCAGCCGCTTGCAACTGGATCTCGATGTCTTGATGGTTGGCAGCATTCTGGGTAATTTTGACGTTGGGATTTATCGGGCAGCGGCAAGGGGGGCAATCCTTGTCACAATCGCCAATATGGTAGCCATACAACTGGTTGGGCCTATGCTTTCCCGGGCGCTGGCGGCAGGAAACAAGCCAGAAGCCCAGCGGCTATTGTCACAGGCTGCGATTGTCTCATACCTCACAGGTATGCCAATTATTCTAGTACTCGGATTTGGTTCTTCACTATATCTGGGATTGTTTGGGGCTGAGTTTCTCGGGGCAGCAACCTCTCTAAAGTTTCTGCTGATTGGTCAAGCCACCATCGTTCTTGCTGGTCCAGATGCCATTCTGTTGATCATGCTCCGAAAAGAGAAACTGGTCCTTGCCGTCACAACACTTGGGCTGGCAACAAATTTTGGGATGAACCTTGCGTTGATCACACCATATGGGATCAAAGGGGCAGCGATCGCATCTTTGGTTTCAATGGCGATAACACGGCTGGTGATGGTTATCTTTATATTGCGTACAACGGGGTTTGATCCAACGTTGGTTACACCAATTAAGCAATTCTTTCGAAAGCTCCATGACTAAAAGTACCCCAGATAAAGCCGGGGCTGTCAGGCACGGTTTCCCCAGGGCTATCCAACAAATCGGGAAATCCTACCGCTGAAATCCAACAAATTCTTGTAATACGATCATTTCCTGTTCCATGCGCCTGACATTAGACGGCCATCACCCGACCAAAGCACGGCAAGCATTTTCCGGAAACGGTAGATTCTAATTCGAAGCAGGCAAAACAATGCCAGCATTCTTTGTTTGGCACCTTTGACCCTGTCGGAAAAAAGAATACGCGGGATTTCACCAATGGGGGAAAGGCAAACTGCGAAAGACCGGACAATCCAGCGGGCCTGCTTGGCGGGCGTTACAACGTCACTAAAATCATGCGCAATATGGCGGTCCCATTTCTTTTGCATTTCCAGAAAGCTTTTCCTGGCGGGATGGTACACAATCATCTCGGGAACGTAATGGGTTTCCACACCAAGCGCCCTCGCGCGGCGCCCCCAGTCGCGGTCCTCCGCAATTTCGATACCGCCAAATGGGCCAACCCTATCAAATGCTGGTCGTCTCATTGCCAAGTTGCCGGTGCCAGAATACCCAGAAGCTATGTAATCGCGATTTCGATAGGCATATATCCGTTCATAGGACTCAAGCAATGTTGGCCGAGACGGGTCTTCAAACGGCACCCTGACATCCCCACCAATTACAGAAATTTCTGGGTCCTGAAATGCGTTTTCAATGGATGAAAGCCATTTTTCATGGGCCACGCAATCCGCATCAATAAAGGCAAGTATTTCGCCCCTGGCAGTCTTGATCCCCAAATTGCGAGCATGCCCCGGCCCAGGGGAAAGTTCCTGCAATAACTGGGTCTCTGGCCAGCCATCACATATTGCAATTGGCATTTCATTTGACCCGTTATCCACGACAATTATTTCAAAACGGCCCTGAAAACCCCGTTGACTGGATAGTGCGGCCAGTACTTTGCTTAAATACTCCGGCTGGTTGAGATGTGGAATAATTACAGAGATTAGCACAGCGTTCTTATTCCTATCTTTTCAACTAACAAATGGGTAGCACCCTGCAAATAGTTATGCATTTAAACGTCGATACACACTTTATCCGATTTTCAAAAAAATAGCTGTTTTAGTTCAGAAAATAGGCATCAATATCCACAAAACGTCACTATTGACGACATAGTGCGATGAATAACCTCAAGAATTTGAATTCCCATGTGTTTTCGATTTTTGTGACCGTAGGTTCTTATGTATCATTAAGAAATGCGCATTAGGGGCAACAAAATAGCGGGACGAATTCTTTGTTGGCAGTTTTCGCTTACATAAACCCACCACAGGACGGCAGAAAAGCAAGGGGAAGTCATGGTACAAACAAATGCGCGCCGGGTGTTGATTGTTGTTGAAAATCTTCCTGTGCCATTGGACAGGCGTGTCTGGCTTGAAGCCACAACACTAAAATCTGCCGGATATGAGGTTAGCGTAATTTGCCCCATGGGCCGTGGCTGGGACAAACCCTACGAAGTCATTGACGGGGTTCACATCTATCGCCACAGCGAACCACCAGAGGCCCATTCCGGGGCGGTTGCCTACGCAAAAGAGTACGGGCACGCCATTTGGCATTGGTTTCGCCTTGCCCGAAAAGTTCGCCGGGAACGTGGCTTTGATGTCATTCACGGCTGCAATCCACCCGACCTGATTTTTCTGCTCGGGCTGTGGTACCGGTTTCGGGGTGTGCGCTATCTTTTTGATCACCATGATGTCAGCCCGGAACTTTATCAGGCAAAATTTGGTAAAAAGGGCCTGATGTACTATCTGATGCGAATTCTGGAACGGATAACATTTTCCGTTGCAGACGTGTCGATCGCAACAAACGAAAGTTTCCGCGAAATCGCGGTCAAACGGGGAAAAATGGCCGCCGAAGATGTATTCGTTGTGCGTTCTGCCCCCCGTGTTGAAAATTTCAAAATCACAGCACCTGACCTGGATATGAAAAAAGGGGCCAAAACCCTAATGGGGTATGTCGGTGTCATTGGCCAACAGGAAGGCATGGACTTACTTGTCGATGCTGCCGAACATCTGATCAAAGTTTTGGGCAAAACTGACGTCCATTTTGCCATTGTCGGTTTTGGGCCCCAACTGCCAGATGTAAAAAATGACGTTAAATCCCGCGGTCTTGGTGACTATTTCACATTCACCGGCGCGCTCTATGGCAAAGACCTTTTAAAGGTTCTGAATAGCTCTGATATTGGCGTTAGTCCCGACCCCAAAAACCCAATGAACGATATATCGACCATGAATAAAGTAATGGAATATATGACCTTGGAAAAACCCGTGGTACAGTTCGACCTGAAAGAAGGCCGGGCATCGGCTAAACAGGCCTCACTTTACGCAACGGCAAATGACCCACAGGATTTTGCGCATAAGATTTGCTGGCTGATCGACAATCCAGAAAAGGGCCGCAAAATGGGGGAAATCGGACGCGAAAGGGTTCTGGATCAGTTAAGTTGGGCACACTCTGAGAAATTCCTTCTGGCAGCATACGAAAGAGTCTTCAAAAAATAATAATCTGGGCGTAGCGGTAAGTTTCAAAATAGTAGAAAATATTAGCCCAAGATAATGTATCAATTGGTAAATTTTCAGCGTTTAAATTCATAACATCTCAAAACAGGACTTTGATCAGGTGTCACGATATACACGTTTTCCAAACGGCCCGCGGTCAAAAGGCCGTGCTGATGATGGTCGATTGGCATCTGATAAGACTGGTGCAGAAGATAACGCTCTGACAAACACTCAAGGGACACGGGTATCAGCAGAGGGAAAATCAAAAAGCCGAACATCTGCGTCAAAGCCACAGGGAAATAATAAGCCCTCCGTGGTCATAATGATTTTTTTGATTTCCCTGATGATTCCAATTCAGTTTTTTGTTGGTTCATTGCTTCTGACACCCTTTCGAGTGGTTTTGCTTATCGCTGTCATCCCACTATTTTTCAAATGGGTAAGTGGTGAAACCGGGAAAATATATGCCTTGGATTTCGTATTCATGGCATATGTCTTTTGGATGGGCCTGACGCTGTTTGCCAACCACGGCGCTGGTGTTTTCCCATTGGTGGGGATTACCACCGTTGAAACAATTGGTGCATTTCTTGTCGGACGGGTGCTGGTGCGCAATGCCACTGATTTTGAGCAAATAACAAAATTCTTAAAAATCTGCCTGCTGATCTTTGTCTTCGCAGCTGTCCTTGAATCGGCTTATGGAATTCGCGTCTTCTCAGAAATTGCGGGCAAAATTGGTAAGACCCACAACTGGGTTCACGCCAGCGGAATTTACGAAAAACGTCTGGGAATGTATCGCAGCCATGTGGTTTTCGAACACCCTATTTTGTTTGGGGTTTTTTCATCAACGGCGTTCGGCATGCTTTTCTATTCGAGCCAGCCGTTAACAGGAAAAAAATACGGTTTACGACGGGCCTGGGTTTCTGTCACCACTACCTTTTTCTCACTGTCCAGCGGGGCGTTTCTTTCGCTTGCTGCCCAAATTGGCTTGGCTTCGTGGGACAAAATCATGGGGAAAGTTCGCAAACATTGGAAAGTTTTGGTTTGGCTAGTGATTGCGGCCTACATCGTTGTCGACCTTCTTTCAAACCGTACACCGTTTGAAGTTTTCATAACCTACGCCGCTTTCAGTGCACACAATGGATATATGCGCATTACGATCTTCCTTTATGGAATGGATAACGTTTGGGCCCACCCAATACTGGGAATGGGTCATCATGACTGGGTACGCCCATCATGGCTCGGCTCTCCAAGTGTTGACAACTTTTGGCTTTTGATGGGGATGCGACACGGCTTTCCTGGCTTTTTGCTGATCGCCGCCTCATTCTTAGGAAATATTATTCGCCTATCTGGGCTGAGCATCAAAAATCAATACGTATCAAACATCCGAACAGGTGTTGTTATATCCTTCATTGGACTGTCGCTTGCCCTGATGACCGTTCATATCTGGGGGGCAACTTATATTTTCGTCTGCTTCCTTTTGGGGGCAACAACTTGGTTGCGTGACTATGTGCCGGATGATCGGGATGAAAAAGAGCAAGAACCAGATAGCGCCCCCCGACGTCGAGGGGCCAAATAGTTGGTTGAGTGTATAAACTTGCAACCAGTGCATAACCTAAAAACTAAGGCAAATGAGAATGGCTAAATACAAGAAAGCAAAAAGACGGGGGCTGAATCGGTTGCGCGCATTGCGCAGAATCCTGATCGAAACAAAGCGATGGTATTACAATCGTATTTGGGGCACCGACATTCATCCCACAGCTGAATTCTCATTATCTACAAAGTTTGACCGGACTTTTTCAAAGGGGGTGCATGTGGGGGCCTATTCATACATCGCCTTTGAAGCCCGCATCCTGACCCATGACCGCACTCGCGGCCTTTATTTGGATACTTATGTCGGTGACAATTGTTTTGTGGGGGGCAATAGCCTGATCCTGCCTGGGGTCAGAATCGGTGATAACTGTGTTGTCGGTGCCGGTTCCGTCGTAACAAAATCGGTTCCGGCCAATTGCGTGGTCGCGGGAAATCCTGCACGCATTTTAAAGTCGGATATTGAGGTTGGCCAATACGGCCGTTTTTTGGACGCCGACGCCACAGAAAGTGAATTGGTCGAGCAGGGGAAGGTTTGAGGACCATAATAACAGCAGGCACCGCATTCGGCGCTCTTTTGATTTTTGCTGTATATTTTTTTCCACATCACAATGCTCCGGGCCCCATCGAAAACCGGGACATTCCAGAAATATCTGTTGTTAATGATCCGCTCAAGATCACAGTTTTTGGAACCAGCCTGAGTAGCGGATACACATGGCCCGCCAAGTTGGCGCACCAACTTGGCGGTTGCTTTCAAAACCCTGTTCATATCAGCCGCGTTGTTCAGAGCGGGGCCGGATCGGCCTGGGGGCTGTCCCACATAGATGACGTTGTTCAGTCAGCACCCGATATCCTGATCATGGAATTCTCGATCAACGATGCCGATATTCTTGATGGGGTTTCATTGGAAAAAAGCTTCATCCAGCACGATCGGCTGATTACTGAACTGAAAGAAAAAATGCCGCAGACGGGAATTCTGCTAATGACAACCAGTCCGGCATTTGGGCTTCGCGGCCTGTTGCGCCCAAGATTGAAAAAGCACTATGAAATCTACAAAATTCTGGCAAACGAACACGATGTTGGGTTGGCAGATATCTATGGAAATTGGGATGGAGAGATCAACAGGCGTGAACAGTTTCCAGACGGGCTTCACCCTCTGGATGACTTAGCAACGCAAAAGATTGTTCCGATCCTTTCAAACATGGTTTCAGATGCATTCCGAAATACCTGCTAGGCGCGACCTATTGCACCTCAAACGCCCCTACATCCGCGCGCGCACCCATTGGGCGTGGCGTTCCGAGTATATCCGTTTGGGGCGCCAAACGGCTATCAGCACGGTCGATTAGTCCGCTACCGTTGCGCGGGCGAAAGTCACCCTTGAAGGGCGCCGTCAGGTACTTTGCAGGGCTGAATATGGTTAAATTATTCTTGGCATTCTTTTCGATAAAACGGGGTAAACGATACGCCATGGCAACATTGTTTGCGACCAAAACCTGATCAGGTCGGGTTCCGTTTTTATGAAAAAATACCCCAATCCAAGGGCTGTCGCGCGACGGTCCTTTTGCGTTGACCACTGTGTTATTGATGATGCTGGTATTTAGCGCGCCACTTACAGTAATACCATGATAGGCTGTCACAGACACAACGTTGTTTTCAATCCTTAGATCCTTGAACATCCCGTCGAACAGACCAATTCCTTGAAGAGAACAGCGCAAGGGGTGGTTTGCCTTCCCATTCCACTCAAAGAAGAAATTCTTTTCTATGGTCAATCCTGAAACAGTTCCGGTCCCGGGCTTCCTATCTTTGCCAACCGACCAGGACTGAAAGCCATCAGCGTGATTTCCATCAATTTGAAAGCAATCCTGAACAAAATTTTCGGCCACCAGGGAATTATTTCCAAGGGAGCGCATGGCGTCTCCGCTAAACCCGATTATTTTGTTGTTCACAATTCTGGCCTGCGAACCCATCGCCGCAATCCCCATGTAGACTCCTGAAACCTGGCTGTTGGTAACCCCATTTCGCCGACCCCGTATCAGGACGCCACTAACCTTCAGCTTTCTCCACTGTGCTTTACTCCAGGACATGTATTTACCGGCATCCTTGACGGCCCGAACATCAAACCTGTCAAATAAAATATCAGAAGAGTCACCAGAAGACTGGACAAGTGACGCGTGCGTTGGCTTGGGATTGCTAGGCCAAACCTGAAACCCGCGTAGCGTCAAATGGCTGCTTTTGAGGATATTGATTGATTCAAAATGTACCTCTGCACCGTCTGCTGCGATTATTTCAACCGGCTTGGTAAATCGGAGGTTTTGCAACACTAATTTCCCGTAATTTCCTCTTGAAACAATGACCCTGTCACCACCAGAGATAGACTGACTGGCAAATGCACCTTTTATCGATTTAAACGGCGCTTGCTCACTTCCGCTACCCTGGCCCTTGGCCGCGGTATCAACAAAAAAGTCTTTAGCTTGGGCCGAAAAAGCCATTGCAAAGAAGAAAATGAAAAAAAATCGGAACACCATAAACACCCCTTATTACATGGACAATCTTGCAAATTGGGCCTGTCATGCGAAGCACCGCACCGGCAACATATTTAAGCGGCGATCGGTCAAAATGCCAAGAGAATTTTACCCCTACACAAAGGTATGGCTGAGAAGCCCCTTAATCCCGGTCATAGACATCTTCAAAACGCTGGATATCGTCTTCGCCCAGATAGGCCCCGGTTTGCACCTCAATCAGGTACATCGGCACTTTGCCGGGGTTTTCCATGCGGTGGACGGCACCAAGGGGGATATAAACGGATTCATTTTCCCCCAACAGTTGCACCTTATCGCCAACAGTAACCCGCGCCGTTCCCGCCACCACAACCCAATGTTCAGAACGATGCACATGGGATTGCAGGCTAAGGATACCGCCGGGGCGCACCATGATCCGCTTTACCTGAAACCGGTCACTGATACACAGGGTTTCGTACCACCCCCACGGGCGGTGAAATTGTGGATAGTCATCGGCCTGTGGCGCCTTTTGCGCCCGCAGGGTTTGCACAACCTGTTTAACCTGCTGGGACTTGGCCATATCGGCAACCAACACCGCATCACGGGTTGCCACGGCCACAATATTTTTCAGCCCCAACCCCACCAGATGCACATTGGGATCTTCGGACCGCAGGACAGAGTTTTCGCAATCTATGGCCGTTACATCCCCGTCACAAAGCACCCCGTCATCCGCCTGTACCAGCGCACCATGCAGCGACGCCCAACTGCCCAGATCGGACCAGCCGGCCTCTACCGGGACAACGGAAATGCCGCTGGATTTTTCCATGACGGCATAATCAATCGACTGGGCGCGCACATTTTCATAAGATTTCGGGTCCAGCCGCAAAAACCCAAGGTCATCACCGCCCTGTTCAATCGCATCCCGGCAGGGCGCAATCATGTCGGGGGCGTGGGCTTGAAAGGCCTCAAGAATATCGCGCACCCGGAACAAAAATATTCCGGCGTTCCACAGGTGGCGGCCACTGTCCAACATTTCCGCCGCCCTTTTGGCGTCGGGTTTTTCAACGAAACGTACCAGATCAGACGCCTGACCGGGCGCTGGCTGTTCACCAAGTTCCAGATACCCATACCCGGTTTCAGGTGTATCCGGCGTAATTCCAAATGTCACCAACTTGCCCGATGCGGCCGCTGTTGCGCCAATTTCGATGGCCTTAACAAAGGCATCCGGGCGTTCAATCAGATGGTCAGACGGGGCGATCAACAATAAATCATCCGGGTTTTTTTCGTTCATCAGGGCTGCAACCAAAATTGCAGGGGCAGTGTCACGCCCCACAGGTTCCAGCACGATCCGGGCATCCATCAGCCCAATCGCCTCGGCCTGTTCGCGGGCGATAAAACGGAAATCAGCATGGGTCAGCACCATAGGCCCACCAAACGCCGGGCCGGAAAGCCGGGTAAGTGTTTGCTGATAAAGGCTTTTGTCACCCACAAGGTTTGAAAATTGCTTGGGAAAACTTTTGCGTGAACTGGGCCACAACCGGGTGCCAGAACCGCCACATAAAATAACCGGGTGTATTAATGCCATTCAAACTCGCCCTGATTTTTCAACCGCTTGCACCTTTTGCGCCATTACTTTTGGAAACTCCACATAATCAACTATTTTTCTTTGCGCAGAATTCTGATTTCATGGGCAAATCCGGCCGCAAATACCGGTGACGCCACAGCCCCAGAGGCATAAAACCTGTGGGTATCAAACACACCAAAGACCGACGGGGTTTGAAGCACACGATCAATCACCACATAATCGTCCAGATCCGCGACGAACTGTGAACTGATATCAACGGGATCAACCAATATATCACCCACGCGCAACTGGCTGCGCACACTGTCATATTCAAGCATTCCGCTTTGGCGCGCATACCATTGCCAGCCCCAGTGACCACGGGTGAAAACTCTGGCATTGTGATCTGCAAGACCTGTGGCCCGCGCGGCAACAACCGGGGCCATGTCCCGGTAAAAACCTGCGAACCGAATGTCATTTTCCGTTGTAAACACCCCAATCAGCCCCCAAACCAGCAAAACTGATACCGCCGTTCGGCGCCCGGTGTTTAGTGGCTGGGCGCGCAGCGCCAGTATAAACAGGGGCAACACCAAAAGCAGCGCGTGGCGGGTTGCCATAAACGGTGGAAAGGTGGCAAGAAATACGCCACCGCCCGCAAGCCACGCCAGAAGTGTGATTTCCCCCAGATTTTCCAGAAGCCAACCGCCCAATCTTGCCCGGTCATGCCAAAGGCCAAGACCCAACTGCCCAACACGCAGCACCACCGCCCCGCCAAGCACCATGGCGGACGCAAAAAGGCCCGCGTTCAGGGGCATCAGTGGTTCATATGCAAGATGCAAAAGTTTCAGGGTGACAACGTAAAATGCGGCAAACGAAACCGCCCAAATACCAACCCAAACCCATTTCAAACGCGCCGATGTCATTAACCAAATAGCCAGCGGTACGGCAAAAATTCCCATATTGCAGATCAGGGCAAACGTTAACTTTGGCGATGGGAACAGGCCCCCAGCATTGGCCGGTCGGTTCAAGATATGCGCCGCGCCGTAATCATAGATATTAAACAGCGACCAAAGCGCCAGCGCAACAACCGGCAACAGGGACCAAACCGGCACGCGCCGTTTGCGCATCGCCGCAATGATCAGTGCAGGAAACAGGAACAGGGCAGTATATTTTGTGAGCAGGGCAAGGCTGAACACCCCAAACCCCTTGGCCCCGGTTTTGTGGTCGCCCATTGGCCCGGTCAGGATCAGCACAGCCAATCCCATCATCGCCAGCAGCGGGACATCGGCCATCACATTCTGATTGATCAAAAAACCGGGGCTAAGGACCAGTGTGGCCGTGATGATAAGGGCATATTGCGGCACAAAGCGGCGCCCAAGGGCATAGCTGACCCAAATCGCAAGCCCGGTGAACATCGATAAAAACAGATGTAGCGCCAGTTCGGACGGGCCGAACACCGCAACAACACCGGCAATCAGATAGTAAAAGAAATGCGGTTGATTGGTCACAAACACCGGCTCAGCCGTATCAAGCCAGTTCACCAGCCCTGACATCGGATGCAGGGGGGCATTTACAATTTGCTCGGCAATCAGCAAATGGGCCGTATCATCCAGATGAAAAGGTTTCGCAATATTCAACGCGGTTGCCAGCAACCAAAGGGCAAACAGGACAATATAGGCCCCGCGTTCAGACAATATTTTGCCTGATGCCCCCATCAGCCAGTGTCTTTCCAAGTATAAAGTGCGGTCACCGCATAGTTCAGCGTTGCCCCCGCAATGATGCCCGCAAGGGCCGCAAAAACCCAAGGGATATTGGCAGCATCAAACAGAAAATCCGCCAGCCCGACATTGACCAGTGCCCCAAAAGACGACGCCGCGCAAAACGACAACCAGCCGGGTAACAACTGGCGACCGCGCAGCTGGCGGTCAAAATAGGTAAAGACGTTGTTCACAAAGAAATTCACCGTCATGGCGATCAGTGTCGCAATGCTTTGCGCCAGAACAAATGACATCAGGCCACCACCAAACAGCGTTGATAAAACAGCCATATGCACCACAACACCAAACGCCCCCACCATCGAAAACATGATGAACTTGGTGGGAACCCAACGCCCGACTGTGCGGGCAATCAACAGTTCGATAAATTCCAGAATAACCCGGTTGTCCAGTTTACTTTCGCCCGCCTGACGGGTGCGAAATTCGTAAGGCACTTCACTAACTGTCAACTGCGCGCCACGGGCCGAAAGGATATCCAGCAGGATTTTATAGCCCACACCGGTCAGATCCCCGACCCGGGCGCGAAAACTTTCGGTGCGCAGCATGAAAAAACCGCTCATCGGGTCGCTTAGGACAACGCCGGTCAGACGCTTGGACATTGCGGTGGCAAGTTCTGACATACGACGCCGACTGGCGGACCAGTCACCAAAACCGCCGCCTTTCATATAGCGCGAGCCAACAACCAAATCGACGTTTTCGGCGTTCAGGGTTTTCAACATTTTGGGCAGCAGGGTTTCGTCGTGCTGCAAGTCACCGTCAATGACGGCAGCAACCGGCGCAGCGGTGGCCAGAAATCCCTCTATCACGGCACTGGACAGCCCGCGCCGCCCAACACGCTGAATGCATCGCACCTGCGGATATTCAGCCGCCAGCGCACGCACCCTGTCGGATGTACCGTCAGGGCTGTTGTCATCCACAAAAATAATTTCAAAGTTCAGCCCACCAAGGGCAGAAATCAGTGCGGCGGTGATTTTTGGCGCATTTTCCAGTTCATTAAACGTCGGAACAATAACAGCCAGATCAAGCGCGCCTGTCGCGCCAGCTTTCCCGGTGGCCGGTTGTTTTCTCGTCATTCAAAATGCCTTTTCGCCGATAAAATTCTCGCCGTCCTTCGTATCAGCCCTAGCACGCTGCTTCGCAAGCCAATAGGTTTCATCACACACACACCTTGCGTTAGCGCCAAACGTGACAATGATGCACAGGTAATTACCTTGTCCGCCAGCGGGGCCGCACGTAATTAACCACTGCAAGCAGGAGAGCACAACATGCCTTACAGCGACGTTTATGACGGCTGGAAATCAGACCCTGACAGCTTTTGGATGGATGCCGCCAAGGCGATTGATTGGGACAAAATTCCCAGCAAGGCCCTGTTTGACGAAAACGCACCAATTTACGAATGGTTTAGCGATGGGATGGTCAACACCTGTTTTAACGCCGTCGATCGCCATGTTCAGGCCGGGCGCGGGGATCAGACAGCAATCATTTATGACAGCCCGGTCACCGGCACCAAGGCCAAAATCACCTATGCTGAATTGCTGGATAAGGTTGCGTCATTGGCGGGTGCGCTGGTGGCCAAGGGGGTCACAAAAGGTGACCGGGTGATCATTTACATGCCGATGGTCCCCGAGGCATTGATTGCAATGCTGGCGGTGGTGCGCATTGGCGCGGTGCATTCGGTGGTGTTTGGCGGGTTTGCTGCGGCTGAACTGGCGGTGCGCATTGACGATTGCACGCCCAGGGCCATTATCGCCGGGTCCTGCGGGATCGAACCAAACCGGGTTGTCCCCTATAAACCCCTGCTGGATGGTGCGATTGAGCTTGCCAGTCACAAACCGGAATTTTGCGTCATTTTTCAGCGCAACGAACAGCGCGGTGATCTGACCCAAGGGCGCGATTATGACTGGAATGATGTGCAGGCGGGCGTGACCCCTGCCCCTTGTGTGCCGGTTGCCGGCAACCACCCGGCCTATATCCTTTATACCTCTGGCACTACAGGTCAGCCCAAGGGCGTGATCCGCCACACCGGTGGCCATTTGGTCGCGCTGCACTGGACGATGAAGTCGATCTACGGCATGGACCCCGGCGATGTGTTCTGGGCCGCATCTGACGTGGGCTGGGTGGTTGGCCACAGCTATATTTGTTACGCCCCCCTGATACAGGGCAGCACCACGGTTGTGTTCGAAGGTAAACCGGTTGGCACCCCCGATGCAGGCACCTTTTGGCGGATGATCGAAGACTATAAAATCCGCGCCCTGTTCACCGCCCCCACGGCGTTTCGTGCGATAAAACGCGAAGACCCGCAGGGCGCGCTGGTCAAGGATTACGACCTGTCGTCCCTGGACACCCTGTTTCTGGCGGGTGAGCGCGCGGACCCTGACACCATCCACTGGGCGCAGGACATGCTGGGCGTGCCGGTGATTGACCACTGGTGGCAAACCGAAACCGGCTGGGCCATTGCCGCCAACCCGGTGGGGATTGAAGCCCTGCCTGTCAAAATCGGGTCACCTTCCGTGGCGATGCCCGGCTTTGATGTGCAGGTTCTGGACGAAGGCGGCCACCCGGTTGATGCGGGCGAAATGGGCGCGATCGCGATCAAGCTACCCCTGCCGCCGGGCACCCTGCCAACCCTGTGGAATGCCGAAGACCGGTTTCACAAAAGCTATCTGGATCACTTTCCGGGATTTTATGAAACCGGGGATGCGGGATATGTGGATGAAGACGGTTATCTTTATATCATGGCGCGCACCGATGACGTGATCAACGTCGCCGGGCACCGCCTGTCCACCGGCGCCATGGAAGAAATCCTGGCCAGCCACCCCGACGTGGCCGAATGCGCGGTCATTGGTGTGACCGACACCCTAAAGGGCCAGTTGCCCCTTGGGTTTTTATGTCTGAACGCAGGCGCCGGGCGCAAAGACGCAGAGGTGGCCGGCGAGGTCATCAAACTGGTGCGCGAAAAAATTGGCCCGGTGGCGGCGTTTAAACTGGCAACCGTTGTGGACCGCCTGCCAAAAACCCGGTCGGGTAAAATTCTGCGCGCAACGATGGTTAGCATCGCCGACAGCAAAGATTATAAAATGCCCGCAACCATCGATGACCCGGCCATTTTGGGTGAAATCAAAACGGCCTTGAAAACCCTCGGCTACGCCGGGGGCTGAGGGGCGGTTAAACGAACTGTTCACGCATCATGCGTTCCTGTAGCCCATGACCCGGATCAAACAGGATGCGGTGAACGATGTGATCTTCGCTACTGATTTCCACCGTGATCACGTCCCTGACGGACCGGCTGTCCGCATCCGCCATCACCGGGCGCTTTTCTGGTTCCAGCACGTCAAAACGCACCTTGGCCACCTTGGGCAACAACGCCCCACGCCAGCGGCGCGGGCGAAAGGCCGACATCGCCGTTAGCGCCAGCACATCCGACCCAATGGGCAAAATTGGCCCGTGGGCCGAATAGTTATAGGCGGTGGACCCGGCAGGCGTACACACCAGCGCCCCGTCGCACACCAGTTCTTCCATACGCACCTGTCCGTCCACAGTAATGCGCAGCTTGGCCGCCTGTGGGCCTGCACGCAGCAGGGACACTTCGTTGATCGCCAACGCTTCATGGCGCGAACCATCCCTGCAAACGGCGACCATCGACAGGGGGTTGATCTTTTCTTCCTGTGCGGCGGCCAGACGTGCCGGCAGGGCGTCTTGTGAAAACTCATTCATCAAAAAGCCGATGGTTCCACAGTTCATCCCGTAAACCGGTGCGTTCAGATGTTGGGTGCTGTGCAGGGTGTGCAACATGAAACCATCCCCCCCAAGGGCAACGATAACGTCCGCCTGATCGGCCGGAACCTGATCATATAACGTCCCCAGGCGTGCCAATGCCTTCTGGGCGATTTCCGTATCACTTGCCGCAAAAGCAATTTTTTGATTACCTGTCATGCACTTATTTCCCATTTGTAAACGACATTGCCAGAGTGATCACAAAACGCAAGTCCAAGATCACACCACCACGGCGCGAACGCCGGTCACTGCGTCGTTTTAAGTGCTTTCTAGGGGCACAAATTTCGGCTACTAACGCGCGACTTTTATATTCAGAGGGACATAAAGATGAGCACGCAAAACAGCGCCGCAGGCTTTTTCACCGAAAGCCTTGCCGCCCGTGACCCCGAACTGATGGCCGCTGTCACCAGCGAACTGGGCCGCCAGCGCGATGAAATTGAACTGATCGCCTCTGAAAACATCGTGTCCATGGCCGTGATGCAGGCACAGGGCACCGTGCTGACCAACAAATACGCCGAGGGCTATCCGGGCCGGCGTTATTACGGTGGCTGCCAATATGTGGATGTGGCGGAAAACCTGGCGATTGACCGGGCAAAACAACTGTTTGGTTGTGATTTTGTGAACGTTCAGCCCCATTCCGGTTCTCAGGCCAATCAGGGTGTGTTTCAGGCGCTGATCCAACCGGGTGACACCATTTTGGGCATGAACCTGGCGTCCGGCGGGCACCTGACCCACGGGGCGGCCCCGAACCAGTCGGGCAAGTGGTTTAACGCCGTGCAATACGGTGTGCGCAAAGACAACAACCTGATTGATTATGATCAGGTTCAGGCACTGGCAACCCAACATCAGCCCAAAATGATCATCGCCGGTGGTTCAGCCATTCCGCGCCAGATTGATTTCGCCCGTATGCGCGAAATTGCTGACAGTGTCGGGGCCTATCTGTTGGTGGATATGGCGCATTTTGCGGGCCTTGTGGCCGGTGGTCACCACCCCAGCCCCTTCCCCCACGCCCATGTGGCCACAACCACGACCCACAAAACCCTGCGTGGGCCACGGGGCGGCATGATCCTGACCAATGACGAAGCGATCATTAAAAAGGTAAATTCAGCCATATTCCCCGGCATTCAGGGCGGGCCTTTGATGCATGTTATTGCCGCCAAGGCCGTGGCCTTTGGCGAAGCCCTGCGCCCAGATTTCAAGGACTACACCGCGCAAGTCATTGCAAACGCACAAGCCATGGCCGATCAGTTGATCAAGGGCGGGCTGGACATCGTAACTGGCGGCACCGACACCCATGTGATGCTGGTTGATTTGCGCCCCAAGGGCGTTAAGGGCAACGCCACCGAAAAGGCACTGGGGCGCGCCAACATCACCTGCAACAAAAACGGCATCCCGTTTGACCCGGAAAAACCGTTTGTCACATCTGGCGTGCGCCTTGGCTCACCTGCAGGCACAACCCGTGGGTTTGGCGAGGCAGAGTTCCGCCAAATCGCCGACTGGATCGTAGAGGTGGTGGAAGGTCTGGCGGCAAACGGTGAAGACGGCAACGCCGATGTGGAAGCCGCCGTAAAGGCCAAGGTCCTGAACCTATGCGCTAAATTCCCGATCTATCCGGGGCTGTAAGGGCGTTTATAGGAACCCGCGCCAAACCAGAACCGCGATCAAAAGGGCGGCGACGGTGATCATATTAAAGGCGTTGGTAGCCAGAAAACTAACAATCTGGCCCCGACGCCGATAGGTGCGATCAATAGCAGACAGGTATTTTTCGCAAACTTTATAGGACTTTACAGCACCAGCACCATCAACCATCCGCGCCAAGCGGGGGTTGCCTTGGGTTTTCAGGGCCGCAACCAAAACCGCCGCATCACGGCGAACATGGCGCGGCAACAGGCGACCGGCCTTTTTCAGCTTGGTTTCCAGCCCGGCACCGCGAACCCCCAACTGGGTTTCCAACAGTTCTGCAATATGGTTCGCTTTGTCCTGATAAGTCATTGAACCTTCGAAATCTTTGCATTTGAATTTGCGCAAGCTATACCAACCGTATCAGTCTGACCAGATCAGGAAAAAGGCGCGTCATTTCTATGTTGAACAGCATAATCCACGGCGAACCCACTGATAAGACACCCCTTTTAATTTCCCACGGGCTGTACGGGTCGGCGCGAAACTGGGGGGTGATCGCCAAACGCCTGTCGGATCAGCGCCAGGTGGTGGCGGTGGACATGCGCAATCACGGCAATAGTGACTGGCGCCAGTCCCACAGTTATTTTGATTTGGCCGATGATCTGGCGCGAACCATCCGGTTTCACGGCGCCAAGATGGATGTTCTGGGCCATTCCATGGGCGGCAAGGCAGCTATGGTTCTGGCGCTGAAGTATCCTGATCTGCTAGGCAGGGTCGTAATCGCCGACATCGCACCAACCCCCTATAATCACACGCAAATTCACCTAATCGAGGCAATGAAACGTGTTGATCTTAGCCGGGTTGAACGCCGCGCTGACGCCATTGCGCAACTGGGTCAGGTCGAAAACCCAATGCTGCAATCATTTTTGCTGCAATCATTGGACCTGAAAGAAAAGAAATGGCGCTTGAATCTGGATGTTCTGGCCAACGAAATGGACAAGATCGTGGGGTTTCCCACTGTCGCCGGGAAATTTAACGGGGAAATCCTGTTCCTTGGCGGGGCGCAAAGCGACTATATCAAACAAAATGACCGCCCCCGGATCAAGGCTTTGTTCCCAAACGCAAAGTTTGCAAAAATCCCTGGTGCGGGGCACTGGTTACACGCCGAAAAGCCAAGGGAATTTGAAGCCGCAGTCAGGGCGTTCTTAAGTCTCTGAATGCCCGGTGCAAAATCTGGGGCATTCCACTATTAACCCGAACCGCAACAGCAGATCACGCCCCGCACAAGGCGGGACGCCAACCATTAACTAGCGGCCATTAGCCAATCTGCGCCCAGCCTGGAACTGTTTCACCAGAATTTTCCGCCGATTGATGGGCCATAACCGGGTCACTGTCGCCACTGGCATCCTTATCACCCAGATTGCGCAGAAGGCTTGACATTGCACGGCTCATTTCAGGCAGCGCATCGATGTCGTAATTTATCTGAATATCGTTCCAAATTTCACGAACAATTTCTACCTCGGATGGGGCGCTAACCAGCGGTTCTTCCTGCGCCGGGGCTTCATTTTCCACCCCTTGCGATACTGCTTCTATTGTGGATGTGATTTGCTCAACATCGTTTTTGCCCAGCGTTTCTTCCAGATCTTCCTGATAGTCGCCTTCAGCACTGGTATCTGCGGTTTCAACCGCTGCAAAAATACCTGACAGACGGCTTTCAATGCTGTCGCCCTGCTCTGCAATCTGGTCAGGTTCCGGGGCAACCGGCGGTGTTTCGTCCACATAAGACGCCAGTTTTTGCTGCAACAGGGAAAGATCGAAGCCACTGGAAATTTCTTCAACGTCGGCCTGTGTGTCCGCAGGTTGATCCACGGGCGCAACGGCAACATCAGCCGGTGACGCAATGTTCAGTTCATCTTCAACCGGGGTTTGCAGATCAGCGTTATCTTCGGCGGCGGTGTCCATTTGCCCTGCAACAGCCGATAAAAGGGCATTTGCGTCATCGGCCACAGGTGTGTCGGCCAATATGGCTTCCCCTGCCGGGGCTTCAAAATCATTCAAATTCGGGATATTGACGTCGGCTTCATCAGCGTCGTCGGCGCGCAATGCTTCTTGTTCTGCGGGCGCGGCTTCACTGGTTTCTGCTGTTAGGGTCTGGTCAAGTTCAATGCCGTCTTCAAGGGGGGCCTCAAAGCGGGTGAAAACATCGGCAGATTCTTCATTTTCCTGCGGCTCGCCTTGCGCTTCATCCTGCGCGCTTTCGGCAAAGATATTGACAGAAGGCTGCAATTCATCAACCGCTTCAGGGGCGGCTTCTTCTGGTGACGATGCAAAATCCGCTGGGAATTCATCGAACTCATCATCCAGATCATCGGTGACAACCGCTTCGCTAAACTGCACCGGTTCATCCTGGGTGCTGGCGACAGGGGTTTCATCCTGAAACGACACCACAGCGTCCTGTTCAGGTGGGGTTATGTCCTGCTCCGGTGTAAACCCGGGTGCAAAATCATCAAGCTCAGCAGCCGGTTCAACCTGTTCGGTCAGGGGGGCGTCCTGCGGGGCGGCAAGGGGTGGTTCTTGCGGTGCGACCATCGCTTCCGGTGTCAGGTGGAACACATCATTCAGCCATGCATTTTCTGCTGGCTCAGATGCCTGATTTTCTGCCAGATCAACAGTTTCGTCGGCCAAATCTGCGACTTCATCAAAGCTATTCACGACCCCATCATCCATAGAAAACCCATCATCCACAGCCGGACTGTCAGGGATTTCACGGGAAAGATCCTGACGCATGCGGTCTGCGTCCTGCGTGCTTATACGTTCACGATTAGAATGGGACGCCGTCAGGATACGAACAGGTTTTCGCATCGTAACACTTGGAAAGTGCTCTATATTATTGGTTTCGCTGGCGATTTCTGATGATTCAATGGGTTGTTCTTGTTCTTCAACGGTATCATCTTCTTCAGCCGTATCATCCAGTTGGTAGCGCCACAAAAGATGCCCGCGCTCACTGTCTATCGTTTCAACAATACCGTTCAGGGAATTCAGGAAGTCATGGGCACCACTTGTGCCCCATGCTTCATCATCGTCTTCTTCGCGGGCCTGAATTGCGTTGGTCAGGGATATGAACTGGCGCCCACTGAACAGATCGGCGGTTTCACGTTCAAGGCGGCGGTCAATTTTGCCCAAATCCAGATCTGACGTAATCTTGTCAGCCCGCGTCACCATCAGCAGGCTGTGTTTACGCAAACGTTCTGGCAACGATTCCCATGCGCTGCGCTCACTTTCGCGCCACGCCTGACCGGCATGGGTGCACCACAAAACGGCGTTCGCACAGCCGATGGTTTTGATCCATGTGCCCATGGCGATGCGCGGGTCAGAAATGCCAGGGGTATCCAGCAAATCACAGGTTTTCAGAAACTCTGCTTCTTTATAGATCCGGATAAAACGGGTTTCCTTGATCGGCACTGCCATCAGGTTGTCCAGATCCACAGCATGGCGGTTGCCACTGTGATCTACCCGGTAAGGTTCTTCTGATCCATACCGAAGCCAAACTGGCGGCAGCTGGGTTGCTGTCACCTGTGTCGGAAGCACGGACTGGCCAAGCAATAGGTTGAGAAGGGTCGACTTACCCGCGCTGAATTCGCCCATCAGGGCAATTACAGGGCGACGGTGGGTCCACTGTGCCAGCCGTCCCATTTGTTTTGCGCTGACGTAGCGTATATTTTCGTCACTTTTCATGGTTCTCAACTCCGTTTTTATTGGCAGGCTTTCAGGCCGCGGCCTGCGACAGTGCAACCAAAGCATCATCAAGCGCATGTTCGGCCTGATCACGTGTTGCACCGCCAGCTTCGTTCGCCTGGCCGTTCTCTATCCCGTTTGAAAGACGCATCAAGGCATCCCGCTGTTCCTGAAGGAATACAGCCAAACTTCTTTCTATTTCGTCAAAAACGCCTGCAACCTGTGTTTGTTCAAGCTCTTCAATGATTGATCCGACTTCTGCCAGAATCAACTCGGCATAATCATTTGCAAAGGCACCAAAACCTTTGCGTTTCTGGCGCCAGCGGCGCCACCAGCTACCGTTCAGGTCAAGGGCAATTGTTTTCCCCAGAACAACCGGCGCAGGAACAACCGGGGTTACCGGGGGTTCAATCTTAAATTCGCCAATCTGTGCGCCCAGTGCTTTTGTGTATACGTCTTCAATATCACTGGCAGCATCGGAAAAGACGGCCGTGATCTGCCTTTTGGTTGCCGTGCCAAACTGGGCATAGGCCGAGCGCAGCAATAGCCGCAAACCAGTTGAATCATACTGCCATGCTTCCTGTTCGCCATAGCGTTCCAGGTGGGTAATCAGGGCATCCGTTGCCCGGCGAACAAAACTATCCTGGGCCTTGATCAGTCGCGGTTTCAGGTCACTAAGGATTTTGTCAGTTGCTTCTTTAAGTTTTCGTTCATTCTCGGCGATCACATGCTCAAGCGCATTGCGTACTTCGGCACCCTGCAAACGACTGGTGTTTTCACCAAAATCAGTGACCTGTGAAATTACCGCTTCGGCCTTTAGTTCACTGGTCAGGTTGTTCAGCTGAACGCTGATACTGTCCAGCAGGCGTTTGCCCGAACCTTCCATAATACGTTCATTGATCGCGATCAGCAGATGGGGAACACCCGATAATGCCCATGTCTGCGAAATTGCATCATGCACCGGCAGCCCGGTTGGCTGTGTTGCCCAATCAAGCAAGGCCGCCTGACTGTCATCGTTCAGCGTGTCCAGTTCACCCGTCAGGGCGGCTTCGGCCCATTTGGCGCTGCCGAAAATGATTTCGCAATCTTTTTGCGACTTCAGTTCCTTTAGGGTCGCACGAATACTGTCGCGGATTTCAGGGATCTGAACACTGGGCTGGGCCAGTTCGTCAATGCGGTTAACAAACAGGATAACCTGACGTTTTTCAAAGTTAGAAATCATCCGCACAAGCGCCATATCTGTGGTGTTCAGCGCCTGATGGGCAGACAAAACAACCAGACAAATTTCGGACCCGCGCAGGCTTTTCAGGGTGATCTGTTCGCGCACCATAAAGGTGTCGTTCACGCCGGGCGTATCGCGCAGCGCAAGTGAGCCCGGACGCTCGGGCTGATCAATGAACAGTTCGGCTGTTCTGGTAATATCAGCAAAACGGCCCTGTTTATTGCCTATATCATTTTCATATTCTTCCGGCTCGCCCATGCACACATAGCGCGTGATCAGTTCTTTATCATAATAGCCGTATTTCTGGGTCTGCCCCAAAAGGTGCGCAAAGCTGTCACCAAGGCGAACTTTGGTCTGCTGGTACATCTTCGCAATCTGGATTTGGATTTTTTCCATTTCCTCACTTGCGCCGGCCCGTTCGGCCAGTTCGCCCATGCGCCCGCCCTTAACCATCAGGCTGTCCCATTCTTCCCTGTCGAAAAAGGTAAATCTGGCCTTGGTCTTCTTGTCAGCGGTCTTAGAATTCAGGTGCAATGTGGTTACAACAGATGTCCAGGGGTTCACATCCGACGGCAGCAGGTCAATCACCCCAGCCAGAACATTGGTCAGCGCGGTTTTGCCGGCTTTCACCTGACCAACCAGTGTCACGCTTGGTTCAAATTCCTGTAATTTGCGACCGAGGGACTGGGCACGCTTAACCAGATATGGATCAGACACTGTTTCCAGCATCTCCACAGCTTTCTGGGTATTCTCCAAAGCACTTGTCAGCGGTTCAAGAACCTCTGAGCCAATCGAAAGCAGATGTATATTCTTTGGGCTGCCTGATTGCTCCGCAACATTTGCGTTATTTGCTTCGTTCATACTAATGCCCACTCAAAGTCTACTGAAATATTTTGCAAACAAACCATTATGACGGTTTGCGGTTAGGTCGAAATCTTAGTGATCGCGGGTCAGGCGGCCAAACAGGCGGCCCAGATGGCTTTCGCCCTGCATCATAGCCCCGTCATGATTGCGGGTCTCCTGACCGGCAATCATCGCTTTCAGCTCTCTGAAGATTTCAAAACCGGGTTCCCCTTCAGCCAGGGAACCTATTTCGTACGGCATTCCGTATATTCTGTGTTTTGCAAGCGTCACCGTTTTAACTCCTAATTTTTTTATTTGGGCCTGCACTGCCACCACCCCCTCAGTCGGTAATAAATACAGGTGCCCCATAATCTGGTATTGAAACTAGAAATCAAATTTGTTGCAAATTGGGCGCGTTCACGACTTGTTTACGAATGCCAGTTTGCAAATTCATCTTGGAGTTGTGCGAATCTGGCAAAACCCGCGCAATTAGGGTGCTAAAAGGTTGACGTACGTCAAGAAACCGTTTCTTTAGAGGTGGTTACCCGAAGCCACCACCTAGACCTTTACCCGCCCTACTTTTGACAAGAAACCTGTTCATTTCCGCTTTGAAAGAGGGTTCGATCACCACTTGGTATGGTCGGTTTCTTATAAAACTAAAGGGATCACAGGCACTTCACTTATGGAAATGACACAACGCAAAGAATTCCTGGCCGTACCGGAGCCTTACCATTTGGCGCCCTCTGAATATTATGGCCCGCAGAACTTTCATTGGTTAATTCGTGGCCGGTTGGCAGGCATGCCCCGCCCGGGCCTGTTGCTGCCCATGGAAAAGGATCTGGAATCCCTGAACAGAATGGGGATTTCCCTGCTTGTCACTCTTACAAAAGAGTGGGAACCACCGGTTAGCACGCTGAAATCATTTAATATTGATAGTCTGAATGTCCCAATTGTTGACATGGGTCCACCCACCATCGAACAGGCCTGTATGACCTGCGCCAAGGTTGATGAATATGTCTCATCCGAACGGGCCGTGGTGTTCCACTGTCATGGTGGCCACGGACGAACCGGCACCCTGCTGGCGTCACAGCTAATCTGGTATTCACCCGACAGCGATGCAGCCATCAAAAGCGTTAAACGCGCCTGCAATAAATGGATCGAATCTGAAGAACAGATGGAATTTTTAGAGGAGTTCGCAGCCTACAGACGCGAAACTGCAAACGCCTTCTGAAATATTAGTGTGATCTGAACCATTTTCAGTTGGTGTTAAAACTCAGAACCAGCACAACAATTATCAGGTTGGAAGCATCAAAACCGAAAAGGTCGGCAAAATCCGCCAACCAGATCACACGATAAAACTACTACAAAAAACTATTAACCTCCGAGAAAGAAAGAAAGAAACACAATGTCACTAGATAAAGCACTACAAACAGCAATGACCGGCGTTCCAGAATGTCTGGCTTCCGGTTACGTCGATATGGATTCTGGCATGGTTTTGTCAGTTCAGACTGTTGATTCGCACCCACAAGAAGTGATCGACACCCTGGCCGCGGCGACAGCCGACCTGTTTCAGGGTGCCAGCGTGACCTATATCGAAAACATCTTCAAAAAGTTCCGCGGAACCGAAGGTGACGATTCCCACTACTTTCAGGAAATGTTCATCTTCAGTGAAAACCTGCTGCACACTTTTATTCGCACCAAAAAGTACCCAAGCCACGTAATCTGCTTTGTGTGCCGTAAAAATGCCAACCCCGGCATGGTTCTGACAAAATCCCGCATGAGTGTTGATGCCATCTGCGCCGCGGTCTAAAGAACGAACAGGCGCTCTGCGTGGCTTAGCCCATGCAGAGCGCACCCCAAATAACCCTTTATCCAAGAGCTGTTCATAATGTCCCTAAGCGAATCCATTGTTGGTATTTTAAAGCTTGTAAAAGGCGGCGCTGAAAAAAGCAGCCCAAGTTCACGGGTGTTGTCCACAGTAAACTCTGCAGACAAACTATCAGCAATTATTACCGAAATTGGTGAAACTGTTCTTCCACGATCACTGGTCTTTAGTATAGCAAAGAGCGAACTTATCGTGGACGCAGGCAGTCAAAGGCTACTGCGCATTATTCACTGCAAACCGGAAACGCTTATTGGCGGCGGCGACAAGGCCCTTGTTTTTGCCGGGCGCAATGACGCCAAGCTGGACAAACAATCTGAACAAATCGCTGCAATGCTTTGTGCATTTGTTTCCGAAAGCGGCCCCCTGGAAGTCACATCCAATGCCCCTGATCAAGTCTATTCGGTCAGCGAAGTAGGCTTTACAACCAAAGCCCTGCATAAGGCCTGCGAGGGGCACGTCTTCAAAGATGCGCCCGCAAAAGCAGAAGAAAAGCCAAAAGAAAAAGCTGTGCCTGTCAAAGACAGCCCGAAACCCAGCAAAAAAACCACAACCAGAATTCAAAAGGCAGAGCCCGACAAACCACAAAGCCCGGCCCCACTGCCGTCCGGCACCGGGCAGGTCGGGCTTGCTTTTTTTGAGGCCTGCAAAGACCAATGCCTGAACATCTCTATCTTTTCAAAAGATGGCAGCCTGATCGAATTTTCCGGCGCCACCAAAGTCAAAAGTGAATGGGAAGAAACCGGCAAAGATATTGTGAACGACATCACAAAATGGATATCCGCAACAAGTGCCGTGATTGAAACTGATCAGTTGATCGTATTGAAGTCACCAAAACTGGAACACACTTCAGTCTGCTTTCTTGCCGATTCTGAACGAACCGTTGTTGCCGTATTCAAAAACGCTGACCTGACACGCATCATGTCCTGCGCCACCAAAGCATTCGGCTGGGGTGCAGCGGGATGACACGGCCTATTCTTGCCATCAGGGAACTGAACCTGAAGGTGGCAAACCAACAACTATACCACGGCCTGAATTTTGAGGTTGCACCAACCGGGATCACCGCCCTGATGGGGCCGGTGGGTGTTGGCAAATCATCATTGCTGGCCTGGCTGGGGGGTATTTTTGATCCGCTGCTGTTTAAGGCCGACTGGCAGCATATGGAATACGCCGGGGTTGCCTTTTGCGACGACAACCGCCCGCCAATTTTCCGCCAAAAGGCCATGCGCTATATCGGCGAGACCATGAAGGTCATCGATATGTTGCTGAAAAATGATCCGCAGCTTTTGTGCATCGACGAAGTGACCGCCCGCCTGCCCCCGGATGAGGCCGACACAGTCCTTCAACGGCTGGTCGAAATATCGCAATCACGCGCCGTGCTGATGGTGTCCCATAATCAGCAACAGGTCGCAAAATATGCCCAAAGCGTTCTGCTGGTCGCCGGTGGCATCGCACAGGAACACACCCCGGCCAAAGAATTTTTTGAGACCCCAAAATCAGATGCCGGGCGTCAGTTTGTGCGCACCGGCGGCGTGGTCGTGGTTAAACCGGGGACCCTGCCCAGCCATCTGCGCTCTGATTTGCGCGAAGTGCCGGAAAACCTGCACCTTAGCGACAATGACTATAGCGACGGAAACCCCCTGCGCTGGGCCGTTGAAAATAAGCTGGGTGTCTACACCCCCCAAAGCCCGAACGGTATTTCAAACGCTGAACTTACCGCGATTAAGGGGTTGGGGATTGATACGGTTGTCATGGTTGACGGGCAACGCTCACCCAGTTCCAAAACGCTAGCGGACGCAGACCTGACAGGCATCTGGCGGTTCATGCCCGAGGGCAAATTGATCCCCATGCCGGAATGCAAACACCTGTGCCGGGATATGCAGCGCCTGCTGGATGCTGGCGAAGGTCTGATTGTTATCGCCAACCCTGACAACAATGACGCCGAGCGCACCATTGGATCACAACTGGTTCATATGGGGCTGGGGGCGGACAAGGCAGCCGTGGTTGCACAAAGCCTGACTGTGCATGGCGATTTTGACATCACCGATGAACAATTATTCTGGGATCACGAACTTTCCAATGATCTGGAAATTGATGCCCTGATGCAAGAACTGGAACAGCGCGAACACGACAACCAGAAACAAAAAACCGCCCCCACTAACGGGAAAAAAGAACAGGGTCAGGTGGTAATGTAAATGGCATCTGAAAACAGCGCACAAAACCTGATTAAGTTCTTTCAGGAATTTCAAAAGAAAACAGCGCAGAACCCCAATGCAAATACCGGTGAACTTTCTGAATTGCGCACATTGGCCCGGCAATTCGAAACCCGGCTAAATCGCCCAACCCGTATTTTCATCGGGGGTGAATATGGCTCGGGCAAATCAACGCTTGCTAACATTCTGGCCGGCGAACAGCTTATCCCGGCCAGCATATTGTCCGGTGGCCTGCCGCCACTTATCTTTCGCTATGGCGCAGCAATCGGTGCTGGTGCCGGTTGGTGGGGGAAAAAGGTCAATGCCCTTGCCGATTACATCGATTTTGTTGAACTAACGGCAGAAAACCCAGACTTTATTGTTATTCAGTTGCCCAACCCGATCCTGAAACAGTTCAATTTCTTTGACGCCCCCGGCGCGCAGCAGCCCGCAAAGCCCGACAGGCGTGTGGAAGAAATGATCAAACGGGCGGATATGCTGGTTTGGTGTACCAATGTGCTTCAGGCTTGGGCCGAGCCAGAAAAAAAGCAATGGTCAAAACTGCCCGAAAAAATTCGTGACCACGGAATTCTGGTTGTAACCCACGTTGATCTGCCGGCGGCACAGCATGGTTTTGAACGGGTCATGTCCCGGTTGATGAAACAGGCGGGCCCCGGCTTTCAGGCTATTGCATCCTTTGCCGCGCCCACCGCTATTGATGCGGCCCCCGGTGGTAAAACCACCGATAAACGAATGTGGAAAGACAGTGGCGCAGCTTCGGTTCTTGCCAATATCCTGTCCGAAGTTGATCTGATTCAGGAAACCCTGATCAGCGACATTGGCGCGACGGCAAAATCAAAATTCGTCCCCTTCGTCATGGCCCGCAATACTGACAAAAAGCAGAAGGTTGAAACCCCGCCGCCGCCAGCAAAGGCACCCACACCGGCGCCCAGCAAACCACAAGAAGCCAAAGACCTGCATCCTATCCTGCAAAGCTGGAACCTGAAGGTCGATGCCTTAATCACGATTGCCGAGACCCCGGAAAGCATCGACGACGGGGACTATATTCAGACCAGTTGCGATGTGGTTATGGAAATCATCGATACCATTTCAGAAGCAGACGTTCTTGACGACAAAACTGATTGGATATTGCCACAGTTTCATGACGCACTGGACCTGTTGATCCTTCTTCAGGTCGAAGACGGGGACACCCCGGTGATTGACGCCACAAACATTCTGGTTCAGCTGGGCCGGGACCTGCCCAAGATTGCATCTCTGACAAAATAGGTAATTTTTCCGGGAACCCCTTGGAAAGGTTTTCTAAACTTTTACCCAAAAAAGCACCCGTTAAGGTTGTATTTAACTCTTATTTTATTGGCTATTGCTAACTTCTTTGTGCTGCCTCAATTCTGCCAAACTGCTTTGTTTTTCGATTCAAATAGAAAAATGGAGCGTGGCAATGGCACAAAATAAAAATTGGATAAAATTTCAGGGTGAAACATACGAAGTCAAACCGGGCGAACGCGCGTTGGACGCAATGTTGCGCCGCGGGGCACCGGTTACTTTTTCCTGCCGTAAGGGGGCCTGCCGTTCCTGCATGATGCAGACAACAGCTGGCGATCCGGGAAAGGCCGCAAAAGAACGCCTGCCGAAGGAATTGCAGGACCACGGTTTCTTCCTGCCATGCCTTGCCAACGACATGACCGAAGTCGAAGCAAAACTGCCCGACCTGTCCCTGTGCACGCAAAACGCAGTTGTCTTTGAAAAGAACTGGATCACTGACAACATCATCCAGCTTCGCCTGGAACTTGAGGTCGCAACCCCCTGGGCACCTGGCCAGTGGATCGCACTAATGAACGAAAATGGCGCCACACGAAACTATTCCATCGTCAGTATGGCCACCGATTTTTACATGGACCTGCATATTAAGGTATACGAAGGCGGTGCCCTCAGCGGATGGGTGGCCCAATCCCTGAACGTCGGGGACAGCGTGAAATTTCAGGGGCCGGGCGGGCACTTTACCTACCGGGATGAACTGAAAAATACCCCGCTGGTTCTGGTTGGCACCGGAACGGGTGGTGGCGCACTAATGGGCATTGTACACGACGCACTGGCGCGCGGCCACGACGCCCCAATTCAGTTTTATCATGGTGCCAAAACCAACGCTGATCTGCACCTGCGCGAAATGTTGAAAGATATTGACCCCGAGCGTGTGAAAATCACCCAGATTGCATCCCGTGAAGAGGTCGAAAATATCGTCCCCACCCGGGTTGCTGATATTGCGCTTCTCGAAAACCCCGACCTGACAGGCACGGCTGTGTTTGTATGTGGCTCGCCCGATATGGTTGAAGGTGTGCGCATTCAGGCCCTGCGACAGGGTGCGCCCCTTGAACACCTGTACAGCGACGCCTTTGAACCTGCTGCACCTTTCATGCCCGATGAAGACACAAAGTTCAAAAACCTTCAGGCTGATCCTGAACTTTGGGAAGCCCTTGAAAACGGCAAAAAACTGACCCGTATCCTGACCGATTTCTACACTAAGGCCTATATGGACCCGCGCCTTGCACCGTTTTTTCACCGCACCACCCTGCAACGGGCGATCGATAAGCAATACAACTTTCTTCAGGATATGTTCAGCGGTTCAAAACTATACTTTGGGGAAAAGCCGTTTAACGCCCACCACTGGATGGTAATTTCTGATGAACTGTTTGATTACCGCGAACGCCTGATCATGAAAGTCGCCCGCGAACACGGCGTGCCTGAACATCTGTTGGGCCGCTGGGCCGCGGTTCATGAACTGTTTCGCCGTGAAATCGTCAAACCAGCGGCGCGCGGTATGATCCAGCACGGGATTGAACGCTATCTTGAAGGATATTCCGAAGAAACCATGGAGGTTGGCACTGTCTGTGATGGCTGCGTCAGCGAAGTATTCGAAGGTGACAAAGTTCGTATGCACATGCGCACCGGTGAAATCTTTTGTATGGACTGCGAAGGAAAAACCATTCAGGGCGTGGACGCCGCGTAACAAACCTAAAATGAGTAGGCAAAGAAATGACTGAAGAAACCGAAGGCAAATGTCCTTTTGGGTTCGGCGATGATGCAGAACCCGGCGCAGACAGCCCATCGACCCACAGCGCGCTGGCCCCGGCGATGTCGCGCGATATGCTTCCCACACTGGTGAAGACATCAATCGAACAGGGGGCGGACGGTCAACAGACCGGGCGTTGCCTGTGTGGCGCTGTCAGTTACAAATTTCTTAAGCCCGTGGAAAAGGTTTTCGCCAACCATGACGAAAATTCCCGCCGCTGGACTGGTGGGGTTTCCCTCACAATCATGGTGCGGGCCTCAAGCATGGAATTTCACGGTTGGGGGCGCCTTGTGCATTACGCCAGCTCTGCGCGGGATCGGCAATGTTTTTGCCGCCTGTGCGGCACCAGCATGTTCGTGCGCCACGTCGCACCGGCGGCGATGGACGGCATGCTAAGCCTGTCTGCCGGAACGCTGGACGATTTTGAGGGCATGAAGCTGACAGCCGAAACATATATTGACCGAAAGCCCGATTTTTATTCATTCAAAGGCGACCGCCGGGTGATGACAGAGGCCGAAGTCGAAGAAATGTACGTGGAACGCCCCAAGGCCGGTTAGGGCCAGGCACACAACCATCCTGACAGAAACAGAAAAACACCCCGGCCAGTTGGTCGGGGTGTTTTTATTCATGCGGCCCATCCATTACGACGTGGCCTTTTGACGGGGTTATTCCCCTGATCCGCCACCGGCAATCTGGCCCAGCAAACCACCGTAAACCAGGTGCGCCATCAATGACGCTATCACGGCCATCATACCGCCCATGTTCGCCATAAGAACGCCGGCCCCAGCCATAGGCATCACAACGGCAACGGCCATAACCCACAGGGCAACGCCCCATATCAGACCCCGCACCAGCGGGCTGCCGGGCACACGATTATAAACAATGAACACATAGATCAGCGGAAAAATAACCACGCCCATCATAATGTGTCCAACCATGCCCATCATCCAGCCCATCCCCATCATGCCTGCAAGCATGGCGGCGATATCCATCGCCATGCCGGTCATCATCGGCGCCACATACATCGCCATCAGGGTCATTACGACCGTTCCGGCGACACCGCCAATTACTGCTTTTTGTAGTTCTGGTTTCATCACTATTTTCCTTGTTCCCTATACCAAACACATAATA